>CAXTSB010000001.1:0-87821 GCA_964246845.1 uncultured Acidobacteriaceae bacterium
TGCGGTTTTCCGGGTGCGGGCGGCGCCGAGGGCGTCGGCGCGGCGGGCGGGGCGGTATCGGGCAGCGCGGGCAAGGGCAGGTCCGGCAGGGACGGCTCTTCCGGAGCGGGCTTGACGCCGCGGCGCGTGCGCCGCACGGGCGGCTTGGGATAGAAGGGGTACTCGCCCACGGGCTTGAGGGCTTGGGTGAGGACATGGCCGACCGAGGCGGAAGGCTGGTTGATCCCGAGCACCGAGCTCAGCGTCGCCGCGATGTCGGTCGGCTCCACGCGGCCCCGGTAAGTTCCGGGTGCGAACGGCGCGCCGTAGAACCCGAGCGGCACGTGCCGGTCATAGCTGTAGGGAGAAAAATGCGTGGTGCCCGGGCCCTTGCCTTCCATTTGGAAGGCGACGGGAAAGGCCGCGACATACCAACCGCCGTTGGGGCTGTAGCTGCGGGCGAGCAGGCGGCCGAATTCAGTGTCGGGCAGCTGCCCGGCGGCGAGCTGCTGCCGGGTGTAGGTGCGGTAAAGCCGCGGGTCGGGCGCGGGTCGGCTGTTCGCGGCGACCGTCAGGCTTGTCGCCGGACGCGGAAGGCCGGTTGCCGGGTCGGTCGGGTTCGCGGTCACCGGTGCGGGCTCCGCTTCCGGCGCGGGCTGTGAGGGGGCAGGCGCGGCGGCGAGGGAGAGGAACGCCGGGCCCATTGCGTCCTTGACCGCATCCTCGGCTTCTTGCTCGATGATTCCCGCGCGCTCAAACGCGGGCTGGTTTAAGGAAAGGTAGGGCAGCTCCTGGTGCGGCAGCAGGTATACGACCTTCTCCCCGGGCGAGAACTTCGCGTTCATCGCCTGGTTCAGGTCCGCCAGGAGCTTGTCGGTATCGATGTAGGCCCCGGGCAGGCCGAGCGCGGACGAGACCTCCGGGGTGGGCGCGATGCCGTGGTCGGCCGACAACGCGAGCACCACATTGGCAAGGCCGCCGGGGATGTGCGTTTCCAGCCAGTTCGCGAAGCTGTCCAGGTCGTGGTCGAGCGCGAGCACCATCGCGTGCTCCTCGGGCGAGTCCGGCCCGAATCGGTGGCCGACGAGGTCATTTGGGGAAAGCGAAACAGTCAGCATATCGGTGGTCGCGTGCGTGCCGAGCTGCTCTCCGGCGATCAAGGCTTCGGAAAAGGCAAGCTCATAGGCATTGGCAATCGGCGTCGCGCCGACTTGGGAGTAAAAGTTCGTGACTTGCCCCACACCGGATTTGGCCGCGGCCTGCGCGGGCACCGGGCCCGTGTCGAACTGCGCGGCCCACGCGGGCAGCTCGCGCATGTAGTAGCTGGAGGTCACGAAGCGCCCGGACACCTCATCGATCCAAAATGCGCCGTTCGCGGCGGCGCCCGCGGGCAGGATCGCGGCGCGATCCTTAAGCGAAACGCTGTACACCCGGGACTGCCCATTCGTAGCGAGCCGGAGCTCGTCGCCGAAAGTCGAAGCAAGCAGATTGCGGGGCGACGCGCCGGGAGTTTTCGCCGGATTTGCCGCGCTTGTTTGCGCAGCGGTTTGCGCGCCGGGTACATCCACGATCACATACCGTTCGTCCTCAACCGAGCTCACCCGCCGGTCCTTGTTCCGGCTCAGGTCCCACCACTCGTTCGAGCTGATGCCGTGGCCGTCGGAGTAAGCGCCCGTGCCGAGCGTGGCGTGGCCCGGCGCGGTTTTCGGGTTGGCATAGCCGTAGTAGCAATCAGGGAAATACGCGCCGCGGTCGAGAAACAGCCGGAAACCGTTGCGCGCCTTGAACTCCGACCGGAAGCGCTGGAGATAATCGGCGCGGAATTGATCGATGACGAGCAGAACCACGAGCTTGGGGTGACCGTCGTACGCGGCTGCCCCCGCGGGCGGCCCGGAGGCGAGCAGAACGGACGCAAGGGCAAGGGAGGCGAAGCGCTTGGGCATGGCGGCAGGTCCATGGTATCGCGGAGGCGCTAAGATGGGAGGCAGGGAATGGGGTCTCCCTCTGCGAGAAACCGCCGCGTCCGCAAGCCGGCCAGGCTGATGACTCCTGCCGATTCTTTGTCTGAGGCGGGGTATGTCTTTTCTTTGGGTCGCTTTCGGGAGCGCGCTGGGCGGCGTTTTGCGCTACGGGCTGACGGTATGGACGGCGGGGCTGAACCGGCAAATGCCGTGGACGACGATCGGGATCAACATCCTGGGCTCGTTTTTGATCGGGTGGTTCGGCACGCTCACGCAGCCGGGAACACGGTTTGCCGCCGGGGAAAACACCCGCTTGTTCGTTCTGGTGGGCGTTTGCGGCGGGTTTACCACATTTTCTTCGTTCAGCCTGCAAACCTTTGACCTGCTGCGCGTGGGCGCATGGGGTCGCGTGCTGGCCAACATCGCGCTTTCCGTGTTCTTGTGCCTGGCGGCAGTAGCCGTGGGGCACCGGCTCGCGCAGGCAGCCGCGCCGGTGCGGGCGGTCGCGCAAACAGCGGAAGAAGAGCTGGCCGGGTAAGATAAGCGGGTATGTACGATCTGGGCTTTCTGCGCGACAACCTGCCGCTCGTGGAGGAGCGCCTGCGCGCGCGCGGGCTCGATAACGCCCCTCTTCTGAAGGACTTTGCGAAATTAGATACCGCCCGGCGCGAGCGCATCACCCGCGCCGAGAAGCTCGGGGCCGAGCGCAACAGCCTGAGCGCCGAGGTAGGCCGGGCCAAGCGCGCCGGGACCGATGCCGAGCCGATCATGGAAGAGGTGCGGCGGCTGAAAGCGGAGGGTGAAGCCTTACAGGCAGCGGCGGATGAGGCGGAAGGGCAGATGCGCGCGCTGCTGGCCGGGCTGCCGAACCTGCCCGCGGCCGATGTGCCGCCCGGGGCCGACGAGCAGGCGAACGTGGAGGTGAAGCGCTGGGGTGCTTTGCCGGAGTTTGGCTTCGCACCCAAGCCGCACTGGGAGCTCGGCGAGGCCCTTGGCATCCTGGACCTGCCGCGCGCGGCTAAGTTGTCGGGCGCGCGCTTTTCCGTGCTGACCGGCGCGGGCGCGCGGCTGGAGCGGGCGCTCGCGCAGTGGATGCTGGACGTGCAAACCCGCGAGCACGGCTACCTGGAAGTCGCTCCGCCGCTGATGGTGAACAGCCGCTCCCTTTGGAGCACCGGGCAGCTGCCTAAGTTCGCGGACGACCTGTTCCGCTGCTCGGAGTTTTCGGGAGATTTGCAGGACAATGACCACTGGCTGATCCCGACCGCGGAGGTACCGCTCACGAACCTGCTGCGGGATGAGATTCTTGACGGGAGTACGGAAGAGCTGCCGCTTTCGTTTTGCGCCTGCACGCCTTGTTTTCGCGCGGAAGCTGGCTCCTACGGGCGCGATGTGCGCGGGATCATTCGGCAGCATCAGTTTATAAAAGTGGAGCTGGTGAAATTCGCGCGGCCCGAGGAAAGCGCCGCGGCGCACGAGCGTATGACGCGCGATGCGGAAGCCATCCTGGAGCGGCTGGAGCTTCCGTACCGGCGCGTGCTTTTGTGCGCGGGGGACATGGGCTTTTCCGCGGCGAAAACGTACGATCTGGAAGTCTGGCTGCCGGGTCAGGACGCGTACCGCGAGATTTCCTCCGTGTCGAACTGCGAGGGCTTCCAAGCGCGGCGGGCGAATATCCGCTTCCGCAATGCAGCCGGAAAAGCAGAGCACCTGCACACGCTGAACGGCTCAGGTTTGGCGGTAGGCCGGGCGTGGGCGGCGGTCGTGGAAAACTATCAGCGGGAAGACGGGTCGGTACGGGTGCCGGAGGCTTTGCGGCCGTACATGGGCGGGCTCGGTCTTTTAGAAGCAGAAATGCCGTTGACAAAGACACGTCCCGAAGGGACCGCAAGCCGCGCGGGCGGTTATAGGAACTTGTGAACCTCATCAAGAGCTATATCTTTTGGAAATACGACCGGGGCAGCTTCCATTACGACGTAATGGTCACGCTCATTCTTGCTTTCATCTTTATCACGCCGCACGTCTTTAACTACCGGGATCACCCGGTGGCGGATAATCTTTCTCCCTCAACCGTTCTGGTGAAGCCGACGGACTCGGGGGCGATTTACGAAGTGCCGGCGGACGCGGTGCATCCGGCCAAAGGCGTGTTGGCGCGCGATTTCGAGGCTCCGCTCGCCTCGGCTATCGCGCCGGTTTCAGGCCCGGTTACGATTGACCGCTGGGAGCCGCTCAAGGACGCGAGCGGCAAGGTGACGGCGTACAAGGTTTGGGCGCACCGGTGAAGTTTCTTTCGCCGAGGGCTGAACAGATTTCCGCGAACTGCCGATAAGGAGAGTACATGCGATGGACGGGGGTGTGGGCGGCTGCGCTGTGCCTGGCGGCGGGCGCGCGGGGAGAGGACCCGCAGCTGACAAAGGTGCTCGCGCAGCTGGATGCAGCGGCGGCAAAGTTCACCAGCGCGCAGGCAGAGTTCAGCTGGGACCAGTACACGAAGGTAGTCGATGAGCATGACGTGCAGAAAGGAACCATCTATTTTCGTCGCGGCGGAAAAGCCGGCACTGCGATGGCTGCGCACATCGCCACTGAGAACGATGTCCCCGCGGAAAAGGATGTGTTGTACAAGACCGTTGAAAAGGGCAGCGAGTTGGACCTTTACCAGCCCGGCATAAAGCAGGAAACAGTTCTGCATCCCGGGGCAAACAGTTCTCAATTTGAGAGCTTCGCCACACTCGGGTTTGGAGGCAGCGGAAAGGATCTCCAAGTGAACTGGAATGTGAGCTATGAGGGCGCGGACACCGCCCCAGGGGGTAAGCAGATCGTCAAGCTCGGACTTGTACCGAAGAATCCGGGTAAGGATCCGTTGTTCACCAAAATCGACATTTGGGTGGACCCGGAGACAGCGACCTCGCTTAAACAAGTATTTACCATGCCGACCGGCGACAACCGAACCGCGACGTATACCGCAATCATGCTGAATCATGCGCCAGAAAAGGCTTTCACGCTGACTGTTCCGAAGGGGACGGAGATTGTTTCGAGGTAAACCGCGCGAATGCGAGCCCGCTCAGGATGAAAATGACCGGAAAGCACTCCAGCGTGTAACGCGGCTCGGGTGCCTCGATGGTCCACAGCAAAGCGCAACGGAGCAGCACGAATGCGGCGAAGACACCCAGCATAGGCGGATGCCGCGCCGCGCCGAGAACGGCGAGCCCGAGATACACGAGATTCAGCGCCCCGAAAGCGTACGCGAGCACCGTATCCGGCCCTTCGGAGCGGTAGTTCCACCAGCGCAGGTCCATATTGAACAGCTCCGTGCGCGGGCGGAACCACATATCGGCCAAGCGCAGCAGCGGCATGCCGAGGTAGGTGCGGACGGGGTGGGCGTGTTCCCGTTCCCGGGCCAGCGCGGCAAAGCGCGCGTCGAGCGCCGGGGTGATCGTGGTGTGTCGGTTGTACTCATCGAGCAGCGCGGCGGTCTCGCGCAATTGCGCGGGTGAGTCGAAGGCGCGGGCCGGGAGCGAGTCGAGCGTAATTGGCGCGTCGTCCGCCGCCCAGTACACCTCCGCGGTGCAGACCAAGTCGGCGCAAATGGTCTTAGTCCAGCGCTGGAAGCCCGGGTTGGTGGGCTCGCCGGGGTCGGTGGCGTAGCGCGGGGCAAGCGGCTCGAAGACATGGAAGGTATGCCAGTTGCGGAGTGTCCAGGGCACGAACGGCAGCAGCGAGCAGAGTGCGGCTGCCCCGGCTGTCAGCAGCACGCGGCGAAGCTGCCCCGCTTGCCGCCCACGCACCATCAGCGCGCCGAGCAGCACGACACCGAGCAGCGCACCATCCGGACGGAGCAGCGCGGCGTAGGTCCAGAACAAAACCGAGACGGCCAGCGCGCCCGGACGCGGCATGGCCGACGCACGCAGCTCGCCAATGCCCAAAGCGCGTGCGAAGGCAAGCAGGGAAGCGGTGATTGAAAACAGCTCCAGTGTTTCCGTTAAGGGGGTGGCCGTGTAGCAGGCGGTGAACGGGCACAGCGCCGCCAGCCACAGGGTCGCGGAAGCCGCGCGCGCCCGCAGCGCGGGTGGTGCGAGCCGGGCAGCCAGCCGTGCGAGCAGCAAGCAGCCGAGCAGGTCCAGAAACACTTGCAGGAACAGCACGGGGTAATAGCGGTCCACCCCGAACACCTGAAAACAGGCCGCGAGAAACAGTGGGTAGCCGGGCAGGCGAATCAGCGTCGGCGCGCCGGGGTCGAACCCGTACACTCCGTGCTGGAGCAGGTTGCGCGCGATTGCGCCATATAACAGAGGGTCGCCGGTCAGCCCCGGGTCGTGATAGACAAACCACAAGCGAAGGGCCAAACCGAGCGCGAGTGGAAGAAAAATTTTCGAGGACAGCCCAAAACGGGCCGGGAGCAGCGCCATTTCCCAGCATGGCACGGCTCGGCGGGCCAAGCTACGCCCGCGATGGTCGAATGCCGCGAACGCGCGTAGTCTGAATAACGTACCCGGCAGCGGCTCGGGTCCGGATTTTCTCGGAGTGCAGCCACAATGAAGGCCGTCTTCTACGACCCGCAACGGAAACGCTGGAAGCGCTTGCGGCGCGTCCTGGACGTCACTGCCGTCGCATCGACCCTTATTCTGGTGCTGTTCTCTGTCGGCGTTCTTAAGCATATCTCCCTGCCCGGTCTGCCGTTTCCCGATTCCCACCGCAATTTCCACGCCTATGTGCCGGCAGCCGCGGCCAAGCTCAAGGGCTCGCGCCCGGCGAGGAGAAAGTCGCACCTCCGTCCGTCCGAAGTCACGCTGAATCAGGACGAGGGTCTCCGCGCCGCCTTTCTCCAGGGCGGTCCTCTGAGCGAGGGCGAAGGCTTCGCCTCCCTGCGCGCGCACATTCACCAGATCGACCTGCTGTTTCCCGACTGGCTCCATACCGTCACGCCCGACGGCAGGCTTGAAGCGGTCACGGACCTATACCCGGCGCACTTTTATGACGTGGTCGACGGCAAAGGAGGCGTGCACGGAATCGACCCGGAAAACGGGGTCGCGCAAACCATCGCCGACGCCAAGGAAGATACCGAAGTTTTCCCCATGCTGAACGACTACGACGCGGTCGCCGGCAAATGGAAAGGCGAGGTCGCGGCGGCGATGCTGAAGAGCCCCGCAGCGAGGCAGCGCTTGCATGTGCAGCTCGACCGGATGCTCGCCGCGAACCCCAAATACCGCGGCATCTGCATGGACCTGGAAGACATGCCGGACTCGGCGCAAAAGCCATACGCGCAGTGGCTGGCCGAGCTCCACAACGACTTCGCGGCAAAAGGCCTGCGGCTGTATGTGAACGTGCCGGCTGAGTCCGACCCCGCGACGCTGCACGCGATGGGCGCGGCTGTGGACGGCGCCATCCTGATGAACTACGACCAGCATGAGGATACATCCGAACCCGGCCCGGTCGCGTCCGAGGACTGGTTCGAAGCCAACCTGGCGCGTGCCGCCAAGTACATCCCCAAGCAAAAGCTGATTCTCGCCATCGGCAACTACGGCTACGACTGGCAGCAGCCCATCGACGCGAAAGGCCGTCTTAAATCGACCAAGGTGGAAGGTTCCGACTCAGTTTCCGTGCAGGATGCATGGGACCTGGCGCGCGACGCCGAAGCCTCGGTCAGCTTCAACGGCGACGAGCTGAACCCGCATTTCGCGTACGACGATGATGACGCGCATGTGCGGCACCAGGTCTGGTTTCTGGATTCAGTGACGGCGCTGAACGAGATGCGGGCGGCGCGGCAGCTCGGGCTGCGGACGTTCGCACTTTGGAAGCTCGGCTCCGAGGACGGTTCGCTATGGTCGGTGTGGGACCATCCTTCCGCGGCGAACGCTCCCGACCTGTTGCGGCAGGTTCCGGCCGGCAAGGGCGTGGAAACCGAGGGCGAGGGCGATATCCTGCGCGTGACCGCCGCGCCGCAAACCGGCCGGCGTGAGATCGACCTGGATACAAGCCGCTTCACGGTCACCGACGAGCATATGACCGAGCTGCCGAGGCCTTTCGGCATTCACTACTACGGCTACGATCCGCACAGACTGGCCCTCAGCTTCGACGACGGCCCCGACCCGAAGTGGACGCCGAAGATCCTGGATGTGCTTAAGAAGTACAACGTTCATGCCGCTTTCATGGTCATCGGCGAAGCCGCGCAGGACCATGTGGGCCTCCTGCGGCGGTACCTGCGTGAGGGCCACGAGATCGGCAATCACACCTTTACGCACCCCAATATCGCGGAAATCTCCGACCGGCAGCTTAAGCTCGAATTGAACGTGACGGAGCGGCTTTTCGGCGCGGAGCTCGGCATTCAGCCGCTTTACTTCCGGCCGCCGTACTCGATTGACCAAGAGCCGGACACCGCCGACCAAGCACAGCCCGCCCTTACCGTACAGCAGGCCGGTTACACTATTGTCGGCAACAAAATCGATACCGACGACTGGGACGAGCGGACGCGGAAGACGCCCCAGCAGATCGTCGACCGTGTGCTGCAGCAGTTGCAGATCATGCCGGGCCGTCCGGATTTCCGAGGGTCCGTCATCCTGATGCACGACGGCGGCGGGGACCGCTCCGCCACCCTCGCCGCGCTGCCGCTGCTGATCACAACCCTGCGCGCACGGGGCTACGAGTTTGTTCCCGTTTCCGAGCTCATGGGCAAGACCCGCGCGGAGGTCATGCCGCCGCTTTCGCCGAAATTATGGTGGCAGGCGCGGATTGATCAGGCGGCTTTCTTCGCGTTTTCCTCGCTCACCCATCTCGTCGTCTTCGTGTTCTTCGTCGGCGACGTCCTGATGAGCGCGCGGCTGCTCATCATCGGCGTGTGCGCGTTGATCGACCGCTTCCGCCCGCGCGCGCCGCTCGAACCCATCGCGCCGCGCGTCGCTGTGCTGGTCCCGGCCTACAACGAGGAAACCGTCATCGTACGCACAGTGCGCTCCGTCCTGCGCTCCTCCTACCCATTCTTGCGCGTCCTTGTCATCGATGACGGCTCTACTGATGCAACCTACCGAGTTGCGCGCGAGGCGTACCGGGAGGAGATCGCGAGCGGCCGCGTGACCGTGCTCACCAAGCCAAACGCAGGCAAGGCCGAGGCGCTCAACTACGCGCTCGGCCAGCTCACGGAGGAGTTCTACATCGGCATCGACGCGGACACGGTCATCGCGCCCGACGCGATCGAGCGTTTGGTGGCGCATTTCGCCGACGAGCGCGTCGGCGCGGTCGCGGGCAATGCGAAGGTGGGCAACCGCGTAAACCTGTGGACCCGCTGGCAGGCGCTTGAATACATCACCAGCCAGAACTTCGAGCGGCGCGCGCTCGACCTGTTCAACGTGGTCACAGTCGTACCCGGGGCGATCGGCGCTTGGCGCACGGAGACGGTCCGGCGCGCGGGCGGCTACCCCCTGAACACCGTCGCCGAAGATGCCGACCTGACGATGAACTTGCTTGAAAAGAATTATAAGGTCGTCTACGAGGACCGGGCGCTCGCCTTTACCGAGGCTCCCGTAAACATGCGCGGGCTCATGCGCCAGCGGTTCCGCTGGTCGTTCGGCATTCTCCAGGCTGTGTTCAAGCACCGGCAGGCGCTGCGCACCAACCGTGCCATGGGCCTGTTTGCGCTGCCCAACATCCTGGTGTTCCAAATCCTGCTGCCGCTGGTTTCCCCGTTTATCGACCTTATGTTTCTCGCGGGCGCGGTCAGCTTTCTATGGCAGAAGTTCTTTCACCCGGAAGCCGCGAGCGCGGTCAACTTTGAGAAGCTGGTGGTGTACTTCCTCACCTTCCTGGCGATCGACTTCGTCACCTCGGCGCTCGCTTTCTCGCTGGAGCGCCGCCACCCCAGCAGCAAAGGCGATGCCATGCTGCTGTTCCACATCTGGCTGCAGCGGTTCACTTACCGTCAGGTGTTCTCGCTTGTGTTGTTCAAAACGCTTAAGCGCGCCGTCGACGGGCGCCCGTTCAACTGGGACAAGCTGGAGCGCACCGCGACCATGTCGAAGCAGGCGGAAAGCATCGCGGCGGGCGATTAAACGTGCGCTTTCTTTGGCTTTCCGTGCTCCTCGCAGTGCCGGCGCTTTCGCAAAGCCTCAACCCTCCGGCGCGGGCGGTGGCCCAAGCCATCGGCGTGAATAACGATTTAGAGCAGCTTGCCGCCCTCGACAGAAAGGCTGATCCGATAAAGGTGCTTGCCCTTCGGCAGTCGATCACCACCCAAGTCCTGCTCGCCTCCTTCGACGCGGACGAAATGCTGGGCCGCATCGATGCGGAAGCCGCGCATGCCGAGGACAGCCGCTACGTGCTCGCGACGGAGGCGGAGAGGCGCGGCAACCGTTTGAATATCGCAACCTTTGTCGCCGGCGGCGCGCTTGGGGCGGCCGGTGCGGCGCTGCAGCTGTCGCCGAACCTGAACGGCCCCGGCAACTCGCTCGGCATCGCCGCGGGCGCGGCCACGGTTGCGCTTTCCGCGGCGCAGCTGCGCGCGGGCAAAAGCAAAAGCCGTAATTTCCGCTCGCCCTACAACATGCTTGCTCAGATCCTCGGTGCCGCGCCCAACGAGACGAGCCGTTATCCACCCGCGGTCGAGGCATACCTGCAAACGCCGGAGGCCGGTGACGGCCAGCTGCCCGACAATGTTGCCCCGAACGCGTCGCTGCCGGATGTGTGGCGCAGGCTGCACCGCTTGCGGGCGGCGGGCAGCAAGGAGGGTGCGAGCATCGCAAGCCTCACCAGCGATCCTTCCGAGGGCAGGCAGCTCACGGCCGAGGAGCTGGCGGACCGCGAAGCGATGCTGCGGGATTTACACGGTGCCGTGGCGCTGATGAAGAACGAGCTGCGGGCCATTCTGCTTGCGGCGAACCGCCCGGCGGGTACGTCATCCGGCTCGGCATCCGCGCCGGCACCAGCGCCTGTGCGGTAGGCTTGCGGGATGGTCGGTCTTCCGCTCGCCGTTTTCCTGCTCGCTCTGCTTCCATCCGGACCCGGGCAAGCGCAGCCTGCCCCGCTGGCCAAGCCTGATCCCGCGGCGGCCCGTTTGCGCGGCGCGTACGGCCCGTTTCGCGCGAACAACGACCTCCTCTCCTACAAGCTGCACGTGCGGGTTGACCCATCCGCCGGGACCATTCAGGGCGACAACCAAATCCGCTTCCGCATGCTCGCTCCGGGCCGCCGCGTGCAGGTCGACCTTTACCCCAACCTCCAAGTCGACAAGATCGCGATGGGCGGCGCGGAGCTCCACTACACGCGCGAGCTCGGGGCGGTGTATGTGGATTTTCCCGAGGAGCTCCAAGCCGGCACCGAGTACACCATCGACTTCTTTTACTCCGGGCATCTGGAGGCGGTCGGCAGGTTCGGCGGCATGACCTTCGGCAAGGACCCGTCCGGCAATCCATGGATCGTGACCTCGTGCGAGGACGACGGCTCCAGCATCTGGTGGCCGTCCAAGGACCAATGGCGCGACGAACCGGACGACGGCATTGAGCTCTCGATTGAGGTGCCGGCCGGGCTTACCGATGTGTCGAACGGCAAGTTCGCCGCGAAAACCGACCTGCCCGGAGGCTGGACGCGTTGGGACTGGGCTGTGCATTACCCGATCAACAGCTACGACGTGGCCCTCAACATCGGCAAGTACGCGCACTGGTCCGACACGTACTCCGGCGTGCCGGTCGACTTTTACGCACTGCCTGAGAATCTCGAAAAAGCCAAAACACAGTTCGCGCAGGCAAAGGGCATGCTGGACGCGTTTCAGCACTACCTCGGCGAGTACCCTTTCATCCGCGACGGCTATAAGTTGATCGAGGTGCCGTACACCGGTATGGAGCACCAAAGCGCGGTCGCCTACGGCAATCACTACGCCAACGGCTACTACGGGCGCGACTGGACCGGAGTCGGCATCAGCCCCAAGTTCGACTTCATCATCATTCACGAAAGCGGGCACGAGTGGTTCGGCAACGCCATCTCGGCGCGCGACGTGTCGGATATGTGGATTCACGAAGGCTGGGACACCTATGCCGAAAGCCTGTATGTCGAGTACCTGTACGGCAAGGCCGACGCGATCCGCTATGTCAACGGCTTCAAGCCCAAGGTGAAGGACAAAGCGCCCATCCTGACCGAGCGCGGGATCAATGCGATGCCTACTGAGGACCAATACTTCAAGGGCGCGCTGTTCCTTGCGACGCTCCGCAGCGTGGTGGATGACGACCAGAAATGGTTCGCGCTTGTCCACGACTACTATCAGCGGTTCAAATACAAAACCATCCTGACCGAGGACGTGGTCGCGTTCTTCAACCGGCAAAGCGGCATGGACTTGACGCCGGAGTTCGACCAGTACCTGCGTCATACAGCCATTCCAATGCTGCAGCTCCGGTTCGAGCCGGGCCGCGTGTCGTACCGCTGGAAGGTCGACGTGGACCCGTTCCGGATGCCGGTGAAAGTCGGCGACCCGGCGCACCGGCAAACAATCACGCCGACGACCGACTGGCAGGTCATGCCGTGGGCCGGCACGCCGGAGCAGTTCGGGGTGGCGACGGAGCTGTTTTATATCGATGTGGACCGGGGTGCGGCGCCGACGCAAACTACCGCGGCGAAGTAGCGGCTTATCCGGAACTCGGCTCCGATGCTCCGGCGAGCCATGTCCGGAGGCCGAACGCGAGGCTGGACCGTGACTGCTCCACGCTCAGGACGCCAGCCTCATGCAGGACGGCCAATCCATGGAGAAACGCCCAAAGCGCATGCGAGGCCTCCAGGACGGCTTCGGTGCTGTAAACGCGCGCGACATGCTCAAGGAAGAACTCGGTATTGCGCGCGCACTGCGGCGTTTTCACGCCGGACCCGGAGGTATGCATATACAGGGCGTACACACGCGGCCGTTCCCGCGCGAACCGGAGATACGTTTCCGAGATGGCCTGGATGGCATCCGCAGGCTCTTTTCGGCCGGCGGCTTGCTCCATCGCGCACAGCACTTGGCGGCGAGCCTCCTCCGCCAAGGCGGCCTGTAGCTCCGCAAGACTGCCGAAATAGCGGTAAAGTGCGTTGGGCGCAAGCCCGAGCTTTGCCGCCACGGACCGAATCGCGACATGCTCAAGGCCGCCCTGCTCCACCTCCTCAAGCGCCGCCGTGAGTATCCCGGCTTGGCTGGTTTTTGCGGGATAGGCCATGAATGCAACTGTACAGAGAGTTCTGCACAAAGCGCTTACCTGATAGGTGTACACTGTACATCTAAGGGCGAGAACCCTTACTGGAGGTCCTATGGCGGAAGTGGTTTTAATCACGGGAGCAAATAAGGGCATTGGCTTCGAGGTGGCGCGTCAGCTGGGGCATGCGGGCTTTACGGTGCTGCTGGGAGCACGCGATGCTTCGCGGGGAGAACAAGCCGCGGCCAAGCTGCGTGCGGAAGGCTCGGATGTCCGCGCCGTCGAGGCGGACCTCAACCGCGCCACCGAAAGCGGCGCGGCGCTCGCCGGGCAAATTAACGAGGAGTTCGGGCATCTGGACGTGCTGATCAACAATGCAGCCATTTTCATACAGCAGAAAGACGGGCATGCCAGTGACGTTGATATTGAAATACTGCGGCAAACATTTGAAACGAACTTTTTCGGAACGGTCGCGTTCACGCAGCCGCTGTTACCCCTTCTGCGCGCGGCCGAGCACGCGCGGATCGTGAACGTGTCGAGTGGGCTGGGCTCGCTCGACATCAACAGTGATCCCGGCTCGCCGTTCTATCATGCGAAATCTCTTGCGTATAACGCGTCTAAGGCGGCACTGAATATGTTTACAGTGGGCTTGGCGTATGACCTGCGCGACACCAAGATCAGGATCAACTCTGCTTGCCCCGGCTACACCGCAACTGATCTAAACAACCACAGCGGGCCGCAAACGGTTGAGGAAGGCGCGGTCGCCATCGTGCGGCTTGCACAGCTGCCCGAGGACGGGCCGACCGGCAGTTTTATACATAAGGACGGAACTTATTCCTGGTAGTCGAGGCAGGCAGCGCGTGTTCCTTCGAAAAACTTCTTAGCTGGAATGCAATACATTCCCTTGGAGGCAGCCGGTTTTGGAAGAAAAGCGGGTGCGGCGACGGCAGGAGTTGTAGAGTCAGGCTGCATGCTGCGGTACGGGCGCATTGAACTTGCGCTGGTAGTAGGCGGTCGTGGCGATAATCGCAGGCACGCCGACCAGCGTAGGCCAAAGCCATAGGAGCACATGCTGCCCGGCAATCGCGGCGATCGCCGTGACGCTGAATGCCGACCACGCGGCGATATAGCTGCCGATGAAGTTGCCCAGGTGCGTGTACCACCAGAACAGCTTCTCCTTGGGCTTGCGGACGAAGCTGCGCATCTCCACGAATGCGAGCCGCATGCCGATCAGGCCGAAGATCACGGGCACGATGCGCGGCATGTGCATGATGTCCGGCCGGAACCAACCCAGGCCGGCGAGCAGCGCGCTTGTAGCGAAGGTAAGCACGCCGGCAAACCAGTCGATCGGCTTCGCGCTCCCGCCGCGTGCGAGACCCTTGAGCTTGAGCACGCGCCAACCGGAAAACGCGGCGTAAAAGCTGAACACCGCGACCAGCGCTAGAAAGAGCACCGGCCGGAACAGGGCCATGGGGAATGCCGTCGCCGCCACCAGCCCCATGGACCACAGATACACCATGCCCCAGCGCTTGTGCTGCTTGCCGCCCTTCGCGGTCACCAGCGCGACCGGAGCCAGCAGGAAGCTCCCAAAGCCCGCGGCGGTGTGGACGGCGAGCAGCCCGCGCATCCAGACTGGGTCGTGCGTCATGCTCGCCTCCCCGCTGTATGCAGCCAGTGTGCCGGAAGTCCCATGCGTACGCAAGATCACGAATGACGAAGCGGCAAGCGTGCTGCGCCGTTCCACCACTCTGTGAAGCTTGCATCATCCTGGATGAACTTTGTATAGATTGCCGTCATGACGCCGCGTTGGGCGTCGTTGAGCAGGTCACCTACTAAGCAGTATGCTATTGGAACAAAGCGCAGCCGAGTGGTATCTGTAAAAGTGAGAGTGCACCTATGGGCAAGCCGGCGAAATCCGAACGGGTGAAGGAGAAGTCGGTCATGGCAGCTTTGGCCGGGATCCTACTGTTGAACTCTGCTGCAGCACTTAGTCAACCCGTGGATCAGTGCAAAACCTTCGGTACACCACAAGTCAGTCCTCTTATAAGCTTAGAAATCGACACAACCAGTTCTCTTTACCGGAGAGGCCGTAGGATTCATGTGACCCTTAGGCTGAAATCCGGGTCTAACGGCGTGTACTTACCGAACTTTTTCGGAGACTTTCAGAGAACATGCAACTACGGCTTTACTGCGGAGATTCTGACAAAAGAGGGCAAAACGGCTGGTGCAAATGCAGCAGGCTGCGGTTACGCCGGCCCACCACCTGAAGTCGCTTACTTGAAACTGAATACGGGAGAAATCCGTACTTGGACCATCGACTTGTCAACGAAATCGATTGCCCCCGGGAATTACTGTTTATATGCGGAATACTTAAGTCCTGAACATCTGATCAGCACTGGCGCAACCTTACCAGAGGACGAAGCGCTGGTTGCCAAGGGTCACATAACCGCCGCGCCGTTAAGCATCCAAGTCCGCTGACCAAAATTTTGCTGGAATGTCCGGTCAAACTGTCTCAGGCGATACGGTCGAAATTGCTGCCGTTCAGTCGCATTCTCAGGAGCTTCTGAACGAACGTGAGTTTTATTAGGGTCGTGGCGGCTACGCTTGTCCAGCGGGAGCAAAGCTGATGCTTACGCAGCTAAGAACTGGATTCTTGAATCCGTTTTGCCGTTTTGGAGCCTTGCAGCGGTCCATTAAGTAGCCACGAAGCCATACACAGCTTTGCAGCCTGCCCGGCGCTACACTATTCCCATGGCCATCGCAGCCGCTCTCACGACCCAAATCCAGACCCGGATGCCGCAAGGTGTCTTCCAGAACGAGCCCTTTACCGACTTCTCCCACGGCCGCCATGCGCACGAGATGGAAGAAGCGCTCGCGCTGGTGGCCGGGCAGCTCGGGCGCGCGTATCCGCTCGTGATCGGCGGGGAGCGCTTCAAAACGGGCGCGACTTTCGAGTCGCGCAATCCCGCGCGGCCGGCCGAGGTCATCGGCGTCCCCCCGACGGCGGGCGCGGCGGAGGTCGACCGTGCTGTCCAGGCGGCCCGCCAAGCGTTCGAGGGTTGGCGGTTCGCGCCGCTGGAAGAGCGGGTTTCGCTCCTCACGGGCGCGGCCGCGCTCATCCGCGAGCGCAAATTTGAGTTCTGCGCCTGGCTCACCTATGAGGTCGGCAAGAACTGGGCCGAGGCGGACGCCGATGTCGCCGAGTGCATCGATTTCCTGGACTTTTACGCGCGGGAGGCGGTTCGGCTGGCCGGCGCGGAAACACCGATCCAACTGCCGGGGGAGCATGACGAGCTCCAGTACATCCCGCTCGGGGTCGGCGCGGTGATCCCGCCGTGGAATTTCCCGCTTGCGATCGCCATGGGCATGACCGCGGCGGCTATTGTGACGGGCAACACCGTTGTGCTGAAGCCCTCGCCGGAAGCGCCGACTATCGCGGCAAAGTTCGTGGACGTGCTGGAAGAAGCGGGGATGCCGCCGGGGGTGGTGAATCTCCTGCAAGGCGATGCCGTCCCGGGCAACGCGCTGGTCGAGCACCCGCAAGTGCGTTTTATCGCCTTTACCGGCTCGCGCGCCGTGGGCTTGGAGATCAACGAGAAAGCAGCCAAGCCGCGCCCCGGGCAGATTTGGATCAAGCGCGCCATCCTCGAGCTGGGCGGCAAGGATGCGATCGTGGTGACGGCGGACGCAGACGTGGACGAGGCGGTCGAGGGCGTGCTGGCGGCGGCGTTCGGCTATGGCGGGCAAAAATGCTCGGCGGGCTCGCGCGCGATCGTGGAGGATCCGATCTATGACGTGTTCCTCGACAAGATTCGGGAAGGTGTCGAGGCGATCAGCGTCCGCGATCCCAAGACCAACCCGCGCATGGGCCCGGTGATCAACGAGGCCGCGCGCACGCGTGTGCTGGGCTACATCGCCAAGAGCGAGGGCCGCTTAATCGCGGGCGGCAAGGCGATCGACACGCCAGAAGGCGGCTACTACGTCGAGCCTACCGTGTTTGCCGATGTTTCCCCCGATGCGGCGATCGCGCAGGAGGAGATCTTCGGGCCGGTGCTCGCCATCCTGCGGGTCAAAAACTTTTCAGAAGCCATGGACGTGGCCAACGGTACGCAGTTCGGGCTCACGGGTGCCGTGTACGCGGGCGCGCCTGAAACGCTCAACCGGGCCAAGCGCGAGTTCCACGTCGGCAACCTGTACCTGAACCGCAAGTGCACGGGCGCGATGGTCGGGGCGCACCCGTTCGGCGGCTTCAACATGTCGGGCACCGACTCCAAGGCGGGCGGCCCGGACTACCTCCTGCACTTCACGCAGGGCAAATCAATCGCCGAACGGCTGCGCCGCTGACCGGAAGCCCAACACGGGGTACGTGCTGATGCGAGCTTGACCGCCGCCATGTGTTTCGGGGGAGGGTAGCCAAGCTCGCACCGGCGCGCCCTAGTGAGCGTGCAATGCCAAGTTGTTCACCGACGCCGCGGCATCGGCCAGGATCCTGTGATGGATCGTGAACAGGGCCAGTTCCAGCCTATCGGAGACTCCGGTTTTGTCATACACCCCGCGCAGGTAGTTCTTAATCACCTGCTCGGTGGTGCCGAGCCGGAGGGCGATCTCCTTGTTTTTGCAGCCTTGTACGATGAGCGCGACGATTTTCATCTCCTTGGGAGTGAGCCGGTCGCGTACCCGTGCGCCGACCACATCTTCCTCCGGCAAGGCTGTCGGCGCGAGGTGCGCGGAGTGGATCGCCCGCTCGCCGCGTCCCACCCGCCGGACGCAGTCCACCAGCGTGGAGCCGGTAATGGAACGGAATATCAGGCCATGTACGTGGGCGTTGAGATAGGGCTGCTGGCCTTCGTTATTTTCGAGGATGGCGATGCCCCGGCTGCCCGCCGCGCTGATCTGGTGCATCAGCTGCGCCGGGTCGAGCTTCAGTGTGGAGCCGAACAGGACGGTGGCGCCCCGAAAGGTGGCCAGCGCGCTTTGCAGCCGGTCGGCATCGGGGCATTGGGCGATGATGCGGAAGTCGTCTTCCATGGAAAGCACCTTGGCCGTACCGGTGCGGAAGATGGCCTGGTTGTCGGCGAGAATGACCTTATTCATCATGCGAAGATCCTTGTGGCCTGGGGGCTCGTGGGTTCCGCTCCGACTTCCTTTTGAACAGAGGCTCGGACGGGATCAACGGGTGCCTTCGCGTTCATGCTACGCAGGAATCGCGAAAGACGCACAGAATCTGAGGGAGAAGTGTTTCAATTTGGAACAGAGTACACCCCGAAGGTAATTGCTGTTTCGATTTTGCGCTAGTGCGGCATTTCCATTTGTGCTTGTTGTGTGAGAAGAGTACCGCAAATTCACAGCAATGCAAGAACTTTTTTCATGGTTCCCGCGCGTACAACCTTCGTGGAATTACTATTTTGGAGGCAGCTCGGCTGATTAGCGTAAAAATTACGCATATTGTGGCAGGTATGTGAAACCAGCCTCGGCCCCCGCGCGAGGCATACAATCAAAAGGCCATGGCAAAGCCGGTCATTCTTGCCGTAGACGATGACATCAGCGTGCTTGAAGCTGTTGTGCAGGATTTGCGGCGGCAGTACGGGGAAAAATACCGCATCCTGCGCGCCGGCGGCGGTCAGGCCGGTTTGGACCTTTGCGGGCAGCTGAAGCAGCGGGGCGATGCGGTTGCCCTCATCGTTTCCGACCAGCGCATGCCGGGCATGACCGGCGTGGCGTTTCTTGAAAAAGTGCAGGCGGTCTTTCCGGAGGCGAAGCGCACGCTGCTGACCGCGTATGCCGATACAGAGGCCGCGATCCAGGCGATCAACACGGCCCGCATCCACTACTACCTGACCAAGCCTTGGGATCCTCCGGAGCAGCGGCTATATCCGGTTCTGAACGACTTGCTGGAAGCGTGGGGCGGCGCGGCCAAGCCCAGTTACGACGGCATTCAGGTCGTCGGAACCCGATGGTCTTCCGAAGATCATCGGGTGCGGGAGTTTCTCAGCCGCAACCAGGTACCGTTTAAGTGGATCAACCCGCAAACCGCGGCCGAAGACGCGGCGCGGTTACTAGCCTCTTATAAGGTGGATGAAAGTAAGTTACCCGCTGTCTTATTCGCCGACGGTTCCGCCTTGGCGCAGCCCTCGCTCAACGAACTGGCCGCACGGGTGGGCCTGCGGACGGAAGCACGGAACGAGTTTTATGACCTGATCGTGGTCGGCGGCGGTCCGGCGGGGCTGGCGGCCGCGGTATACGGCTCCTCCGAAGGCCTCCGCACCTTGGTGCTGGAACCGCAGGCTCCCGGCGGCCAGGCCGGTTCAAGCTCGCGGATCGAAAACTATCTGGGCTTCCCGGCCGGGTTGAGCGGCGAAGACCTGGCCCGGCGCGCGCTTACGCAGGCCACGCGCTTCGGGGCGGAGTTTGTGACCCAGTGCGCCACCGGAGTCCACAGCAAGGACGGCTACCATCGGGTGGCGCTCGGCGACGGGCGCGAGGTGAGCTGCCGCGTGCTGCTGCTTTCAGTCGGGGTGCACTGGCGGCGGCTCGACATCCCGGGCGCGGACCGGCTCTTGAACGCGGGCGTGTACTACGGGGCGACGCTGAGCGAAGCGCAAACCTGCCTGGACGAGGAAATCTTCATCGTCGGGGGCGCCAACTCAGCCGGGCAGGCGGCCATGCACTTCAGCCAGTACGCCCGCAAGGTCACCATGCTGGTCCGTGCGCGGTCGCTCGCCCAAGGCATGTCGAAATACTTAGTCGATCAGATTGCCGGCACATCCAAAATAGAAGTGAAGACCGGCGCTCAAGTTTCCGAGGTTTCGGGCGATACACACCTTGAGTGCATGGAGGTGGAGCAAAACGGTGAGCGGTACCGCTGCCCGGCTTCTTCCTTGTTTATCTTCATCGGGGCCGCGCCGAAAACCGACTGGCTGCCGGAAGCAGTGCTCCGGGACGAGCGCGGATTTGTGCTCGCCGGCCCGGACCTGAAGCGGGGCGGCAAGCTGCCTTCGTCCTGGGGTGAGGACCGCGAACCGTACCTGCTCGAGTCCAGCATCCCTGGCATTTTCGTGGCGGGCGATGTACGGCACGGTTCGGTCAAGCGCGTCGCTTCGTCCGTGGGCGAGGGTTCCATCGCCGTGCAGTTCATGCACCAGTACCTGGCGCAGTTTTAAAGGAGCGGATGCAGGCAGCGGTCCAAATCGAAGCGGTGCAGCTCAATGAGCAGACCCTCGCGGAACTGCGCAGGCTGCCCACGTTCGCATCCTTGGAAAGCGGGGACATGGCCCTGCTCGCCGATGCGCGCTGGGAGCGGCTTGGACAAGGCGAACAGCTTCTGCAGCCTGTTATCGGCGATTTCGCGTTTTGGGCGCTCGTTGAAGGAGAAATCTCGATCGACAAGCTGCACGATGGGCGCTCGGAGCACCTGATGCGCTACGCGCCGGGCGAAACCTTCGGCGAGGTGCCGCTGCTTTCCGGCTGGCGGGTAAGCTCCGCCCGCTGCATGGCGATCACCTCCTGCCGGCTGCTGCGCATTCCGCAGGACAGCTTTTGGCGCATCCTTGCGGATTTGCCCGCCGTCCGCGAAAAAATCTTAGCGGACCACAGCCGCCGGGCCGAAGCCTACCAAGCGGTCGCGCTGCACCGGGAAAAGCTCATCTCGCTCGGCACCCTGGCCGCAGGGCTCATGCACGAGCTCAACAATCCGGGTTCGGCGGCGCGCCGGGCCGCGGCGCACCTGCGGGAGAACGTCGAAAATCTTCAGCAGATTTCCCTTCGCATGTGCCGGGCAGGGTTGAGTCCGGGCCAGCTGGAGTGCCTAGCCGCTTTGCAGGAGCAGACACTCCACCCGGCGGAGCCGGAGGCGCTCACCGCACTCGAACAGGCGGACAGGGAAGAACAGCTGGAAGAGTGGCTCCAGGCCTTGGGCATCGCCAACGCCGCCCGCATCGCGCCGACCATGGCGCAGGCCGGCTGGGGCGAGGGCGACCTGAGCTGCGCCCACAAGTCGTTTCCGCCCGATACACTTTCGGACGCGCTGAACTACCTCCATGCGCTGATGAGCAGCCTGGAGCATGTCCATACGATTGAGCAAAGCATCGGGCGCGTGACGGACTTGGTGAGCGCGGTCAAGAAATACGCCTACGACGACAAAAACCGCCAAGGTCTGGTGGACGTACGCGAAACGCTCCAAAGCACGCTGACCATCCTGGGGCATAAGTTCCGGCACAAGGGCATCCATGTCGAAATAGAGGTCGCCCCCGGCCTGTTGCCGTCCGAAACGAAGGTCGTATGCGCGGGCTCGGGCTTGGCGCAAGTCTGGACCAACCTGCTCGACAACGCCATCGACGCGGCGCCCGAAAACGGCGAGGTCGGCATCCACCTATGGGCGGAAGGCGCGCATGTATGCGTGGCCATCCGCGACAACGGCCCGGGGATCGCGCCGGAGCACCAAGGGCATATCTTCAAGCCGTTTTTCACCACCAAGGAGCCGGGCGTGGGCACGGGCCTGGGACTCGACATCGCCCATCGCATCGTGGCGGGCAACTTCGGGGGCGACATCCGGTTTTCAACCGAACCGGGGCGGACCGAGTTCCTGGTCCGCCTGCTCAAGAACAACCCCGGCTGCGGCGAAGCTTTCCGTCAAATAGGCGGCTGAAAGGCGCACCCGCAGGAGTGGCGCACCAGCAGCTCCACGGGCAGGACGGTTTGCGAAGTTTGGTGGAGAGCGACCTGCTTTTTCAGCTTGGCAAATAGGACCCGGCCCGCTGTCTTGCCCAGTTCTTCCGCCGGCTGGCGCACCACGGTCAGGGCGGGGTGCAGCAGGTCGCCCAACTCCAAGTCATCGAAGCCGACCAGGGCAATCTCGTCCGGCACCCGGCAGCGGAGGCGCAAAAGCGCGGACAAAATGCGCCGGGTCGCGAGATTGTTCGCGGCGAACAAGGCCTGCGGACGGTCAGGCCCGGCAAGCGCCTTGCGCAGCACCTGTTCCGTTTCCGCCTCGGAGCCGCAGCTGAAGTCGCTCCGGGGCGTGAGCCCAGCTGCTTCCATGGCGCGCGCGAAGCCGAGGTGGCGCTGCTCCATGGTGTACAGGTCGGAGCGGTGCCCGAGAAACAGGATGCGCCGGACGCCGTGTACCTGGAGGAGGTGCTCGGTGGCAAGCCGCGCCCCGGCTTCGTTTTCGGTCACCACGGAGTCGGAGTCGGCCTCGGCTCCGGGTGAAAGCGGCCGGTCGAGCAGCACCACCGGGATTTCGCGGAACTCCGGCTCATCCAGGCGGCAGCGGGCCGAGCCGGCCGGGATGACCACCAGCCCTTCCACGTGCCGCTGGAGCATGCGCTGGGCTTCGCGGTACTCGTGGCCGGAGTCGTCGTTGGTCAGGGTCAGCAGGACGGTGTAGTCGTGGGCGTTCGCCACCATGTTGAGGGCGTGCGCGCAGGTGGCGTAAAAAGGGTCGTGCAGGTTGGGCAGCAGGAGGCCGATGGTGCGCGACTTGAGGCTGCGCAAGGCCCGGGCCATCTCGTTGGGGCGGTAGCCCAGCTTGGCCACCGCCTGCCGCACCCGCTCGGCGGTTTCTTCTGTAACGTGATTCGACCCGTTCAGCACGCGCGACACGGTCATGGTGCCGACCCCGGCGGTCTCGGCGACGTCGTTCATGGTCGGCTTGCGGGTCATGGGGCGGGCTGCGCGGCAGCGAAACCAGCATACAGGACCGTATGCGGCGCGTGCTTTCGGTTCACGGCGCGTAGTGCGGGACCATGGCCGCGCCCAGCAGGCCGGAGTCGGTGCCGAGCACCGCGGGCAGCACATTGGTTTTGCCCGGGGTGTAGCTGTACTTGTCTTCCGGCATGGTCAGCCGGTACACGTAGCTGGCCCGCTCGAGTTCGCGGAAAAGCGAGGGCGCAAACAGCTGCCATGCCGCCGATGCCCCTCCGCCGATCACGTAAAGCGGCACGTTCAACGTATTGACCAAGCCGGCGAGCGACAGCCCGAGCGCGCGCCCGACCGTGTCGTACACAATCAGCGCGCCTTCATCGCCTTCCGCAGCAAACCGGGCCACGTCGCGCGCAGTGACGGGCGAGCCCGCGTCGACCAAGGCGCGGGTGCGCGGCGAGCGCCCCTCATACGCGGTTTCGCGCGCCATGCGGGCGATGCCGGTGGCCGAGGCGAACAGCTCCAGGCAGCCCCGGTTGCCGCACACGCAGGGGATGCCGTCGGGCCACACGGAAACATGCCCGGCTTCGCCCGCCATGCCGCGGAAGCCGTGCCAGATCTTGCCGCCGAAGATCAAGCCGTTGCCTACCCCGGTGCCGAGCGTGAGCATGCACAGGGAGTCCTCGCCGTGCTGCTCGCCCGCGCCGGCGTGCGCTTCCGCGAGTGCCGCGGCGTTGGCATCGTTTTCAATGACGACCGGGAGGCCGAGCCGGCGTTCCAGCTCGGTTTTGAGCTCGGTCGAAAAGAAACCCGGAAAGTTCGGCAGCTCCAGCAGGCGGCCTTCCGGCAGCTCAATCGGGCCCGGTGAGCCGATGCCGACCCCTTCCAGCGCTTCCCGTCCGCCGCACGCGTCGATCACGCGGCAGATGGCATCCGCCATGTCGCCGAGCACCGCTGCCGGGCCGTCTCCGACGCGGGTCGGGATCGCGATCGAGTGCAGCCGTTCCCATTCGAGTGAATAGCCCGCGATGCGGAGGTTGGTGCCGCCCATATCTACGCCGACCGTGAACTTCGCCATTCGCTCCAGGTGATCCTTCGCAGGGGTGTGAACGCTACCTTCGCAAGCGTACTATGCGCGGCGCGGTTTCAGCTTCGAAGCGCGCCGGCAGCCTGCTCGCGCGGGTTCGCCGGACTTAGTACGCACCTTCGATGATGTTCTCCGGCTGCTCGCCGTCGAGCAGATGCCGCGCCTGCCTGCCAATGAAGCGGAACACGCGGTCGAGCACGTGAGGGACCGAGCCGGCGATGTGCGGCGTGAGCAGCAGGTTCGGCGCTTTCCAAAGAGGATGCCCTTCGGGCAGCGGCTCCGGGTCGGTGACGTCGAGCGCGGCCCGGATCTTGCGCTCTCGAAGGGCTGCCAGGAGAGCGTCGGTGTCGACCACGCCGCCGCGCGCCGCGTTCACCAGCAGCGCACCCTTTTGCATGCGCGCGATCTGCGCGGCACCGATCAGATGACGCGTTTCTTCCGTCATCGGCACGATCAAGACAACAACGTCGGCTTGGGATAGCAGCGCATCGAGCTCCGCGATCGCCTGCACGCCCTCGCGCGCGGTGCGCGCGACCCGAAGGATGCGCGCGGGCTCAAATGGCAGCAGCCGCGCCTCAATGGCCTTGCCGATCGCGCCGTAGCCGACAATCAGCACCGTTTTGCCCGCGAGCTCCTCAACCAGAACCGGCGCGAGGCCATTTAAGGGTTCGCCATGGATCTCGGCCCAGCGGGCTTCGCCCTCCGCCGGAGTACACCAGCGGCCCTTTTGCTGGAGACCCTCATACAAGGGGAGCCATTTCAGGCTCGCCAGGATAGCGGCGACCGCCCACTCAGCAGTCGAGCTGTCGTGTACGCCGCGGGCGTTCAAGAGAATGGTGCCGGGCGGCAGGTGCTTGCGCGCGGCTTCAACCCCGGCGGAGAGCGTTTGGAGGTAGCGCGCTTCGAACGGGGGCAGCACGACCGGAATGGTCGGGTTGAAGTTCGGCATCACCATGATGTCCACCGGGTCCAGCCGGGCTTCCGTCCCGTCATAGTGGACGATCTCGACCCCCTGCGGCATGTGGCGAAGCAGGGCGTCGTCGATGCGGGAAGAAACGGCAATGCGGATCGGCTTGCTGGCGGGCATGGGCGGGCAAAGTTCTCCTTGTGCGGTGGATGAGCGAAAGCTGAACGCTTCGCCGAGTCAGTTGCTGTGGAAGAGGCGCTGGTTGACGTCGGGCCAGAACTCCTGAAACATAAAGGTCGCGCCGTCGATGACCACGTTTTGCAGCCAGCGCTGGCCTGTGTTGGTCCAGTTCTGCTCGGAGCTGGGATAGTACCAGGTGGAGATGCCGGAAGCCGCGCCCGCGCCGACGATCTCGGAAGCGTTGAAGGCTTCGCCGCCGGAGTCCGTGCGGGTGATCAAGGTGCGGTCGAAAGCATAGATCGCGCGGTGCACGACGCTGCCGTGGCCGAGCGTGTAATAGCGCGAGTCCTGGTGGAGCACGGCGGGCAGGATGAACTGCACCCAGATGTTCTCGTCCGTTTGGTCGCCGTACGTGTGATAGAGATACTGGCCGTAGCCGGAGATGCCTGTACCGAAACGGGGCTCGGATCCATCTGCTTGGGTGACCCCGGCGAGGATCGCCGAAAACACGATGGACGAGTAATCAAAGCTTTGCTGCGCGGTGGTCTTGAACTTTTCGCCGACCGACTGAGGCGGCAACTTGGTGTCGGCTGAAACCGCGCGGAAGTTGGGAACGATGCCCAGGATGCGCTTGGTCTGCTTGGGGCCGCCGTTTGCGGCGTCCACGGGACCTTGGCCGGTGTTGGCGGTCGGCGTGGCATTTTTCTGGAGCGTATGGGTGCTTTGAGCGCCTGTTTGCGGGTCCAGCGCCGCCAGTACAGCAGACGGGGCGTCCGGCACGGTCGCGGGCGCATCCTGCGCATGGGACGGGAAAGCGCAAAAGGTGCAAAGCGCGCCGAGCAAGGCAGGGAGCGGCAGGGAAGCTGTTCGCGCGGTTTGAGGGGTTGGCGGCATGATGCTCCTTAAGATTCAGGAATGTTCCTGGCGGTGCGGGCAATCTGGAGGCGGAACGGCTTGCGCGCCCGGAGCGCGTAGGGAATGGACGTATTCGGCGGCGGTGTGTTCCGTGCGCGCCTGCTGTCGTCCGCGTCGGAGTACGAGCACGGGAGGCGTAAGACGGGAGGCAGCCGTTCCATGGAAGGCGGCCTGCACCTCACAAACATGCCCGACCCACGGGTTCCGTGCTTTTGCTTTAGGCTGGGTACCGATGCGCTTGTGGCTGATCTGGTTCGTGCTCGCCGTGCTTTGGGCCTTGCAGGCCGGGGCGGCGCTCGTGGTGCACCGGAACCGCTGGGCGGTGATCATGTTTGCCATGGCGGCTTTCTTTGCCTTGATCGGCTCCGTCGTGCGGCGGCGGTTGGGTGGGCAGGTCAAGTCGCGATAAGCCCGGTGTACACCGCCATGCCGGCGACCGCATCGATGCCGAGCGCGTCCAGCCGGTCGATCTCCGCTTGTTCGCGGATGCCGCCGGCGACGATGAGCTGCTTGTGCGTGAGGAGGCGCAAGCGCCGGGCCACGGGAAGCGGAAAGCCTTGCAGGGTGCCTTCGGTATCGACGTGGGTGTAAAGGAAGCCGCCGCAAAATGGTTCGAGCGCCTGGAGGGCCGCGTCCGGAGTGAGGGCGGTCTGCTCGCGCCAGCCGCGGACGGCGACGCGGCCGTCCTTGGTGTCGATGCTTGCGAGAAAGTGCTCCGGGCCGATCCGCTCGGCGATGAGCTGCGCCAGCCGGAGGTCCACGCCGGCGTCCCCGAATAATGCCGAGCCGAAGATCACCCGGCGTGCGCCCAGCGCAAGCAGCGCTTCGGCGTCCTCGGCGGTGCGGACCCCGCCGCCGACCTGCACCGGCAGCTCGCGGGCGATCCGCTCGATCAAGCGCCGGTTGTCGCCTTCGCGCTTGGCCGCGTCCAGGTCGATGAGCTGCACGAGCGGGTAGCCGCGGAAGCGGTCGATCCAATAAGCAAAGTCGTCGGAAGCGATGCGGAGCTGCTCGCCTTGCACAAGCTGCACGATGCGCCCGCCCATCAGATCGATCGCCGGAATCAGCAAGGCAGCCTCACCGGCACCTGATCCTGAATGCATTGCTTTAGGGTTCGGGCATCGGCCACGCCGAAGTGAAAGATGCTCGCGGCGAGCGCGGCGTCGGCCTTTCCGCGCGTCAGCACGTCCGCGAAGTGCTCCGCCGTTCCCGCGCCGCCTGAAGCGATCACCGGAATCTGCACCGCATCGGAAACAGCCGCGGTCAGCTCTAGATCGAACCCCGCGCGGGTGCCGTCAGAGTCCATGCTGGTGAGCAGGATCTCGCCCGCGCCGCGTGCTTCCGCCTCGCGGGCCCACGCGACCGCGCGTTTACCGGTCGGCTTGCGGCCCCCGCTGACATACACCTCGGCGTCCTCCGGGTTGCCGGATCCCCGGCGCGCGTCGATCGCGACGACAACCGCCTGCGCGCCGAAGCGCTGCCCGATGCGGTTGATCAGGTCGGGGTCGGCGAGCGCGGCGGAGTTGACGGAAACCTTGTCCGCGCACGCGTCGAATACCGCCGTCGCATCGTCGGAGGAGCGGACGCCGCCGCCCACCGTGAACGGGATGAACAGCTGTTTGGCGGTCTTCTCGACCGTCGCCAGCAGCGTGCCGCGCCCCTCGTGCGTAGCCGTGATGTCGAGCAGCACGATCTCGTCCGCGCCCGCGTCGGCGTGTTTGCGGGCGAGCGCGGCGGGGTCGCCCGCGTCGATGATGCCCTCAAATTGCACGCCCTTGACCACGCGGCCGTCCCGCACGTCGAGGCAGGCGATGATGCGCTTGCTCAGCATGGCAGCCCGAGGAAGTTCGCGAGCACTTTCAGGCCGGTTTCCCCTGATTTTTCAGGGTGAAACTGCACGCCCATCACGTTTTCGTGCTCGACAGCGGCGGCGAACTTGTTTATGTATGTCGTCAGCGCGGCGGTCGGATTCACCAGGCTGTCCCGCGTCCGGAAGAACGTCCCGAGCGCCGGAACAAAGTAGGAGTGCGTGAAATACACGGCGGCATCGTCCTCAACGCCCGCGAACAGCTTTGTATCCCGCGGGGCATGGCGGGGCGAGAGCGTGTTCCAACCCACGTGCGGCACCTTCTCCTCCCCGCTTGGGAACCGCCCGCAACGGCCTAGGAAATATCCGAGCCCGGGCTGCTCCGGCGCTTCCTCGCTGCCTTCAAGCAGCCATTGCATGCCCACGCAGATGCCCAGAAAGGGAACGCCGCGCCCGATCGCCTCGCGGATCGCAGGCGTCAACCCCGCGTCGTCAAGGTAGCGCGTCGCCGCGAAATGGCCCACGCCCGGCAGGATCACTTTTTCGGCGCGCCGGACCACTTGGGGATCTTCGGTGACCTGGAACTCCGCGCCGCTGACGGCCCGGAGGCTCTTGAGCACGCTCGTGAGATTGCCTGCCTTGTAGTCGACGACCGCGATCAAAGCAGGCCTTTGGTCGAAGGCAGCATCTCGCCGAGCTGCGGGTCGCGCGAGCACGCCCCGCGCAGCGCCCGGGCAAACGCCTTGAAAAGCGCTTCAAGTTTGTGGTGGTTCGACCGGCCGTACATGATTTTCAGGTGGACATTGGCGCGCGCTCCCCGGGCGAAGCCGTCGAAGAAATCTTCCACCAGCTCGGCCTGAAGATCGCCCACCAAGCGTGTGTGTACCTTGGTTTTGACCTTGCACGCCGTACGCCCGGACAGGTCGACCGCCGCCACCGCCAAGGTTTCATCCATGGGCATCACGAAGTAGCCCGCGCGATGGATGCCCTTTTTGTCGCCCACGGCACGCTCGAACGCCTCACCGAGCGCGATGCCGACGTCCTCCAGCGTGTGGTGCTGGTCCACATCGAGGTCGCCCTTGCAGGTGAGCTGCAGGTCAAACGCGCCGTGGCGGGTGAACAGTTCCAGCATGTGATCGAAGAACCGGATGCCGGTCGTTACCTTATATTCGCCCCGGCCTTCAAGCGTCAGTTGAAGGTTGATCTGCGTTTCCGTCGTGTTTCGGTCCAGAGCCGCTGTCCGCTTCGGGCCCGCTTCCGCGGGCTTGGGCGCGGGATGGGCCGCAACTGCTTTCTTGGGGGCGGCCCGCTTCGCGGGTGCTTTCACAGGGTGGGCGGGAGCTTCCGGCATCGTCCTTATCCTACCGCTTTTGAAGCGGTATGCAGGCTTGCGCGATTAGAGGAAAGTGTCATCCTGAGTGCAGCGAAGGATCTGTTGTTTGCCCGCATCGTGAAGAAAGCGGATCCTTCATTTCATTCAGGGTGACACCTACGTATGGGTTCAGGATGACCCCTTGCAAGCCCAGGACGACACCGCTTCCGTTCAGCTTTTTTGGGAACCATGCAGCGCGGCCCGGAGCGCGTCGTGCGCCGCGCGCATCTGTTCGCGCGTGCCCACGGTGACGCGCACGCAGCCGTCGCAGCCGGGGTCGGCGGAGCGGTCGCGGACCAGCACACCGCGATCGTGCATCGCCCGGGTAAACTCCCGATGCGCGGGACCGACCTCAAGCAGGACAAAGTTTGCCTCCGAAGGCCAAGCGTGGATGCCGAGTTCGTCGCAGACGGCATGAAGCTCGGCGCGGGCGGCCCGCACCTCACCGACATACCAGTTCAAATACTGCGTATCTTCAAGCGCGGCGGGCAGGCAGGCCAGCGCGAGTGTGTTGACGCTGTACGGCGAGATCACGCGCCGAAGCCAGCGCATCACGTTTTCGCCCGCGGCGAGCAGGCCCAAACGCAGCCCGGCCAATCCGTAGGCTTTTGAGAAGGTGCGCGCGACCACCAGGTTCGGAAACGCGCTGAGATCGTCCACAACCGTTTCGCCGTGGAAATGAAAGTAGGCTTCGTCGGCCAGCACGATACTGTGCGGGGCTTGCTTGGCGATGGTGAGGATTTGCCCGCGCGGGACAGCGGTCCCGGTGGGGCTGTTCGGGTTGGCGAGCGCGATCAAACGGGTGCGCGGGGTAACGGCTTTGAGGACTTGCTCAAACGGAAAGGCCCAGTCCTTGCGCGAAGCCTGCACGGAAACGATGCGCGCATCGGCGGATGACGCGTACACCTCGTACATGGAGTACGTGGGCACCGGCAGCAGGATCTCATCGCCAGGGTCGAGAAACGCCTGGCACAGCACGTGGATGGCCTCATCGACGCCGTTGGTGAGCAGGGCCTGCTCGGGCCGGAGGCCCAGGTGCCGGGCGGCGAGCGCTTCCACGGGGCCGCGCTCGGGGTAGCGGGTCAGCGCGCCCGCGGTAACGGCTTGGAGCGCTTCAGCCACGCGCGGCGAGCAGGCCAGGGTGTTCTCGTTGAAGTCGAGCCGGAGCCCGTCGCGGCAGCCGAGCGGCGGGTGGTATTCCTTCATGCGTTCCACCGCCGGGCGGGGTCTCGGAGCGCTTCCGTATGGTGGTCCGCTCACGCCATCACGCCCCGCGCGCGCACAGCTTCAGCGTGGCCGGTCAGCCCTTCGGCTTCGGCGATGCGGACCGCGGCGGGCCCAAGCGTTTGCAGCCCGGCCTCGGTGTACTCCTGCACGGTAATGAGCTTGAGGTAGTCGTACACGCTCAGGCCGCCGCGCAGGCGCGCCTCGCCGCTTGTGGGCAGGGTGTGGTTGGGGCCGGACACATAGTCGCCCATGGGCTGCGGGCTCCAGCGGCCGATGAACACCGAACCGGCGTGCCGCACCCAGGCGAGGTCCTCGGCGGAGTCGACGGTCAGGTGCTCGCCGGCCAGATCGTTTGTGATTGCGCGCGCTTCATCGAGCGAGCCCGCGACGACGGCCACCCCGGCGCGTTCGAGCGAAAGTGCCGCGGTCGGGTTCGCCTTGGCCTGCCGCTTGGTTTCAGCAACGACGCGCCGGGCGAGCTCTGCTTTGGTCGTGACAAAGATCGCGACCGCGTCCGGGTCGTGCTCGGACTGCGCAACCAGGTCGGCGGCGATCTCTTGAGGCAAGCCGATTTCGCTCGCGACCACGATCTCGGTGGGACCAGCCAGCATGTCGATCGAGGCGTCGAAAGCGACCAGCTTTTTCGCGGCCGTCACATAGGCATTGCCCGGCCCGACGATCTTGTCCACGCGCGGGATCGTGTCGGTTCCGTAGGCCAGCGCCGCCACGGCCTGCGCGCCGCCCACCCGATAGAACTCGGTAATGCCGAGCAGGGCGGCGGCAGCCAGCACTTCCGGCGCGGGCTTGGGACTGACCGCGACGATCCGATGCACGCCCGCGACCTGCGCGGGAATTGCGGTCATCAGCAGCGTCGAGGGCAGGGGATGGCGGCCCGACGGCACATAGCAGCCGACCGAGTCGAGCGGGCGCACCCGCTGGCCGACCCGCAACCCAAGCGAGGGCTCGAAATCCCAATCCCGCGGCATCTGCTTTTCCGCGAACGCGCGGATGTTCGCCGCCGCGGTTTCGAGCGCATTGCGCATGCCGGTGGGCAGGGCGGCCAGCGCCATCCGCATGTCTGTTTGCTCAATTCGCAAGGCGGCTTTTGCGGGCAGGCCGTCGAGCTTCGCGGCCCAAGTGCGGAGGGCCTTGTCGCCGTCCTTGCGGACCGCGCGCACGATGCGCTCGGCCGCGGGCGCAACGCGAGCATCCAGCGCCGTGCCGCGCCGCGCCAATTGCGCCACCCGAGCGCGGCCCCGTCGGCCGCCTAGGCCTGTGGTGCGGAGGATTTCCATGCGTGCTCCTGCATTCGAAGAAAGTCGGCGATCATGCTGTTGATCTGCTCCGGCACTTCGACGGTCGCGAAGTGTCCGGAACCCAGGGTTTGCGCGCTGAGGAGCTGCGGCGTGAGCTCGCTGAAACGCTCGAGGTCGAGCAGCGGCATGTGCGCATGGATATACGCCGCGGGCACACGGCACCGGGCGGCGGCGGGGGCCGCGTCCCAGCGTGTCACATGGTGCGGCCAGGCTGAGGCCAGTACATGCCGCGGACAGTGCAGCGAGGCAATCAACCGCGATGCATGTTTGTCCATCGGCAGGCACAAAGGCGCGAGCGCCGCTTGCCAGGCGGAACGCCAGTCTTCCCCTTGCAAGGCTTGCTCAAGCGCGAGCAGGGAAGCGCGGGCGGACTCGGGCGGGAACAGGCACGAATCGATCAGCACGAGCAAGGACAACAGCCGCGGATGCCGGGCGGCAAGCTCCAGCGCTGCATTGCCGCCCATGCTGTGGCCCACCACGACCGGCTTCTTGAGGGCGAGCTCCGCTGAAAGCCACGCAAGGTCATCCGCGAAGCCGGCCATCGTATATTCCTGGTGCGGCGCATCGCTTTCACCATGGCCGCGCAGGTCGACCGCAAACACGCGGTGTGTACGTCGGAACCGCTCAACCTGCGGTGCGAACACCGTATGGTCGAAGCCGCACCCGTGAACCAGCAGCATCGGAGGGAGATCCCCTCCTGTGTCTTCAAACGCCAAGGCTATGCCGTCGTGCTTCAACGACAGCATGGTAAGCACCCTTTCGGCACTATAAAACCACCTTATTGAGCGGATACTCCACAATCCCTGTTGCCCCGGCGGCTTTGAGCTTCGGGATCACATCGCGCACCGTGCCCTCTTCCAAGATCGTATTCACCGCCGACCAGCCTTGCTCGCTGAGCGAGGACACGGTAGGCGAGTTGAGCGCGGGCAGCACGGCGAGCACCTCCGCGAGCCGGTCGCGGTGGACGTTCAGCATCAGCCCCACCTGGCCTTGCGCGTCGATCGCGCCGCGCAGCATCAGGGCGAGCGTGTCGACCTTGGCGCGCTTCCACCCGTCCCGCGCGGCGGCGGAGTTCACGATCAGCCGCGTTTCCGACTCCATGACGGTATCCAGAATGCGGAGCCGGTTGGCGCGCAGGCTGGAGCCGGTTTCGGTGATTTCGACGATGGCGTCGGCCAGCATGGGCGGTTTCACCTCGGTCGCGCCCCAGGAAAATTCCACCTTCACGGGCACGTTCTTGCCCGCGAAGTAGCGCTTTGTGACCTCGACCAGCTCGGTCGCGATCGTCTTGCCGGCCAGGTCTTCGGCGCGTTGGTAGGGCGAGTCCTCGGGCGCGGCCAGCACCCACTTGACCCGGCGGCGGCTTTGCTTCGCGTACACCAGCGCACAGATGCTTTCCACCTCCAGCCCGCTTTCGACCACCCAGTCAATGCCGGTCAGCCCCGCGTCGAGCACGCCCCCATGCACATAGCGCGCCATCTCCTGCGCGCGGATCAGCATGCACTCAATCTCGGGGTCGTCGATCTCGGGGAAGTACGAGCGGCCGTTCGCATAAATGTTCCAGCCGGCCTTGCGGAACAGGTCGATGGTCGCGTCCTGGAGCGAACCCTTGGGAATGCCGAGCCGCAGCTTGCTCACGCGGGTACCTCCAGCGGCCGCGTGAAGCAGCTCACCGTACCCTCGTGGCACACCAGGCCGTCGCCCTCCACCTGGACGCGGAACAAGAGTGTATCCCGGTCGCAGTCGGTCGCGGCGGTGACGACGCGGAGGCGGTTGCCGCTGGTTTCCCCCTTGGCCCACAGCTTTTGCCGGGTGCGGCTCCAAAACGTGACATAGCCGGTTTCCCGGGTGCGGCGCCAGCTTTCCTCGTTCAGGAAGCCGGTCATCAGGACCTCGCCTGTGTGCGCGTCCTGCACGATGCCGGGCACGAGGCCGTCCATTTTGCCGAAGTCGAGCGTTGCGTCCTGCATCCAAGCCTTTCACACAAATAGGAAAGCCCGCCTTGTCCGGGGCGGGCTTCGGTCCTGCTTTGCTTGCGCAGACTTACCGGGCCGCCGGGATGTGCAAGCGCGCATGATGACGGTAGGACATGGCCCTACGCTAACGGGCAAGCGCGGGGGGTGTCAAGAACGCGCGGGGAGCCGAATCGGATAGCATCGCGTATGCCCCCGCGGCGACCCGCACGATGAGCCAGCTTCGCGCAGCGCCCAACCAGTTGACCTTCCTGCGCCTGTGCCTGGTGCCGTTTCTGCTGCTGGCGGTGCTGGAAAGCCACTGGATCGCGGCGTTCACGCTGTTGGTCATCGCCGGCATATCCGACGGACTGGACGGCCTTCTGGCGCGGGTGCTGAAGCAGCGGACCACCCTTGGCATGTACCTGGACCCGGTTGCGGACAAGCTGCTGCTTTCTTCCCTGTTCCTCACCTTGACGCATGTCGGCCTGGTTTCGCGGCGGGTGACGCTGCTGGTGTTCGCGCGCGACTTCGGGATTTTGGTGATCGGCGCGCTCCTGTTCGCGACGGTGGGCTTGCGCAACTTCCGGCCGAGCGTTTTCGGCAAAGCCAATACGCTGGTGCAGATCATCGCGGTCATTGCCGTGCTCCTGGCGCAGATCGCCCCTTGGATGCCCGTGCTGTGGCTGCGGCACTGGGCATTGGCGGGCACGGCCGCGCTGGCCTGCGTTTCCGGCTTTGACTACGCGCTTAAAATGGCGCGGCGTCTCAACGGGGCCGCCGCCCAGGCTCCGGCACCAGGAGATTAGTCCGCCTCGGCATCCTCGGGCTTCGCCGCGAGGCCGGTTTTCTCCTCGATCTCCATATCTCGGAACTCGTCGGAGTCGAAAACCTCGCCGCAATCCTGGCACTCGACAAACTCCGCATCGTCCTGGCGGGAAACGACGCGCACGTGGGGGTGTTTGCACGGTATCGGCATGGCGTTCTGAGCGCGGGACGAGCCTCCATCCGCTGCGGGCCCGCTTGCTCGTGATTGTAGCGCCAGGGCTGTTCCGGTCCAAGAGCCTTTCCGCCGGGCCCGTGTCGGAGCTTGGATAAGAATTATCAACAAAACGGCCGGGGAGCATTGCCGGGCCCGGAAGCGGCTCCTATACTGGAAAAACATGCTGCGGCTGACCAAAAAAGCTGATTACGGGTTGATGGCGCTCAAGTACCTGGCCGAGCACCCCGCGTCTCCCGCCGTGAGCGCGAAGGATATCGCGGAGGCGTACCATATCCCGCCGCAGCTGCTCGCGAAGATTCTACAGCGGCTGGCCAAGGTGGGGCTGGTGCGGTCTTCGGCCGGCACCAACGGCGGCTACGCGCTGGTGCGCGCCGCGGGCGAGATCAGCGCGTTCGAGGTCATCCGCGCGGTGGACGGCCCCTTGTTTTTGACCGCGTGCAGCTCCGGCCCGCGCCCTTGCGACTTGAACGACAGCTGCACCATCAAAGAACCGATGGCGCGGGTGAACGAGTCGATCACCGAACTGCTTCAAAACATCCGCATCGGCGACCTGGTCGACAGCACCCCCAAACCCATGCCGGAAGCCCTGGTGTCCATCCGGATGTAGCGCCCGAGTTTCGGTTTCCCTCTTGAGAAGTGGAGAGCAAGATGAGCACAGCAACAGTCAACCCGATGGTCGAAAACCCGCCTCTCAACGCGCCCGAAGGCGATCAGATCGTCCCGGCGGTCACAGGTTTTGCCGGAACAACCCCGCACGGCGTCAAGCTGCCCATTTACATGGACAACCACGCGACAACCCCCATGGACCCGCGCGTGCTTGAGGTGATGACGCCTTACTTCACGGGCAAGTTCGGCAATGCCGCGAGCCGCAATCACGGCTTCGGCTGGGAAGCCGAGCAAGGCGTGGAGCACGCCCGCGAGCAGATCGCGAAGTTGATCGGCGCGACCGCGAAGGAGATCATCTTCACCTCCGGCGCGACCGAGTCGAACAACCTGGCGATTAAGGGCATCGCCGAGATGTACCGCGAGCGCGGCAACCACATCATCACGCAGGTGAGCGAGCACAAGGCGGTGCTGGACACCTGCAAGCGCCTGGAAAAGTCCGGCTACAAGGTGACGTACCTGCCGGTGCAGGCCGACGGGCTCGTCTCGCTCGACGACCTGAAAGCCGCGATGACGGACAAAACCATCCTGGTCACCATCATGTGGGCCAACAACGAGATCGGCGTCATGCAGCCGATCCGCGAAATCGGCGCATTGTGCCATGAGCGCGGGGTGATCTTCCACACGGACGGCGTGCAGGTGTTCGGCAAGGTGCCGGTGGATGTGGTGAAGGACAATGTGGACGTGATGTCGTTCACGGCGCACAAGATTTACGGGCCTAAGGGCGTGGGCGCGCTCTATGTGCGGCGGCGCAACCCGCGCGTGCAGATCTCCGAGCAGATCAACGGCGGCGGGCACGAGCGCGGGATGCGTTCGGGCACCCTGAACGTGCCGGGGATCGTCGGCTTCGGCAAGGCGGCCGAGATCGCCGGGCAGGAGATGGCGGCCGAGGCTTCGCGCCAGCTTGCCTTGCGGACGAAGCTGCAGCACAAGTTGGAAGCGGCGCTTGACTACGTCCACATCAACGGCACGATGGAGCCCGGCAAGCGTTTGCCCGGCAACCTGAATATGAGCTTTGTGTACGTCGAGGGTGAGAGCTTGCTGATGGGCATCAACGATATCGCGGTTTCGAGCGGTTCGGCCTGCACCTCGGCGACGCTTGAGCCATCGTATGTGTTGAAGGCGCTCGGGTTGGGTGACGACGTGGCGCACTCCTCCATCCGGTTCGGTCTGGGGCGGTTTAACACGGAGGCCGAGGTGGACTACGTGGCCGACAAGCTGATCGACGTAGTGTTGAAGCTGCGGGAGCTGTCGCCGCTGTACGAGATGGTGAAGGAAGGGATTGACCTGACCAAGATTGAGTGGGCGGCGCACTAGAAGGACAGCATGGCAGGTTCAAGTAAGCGGGCTGCCGGCGCGTTTCCGGCATTTCTGGCAGGTGTGGGTTTGATCGTAGCTGCTGAGTTGTTCCGGATCGGCCTGGGGCGGCTCGCAAAACAAAAGTTCGGCACCAAGGGAGAGTGACATGGCATACAGCGATAAGGTAGTGGATCACTACAGCAATCCCCGCAATGTGGGCACGCTTGACAAAAGCTCGACCGAGGTCGGTACGGGCCTGGTGGGCGCGCCGGAGTGCGGCGACGTGATGCGCCTTCAGATCAAGGTGAATCCCGAAACGCAGGTCATCGAGGAAGCCAAGTTCAAGACCTTCGGCTGCGGCTCGGCGATCGCATCGAGCTCGCTCGCGACCGAGTGGGTAAAAGGCAAGACCGTGGCCGAGGCGCTGACGATCTCGAACACGGACATCGTAAAGGAGCTCGCGCTGCCGCCCGTGAAGATTCACTGCTCGGTGCTGGCAGAAGATGCGATCCGCGCGGCGATTGGGGACTGGAAGGCGAAGAACGGCGTGAGCGAGGGAGCCGAGGCGGCGCAGCCGGTCGCGACCGCGTAGGAAGCGCATGAAGGAAGAAAAGGGCACAAGTTGGGTCGCGGACGCACGCAAACTCCTCCAGGATTTTGTGGCACCGGAGTTGCGCGCGATTTCCGCGCGCCTGGATGCAGCTGACAGGCAAGACATAGAGCGCGACAAGGTCGCGGCGGAACGGCATTCCGCACTGCTCGACATGCTGGCGCAGCGCGACAAGGTTGCGGAAGAGCGGCATGCCCTTCTGCTTGAGAAAATAGAGGGCGGGCGTCGTGAACTGGAAAGCGCCCGCCGCGAAATTCTTTTGCAAGTAGAGCTTGCCATCGCGAAAGCCCGGCTGGGCGAGCAGCCGGTGAGCCGCAGCGAAGCACCTCCACCTACCCAATAGATACGAGAACTTAATGGCCACACTTCCCGCGACACTTCAACCCGAAAACCTGCCCGCCAACCAGAAGGGCATCGAAGTCACTCCGCGCGCCCTCGGGCGTATCCGCGCGGCCATGGCGAAGGAGGGCATCGCGCCCACCGAGGGCGGTCTGCGGCTCGGCATCCAGGGCGGCGGCTGCTCGGGACTTTCCTATAACATTCGCTTCGATACCCAGCCTCGTGAGCGCGATCGGATATATCAATTTGACGATATCCGCATCTTTGTCGACCCCAAATCCTTCCTGTACCTGCACGGCATGATCCTGGACTACGAGGAAACGCTGATGCGCCAGGGCTTCAACTTCATCAACCCGCACTCGACCAAGTCCTGCGGGTGCGGGTCGTCGTTTTCAGCTTGATGGCGGACGCGACACAACCGGCTTCCGCCGACTTCTTCTCCGTTTTCCAGCTTCCGCACAAGCTGGCGCTCGACGTCAAAGCACTGGAAAAGGCCTTCTACCGCCGCAGCCGCGAGGTCCATCCGGACCGCTTCGCGCAAGCCGGGGCAGACAAACAGCAGTGGAGCCTGGAGCAGACTTCCCTCCTGAACGACGCTTACCGCACGCTCAAGGACCCGATCAGCCGGACGGAGTACCTGCTTCTGCTCGAAGGCGTGACGCTTGCCGATGAGAAATCCCCGGCGAAGACCCCGCCCGAGTTGCTTGAAGAGGTCTTCGAGCTGAACATGCAGCTTGAAGAAATGCGTATGGGCGACAACGACCCACAGCTGCGCGCGGACCTGGAAAGGGCTCGCCTACAGTTTGAGCAGCAGTACGCCACACTGGGCAGTGACATCAAACGCGAGTGGGTCACGTGGGATGACGCTGAAGACAGGCAAAGCCTGGGGCGCATGGCCGCGCTGCTCGACAAGCGCCGCTACGTACGCAATCTCGTGCGCGATGTGCGCGAAGCGCTCGGCAGCTGAAACTGAAAGGAAACAATGCCGCTGGTTAGAATTTCCGTCCTTCAAAGCATGGCTCCTGAACGGCGCGGAAAACTGCCGCGCCTGGTGTATGGAGCCATGCGCTCCGCGATCGGCATTCCGGACGGCGATCTTTTCGTCGCTCTTACGCCGCATGCCGAGAACGAGCTGGTGTTCGATCCCGGCTTCATGGGCATCCGGCGCACCTCCGATTTCACGCTGATTCACATTACTTTGCGGGCCGGGCGGCCGCAGGAGTTGAAGCAAACCCTCTACCGCGAGGTCGCACGGGCGCTTGAAGAGCAGGCCGGGATTGCTCCGGCGGATGTGATGATCGTGCTGGCGGAAAACAGCAGCGCGGATTGGTCGTTCGGCAACGGGGAAGCGCAGTACCTGCTGAACTCTCCCGCGCAAGGGAAGAGTTGAATGAGCAATGAAGCGCAAGACCGTGTTGTCGGCATCGATCTCGGTACGACCAATTCACTGATCGCTTTCATGCAGGACGGGCAGCCGGTGGTCATTCCCGGCGAGGACGGGCTGAATCTCGTTCCCTCCGTCGTGGCATTTCCTCTGAGCGGCGAAAAGCGGGTGGTGATCGGAAACGGCGCGCGCCGGTATCTGAGCGAGTCCGCAGACCGCGTGGTGTATTCGGCCAAGCGCCTGATGGGGCGCGGGCTGGAAGATGTCGCGGACGAACTCAAGCTGTTTCCTTTCCGCGTGGCCGGGAATGTATCGCCGGGCGAGGTGATCCGGCTTCAAGTCGGCGATCACGAGTACACCCCGCCCGAGATCGGCGCGCAGGTGCTGCGGCAGCTCAAGCGCAATGCGGAGCGGTACTTCGGCGCGTCCGTCTCGAAGGCGGTGATTACCGTCCCTGCATACTTCAACGATGCGCAGCGCCAGGCGACCAAGGACGCGGGGCGCATGGCGGGCTTGGATGTGCTGCGATTGGTGAACGAGCCGACCGCGGCCGCGCTGGCCTATGGCCTCGACCGCGCGAAGGAAGGCCTGGTCGCGGTGTACGACTTCGGCGGCGGAACCTTCGATATCTCGATCCTGCGATTGCAGGACGGGATCTTCGAGGTGGTCGCAACCGGCGGCGACACCCACCTGGGCGGGGACGACATCGACAACCTGCTGCTCGCGATCGCGCTGGATGATATTGCCGGTTCGACCGGGACGGACGTGCGCGGAAATCCTGAGCTGGTTCAGGCCGTGCGCAAGGCGGTCACCGACGCGAAGATCGCGCTTTCCTCCGCAGACAGCACACGCATTGTTGTTGAGCTGCCGGAACAGGAACCGTATGCGCGTGAGCTGACCCGCGAACAGTTTGAAGGGCTGATCCGGCCGATTGTGGACCGCACGCTCGCGCCCGTCCGGCAGGCGCTCCAGGACGCGCAGGTCACCCCCGAGCAAATCGACGAGGTCGTGATGGTTGGGGGCTCGACCCGCATCCCTCTTGTGCGAAATCTGGTGGGGAAGGTTTTCCAGGTAGACCAGCGCGGCCGCAAGCTTCATACCGAGCTCAACCCGGACGAGGTGGTGGCGCTCGGCGCGGCGGTGCAGGCCGACATCTTGGCCGGCGGCTCCGCGGCGACCGCGGACATGCTGCTGCTCGATGTGACCCCGCTTTCGTTGGGCATTGAAGCGCTGGGCGGCGTGGTCGCGAAGATCATTCAGCGTAACTCGACTATCCCGGCAAGCGAGACCGAGCACTTCACCACAGGAGTGGACGGGCAGCTGAACGTGGCGGTGCATGTAGTGCAGGGCGAGCGGGAGCTTGCCAAGGATTGCCGGTCGCTCGCGCGGTTCGACCTGAAAGAAATTCCGCCGATGGCCGCCGGACTGCCCCGGATCGAGGTCAAGTTCCTGATCGATGCGAATGGGATTCTGCAGGTGTCCGCGCGCGAGCAGAGGTCCGGCAAGGAAGCGCAGATCGAGGTCAAGCCGACCTACGGGCTGACGGACGAGCAGGTCGAGACGATGATTCTCGATTCCTTCGACAATGCCGAGGCGGACTTCGAACAGCGGCAGTTGATCGAGGCGCGGGTGGAGGCGGACGACATTTTGGCGCGGGTGGAGAAGGCAAAAACACACCCGGCCTGGTCGCAGCTTGGGTTTGAAGAGCAGACCGAGATCGGGTCTGTTTCGGACGAACTGCACGTGCTGAAGCAAGGTGAGGACCGCAAAGCCATCCGGGGCAGCATCGAGGCGCTTGACAAAGCCACGCGGCGGTTGGCCGAGTTGATGATGGACCAGACAGTTTCGGCTGCGCTGGGCGGGAAGACCATGGAGTCGGCGGGTGAAAACCTGGGCGAAGGACCGTCCGCGCCGCATCCATTCGCGAAGGCGGAGATCGAATAGGATGAGGCTATGAGCGCGAGCGAGAAGCTGTCGATCGTCGGCGATGTGCGGAAAGCACTGCAAGATTTTCTTGCACCGGAGCTGGGCGAGCTGAAGGCAAAACTGCAAGCTTTGTCAGATGAAGTACGTCAGGGTTTTGCAGCACAAACCGAGAGCCGGCAAGAGATGGAGACACGACTCATCCGAGAGATTAAGAACTCCGAGGAGAAGCTTTTGCTCCGCATCCAGCTTTCCGAGGCAAATACAAAGATGGAGCAGGCAATGCGTACCGCCGACGCTGCGCTGCGCGAGAACGAGCAACTCAAGCGGGAGAAAACACAATGAGCTTGAGCGAAAGCCATGCTTTGGACGTGCGGGAGCAGCAGGAGTTTGACCTGTCGAAGCCCCCGTCGGAAAATATAGTGCGCGTCACATTCGCGCCGGAAGGCAAGACGGTTGAGTTTCCCTTCGGTACCCTGCCGTATGACCATCACGGGCTGCCCATGTCGTTTCTCGACGTGGCGGAGAACTACGGCATCTTCCTCGACCACGCCTGCGGCGGCGTGTGCGCCTGCACTACGTGCCATATTCACGTGAAGGAAGGCGAGCGGGGGTTAAACGAGCCGACCGAGGAGGAGCAGGACCGGATGGAGAAGGCGCCGGGGCTCCAGTTGAACTCGCGCTTGGGCTGCCAAGCGGTGATCGAGCGGCCGGGAACCTATGTCGTGGAGATTCCGAGCTGGAACAAGAACTATGTTTCCGAGGGCAAGCCGTTGACCCTCAGCCAAAGCAAGTAGAGGAGCCTGGATGGCGCAGGAAATTTTGTGGAACGATGCCGAAGAGATCGGGATCCAGCTTCAGGAAAAGTACCCGGATTTGGACCCGCTCAAGGTCCGGTTCACCGAGCTGCACACTTTTGTGACCAAGCTGGACGGCTTCGCGGATGATCCAGGCAAGTCGACCGAGTCGAAGCTGGAGGCAATCCAGATGGCGTGGTACGAGGAGTGGCAGGACGCAAATAAATAATTACCGTTCCGTCCAGCCGAATGCATCGCGGAAGTGCTCAAACCCCGGTTTGCGGCTGCGCTCGAGGTACACGGACAGCACATCGAAGCGCGACAGAGTGCCGTCGGGAAACTGACGGAGGTAGTAGCCCGCGAGCCGGCGCAGGCTCCGGCGCTTTTCGCGGTCGACAGCGGACTCAGGCGCGGCGAAGTCGCGGGCCGTGCGGGTTTTCACTTCCACAAAGCAGAGCGTGTCGCCTTCCCAGGCGACCAAGTCCAGGTCGCCCGGCGCGCGGCCTGACCGCCAGCCAAAGGCAATCACCGTAAGCCCGCTGCGGCGCAGATGAAAGAATGCGGCCTCTTCACCGGACCGGCCGACCTCAAGATGCTCCGCTTGGCGTCGCCGCTTCGGGACGGGCAAGCAATCCAGAAGCGCAAGACTCGATTCCCAGGCAGCCGTACGCCACACTGCAGGCAGAACGCTCATACCGTCACGCTATGCTCCGGTTTCGGTTCCCGCAACGGTACCGAAGTCATGCGGCACGGCTATGGGGTTTAGCTACGAACCGCTTTCCGCCTTCTGCTCAACATAATGCTGAATGTGCTCGTATACATGGTCGGGGAAGTTCAGGTCTTTGTAGACATTCCCCGAATCAGGATCATCAGGATTAGGAATGATCGGGAACTCCTGTTCCTTTTGCCAGGCCAAGATGCGCTCGCGCTTAGGCGGGTTATAGTCCTTGCCCTGCACCTGCCGGATCAGCAGGTCGGCTTTCTCTTCGGAAACGTCCTTGTCCTTGGTCATCAACGCTTTCAGCTCGTCTTCCGGCAGGAAATGCCGGGCGACCATGGCAAAGGTCAGGCGGCCGTAGTGTCCGATGTCCTTGCCCGCTTCCAGCGACTCGATCAGGTGCGCCATCATGCCGTTCTTCTTCAACTCGTCTAAACCGGGGCTGCTCTTGGTTTTCGCCATATGTTCTCCTGTGATGCAGAAAGGGACCGGTGCCGTTGCAAAAGAAAAGCCCGCCGTGGGCGGCGGGCTTTCCAGGGGAGGCAGCTTAGGAGGTCGGCCGCGCCCGGGTTTGAATGAATTGCGCCGGCACTGTTCTGCCGGTTGAGTCGGTCAGCTGCGGGTTGAGCTGCTGCTGGTCTGTCGAGTTGGCCGCGTTCACGATATGGATCAGGTTGTCGCCGGTCGTGCTGGCGAAAAACAAGGTCGCATCCGGGCTCCAAGCACCGGCGATGGGAGCCTGCGCGCCGGAAGCAAGCTGCACATTTTGGAGCGTCCCCGTGCCGCCCAAGTTGGAGGAGGGCAGGTAAAGCGGAAGCAGTCCGGACGCGCCGGCCGCAGTGTAGGTGATGAAGGCGCGGGATGAGTCCGGCGAGGACAGCACCTGGTCGATCTGCGTCGGGCTGATGCCGGTGAGCGCGAGCTGCCGCAGGGTGGTTTGGATCGCGAGCGGGCCTGCCGGAGCCGTCACGCCCGGGCAAGCGCCGATGGGGGCGACGAACCGGGTCGTGTCGCCGACCGGGCCGTGCTCCACATCGAAGAGCTGTGTGGTGTTCGCGCCCAGGATGTGTGTGCCGTCCGAGGTCGCGGCCAAGTGATCGGCGGCCGCGCCCGTCACCGTTGCCGCGTTCGGGTAATACGTGACCGGGGTTGCGGTCGTGTCGGGGCAGAAGGAGCGGGCTGTCAGGTCCGTGCCGGTCGTAAACACCGCGACCGAAGGCACGGTCAGCGCGAGGTCGGGCGAGCAGAACGGGTTGGATTGCGTATTATCGAGCGCGCAGGATACGGTCGCGTTGGGGTTGGCGATGGGGTATTGGCTGAAGCCGGTGACGATATTGTGAACAGTCAACGTGGTCGGCCCGACGATGTAGACGTTTTTGCCGTCGGGGGAGAACTGCGCATGTGTGGCGAGGCCGCCGGTGCTGATGACCGACGAGGCCGTGGTGGAGCTTTGCGTGGTCGCGGTCGCCGCCGTGCGCGTCGCGGGAGTGTACAGGTAGATCACCTGGCGAAGCTGGTCGGCGATGACGACCTGGCTGTTGGACGGCGATACGGCGAGCACCACGCCGGGCACGGTTGTGTCCTCGGTGGTGAGGGTGTTGGTTGATGCGGTATAGATCATCAACTCGCGGTAAGAGCCGAAATAAAGATTCAACCCAGTGGGGTCCAGCACCATCGAGTTCGGCGGAAAGGGCAGCAGGACGGGGGAGCCCGATGAACCGAGCGCGAGGTCGAACGGCGTGAACTGGCGCGAGTTGGGCGCGGCGGTCCACAGCTGCGTGTTGTTGACGCCCGGCGCGCGGACCACCAAGGGGTTGCCGGTGATCGGCAGGCCGGTGCCGAAGGTGCCGAGCTGGTTCAAGGGGGTTGGGTTGCAGCTGTTGCCGGTGGCGGTGGAGGAGGTGCTGGCCGAGGTCGTCGTGGTCGAGGTGGGCGCGCCCGGCTGGCAGATGCCGGTCACCGTGGCGGTGCCGCTCAGGTTGGTGGTGACCGTGCCGGACGTACTGACGGACACCTGCTGGGGCAGGGTGGAGTTGTAATCCGGACCGGAGCCGGAAAGCGGCGTGATGGCGACTCCGTTGGTATCGGTCAACACGGCATTGATGGTTTGCGGATTGCCGGCGGTGACGGTAATGGAACCGTCCGGGTTGACTGGGACGCCGGTGCTGGAGTTGAGCTGCAGGGCGAGCGAGCGCGGCGGACAGGTATAGAAGTAGCCCGCGGCGGAGCTGGTGGCGGTCGCATTGCCGCCTTGGCCGGAGATGCTGGCGGTGATCACCGTGCCGCCCGGCTGGTTGGCGGTCGCGGTGCCGTTCGGTTCGCCGTTGCTCGGGGTAGCCGTTGTGGCGTTGGTGGTGTTGGTGTTGGTGTTGTTGATGGTGACGATGTTGGGCGTGTTCGGCGTGTACGTAATGGTGCCGACGTTCGCGCCGTTGATCAGCGCGCCCGCTTGGTCAAAGACGCTGGTCTGCTGCACCAGGTTGCCGCCCGGCTGCTGAGTGGAGACACAGGCAGTCGGCTGCGCCACCGTGATGGCCGAGATCGGCGGGTGGACGTAGATCGACAGCGGGTTACTGGTGATGCCGCCGATGCTCGCGGTCACCGTCGCGGTGGTCGCGGTGCTGGACGGCGTGCAGATAGTGTAGACCGGGATGCCGCCCGCGCTTTGGCGGTTCCACGTGCCCGCGCACACCTGGCCGGTGGGGCTGATGTCGGCGTGCAGGAGGTCGGAGGAGCCGTAGGTCGCGGCACCGCTGGAAAGCGTGGTGCCGCGGCAGTTGGTGACCGTAGCCGTGCCCACCTGCGCGGACTGCCCATAAGCAAGCGAGATGCCGATTGCCGAGGCCGCCGGGGTAAACCGGACCGAGTAGATGTCGGTCAGCTTTGCGCCGTAGCCCGCGCCGTTGCAGAAGGCGGCGACGTTGGTGGTGCAGCCCGTAACCGAAAGTCCGACGGGCAGCGCGAACAGGAGCAGTGCGACAAGGGTGAAAAACCGCTGCATGAAACCTCCCCGTCCGCCGGAGATGAGGCGCGGACGGTGAAACACTCGCCTTCTTTGCTTGAGATCGTGCGCGCGAAGGGTGATGGGTGGATTTTAGCTGAAGAGCGAGGGAAGAGGGTACAGGGCGGAGAGGAGAGGGCAGGGCAAAACCTGTGACGAAGTTGATAGCTACCCTCATAGGCTTAGTGATTCCGGATGCATAGAGAGCACTCCGTAAGCAGCGAGCGTTCCTACAACAAGAACGGTTCCGCCGAACCCTCTACCCTGAACCTTCTACCCTTGCCTCACTTCAGGTATTCCCCAAACCAAGCGATCGACCGCTCAATTACGTTCCTCTGGTGCTCGGGGTCCACGAAGCCGTGGCCTTCGTTTGGGTAGACGACCAGCTCGGTGGGTACGTTGAAGGCCTTCAGGGCATGCCAGAACTCGAAGGATTGTGGGGCGGGGCACTCGCCGTCGCGGTCGCCGACCACTACCAGCGTCGGCGTTTTCACTTTGTCGATGGACTGGATGGCCGAGCTCTTCGCGTACACCGCGGGCTCCTTATATACGCTCGCGCCGAAAAACGAGGTCATCCATTGGTCGATCGAGTTTTCACCGTAGTAGGAAAGCCAGTCGGAGATGCCCGCGCCGGCGACCGCTGCCTTGAAGCGCGCGGTTTGCGTAACGCCGAACATGGTCATAAAGCCGCCGTAGCTCCAGCCCGTCAAGCCCAGACGCGCGTCGTCGACGGCCGGGATACGCTTCTCAACCGCATCGACCCCGGCGAGGATGTCGCGAAGGTCGCCGTAGCCGAAATCCTTGCGATTTGCCTGTGTGAAGCTTTCGCCTTGTCCATACGACCCGCGCGGGTTGGGCTCGAGAACAAAGTAGCCGGAAGCGGCCAGCGGCGCGGCCCCGAAGCCGGCGCGGGGCCAGCGCGGCGTGACCGCCGATGACGGGCCGCCGTGGACAAACGCGATCAGCCCATACTTCTTCGCGGGGTCGTAGTTTGCCGGGTACAGCAGCCAGCCCTGCACGTGCAAGCCCTCGTTGGTCCAGTCCACGGACTCGACCTTGCCCCAGCTCGGTTTTGCATCGGCATTCAGGTGCGTGACGGCCGTCAAGGGCGCGGTGAGCGGCCCGGCGTACACCTCAGGTGCTTGCGCGTAGCTGGAGCCGGCCCACGCCGCGACGCTCCCGTCCGCGGACACGCTGAACGACCCGGCGAGCCGGCCGTCGCCGACCGAAACGGGCAACGTTTGCACGCCATGGTCGGCGGGCCGGTTCGTGACGCCGACTTTTGTATTGCCCGGAGCTTTGAAGTCCTGCGGGAAGGTCAAGCTCAGTTCATCCACCCGCTCTGAGCCTCCGACAATCTCGGTCGCGAGCAGATGGCCGTTCGGGAGAAAGTGGATCCACTGAACGGTCGTTTGGGCGCTTTCGGTCAGGTTCACGGGCGGGCCGCCGCCATCTGCGGGAAGGAGGTACAAATCACCCCCGGTCGCACCTTGGTCGCTCATCAGTCCGCCGATCAGCGCGATCTTCGACCCGTCCGGCGACCAGCGCGGGACGGCGATCTGCAAGCCGTGCAAAGGTCCTTCCATGGTGCCGGGGTCGAGGATGACTTTGGGCGCGCCCGCGGCGGCTTGCGTGTACAGCTTGGCCACCCACCAATTGTTCTCGCCCGGCGGCGCGGCGGCGACGTAGGCGAGATCGTGGGAGTCCGGCGACCACGCGAACTCGTATACGTGCAGGTCTTTTGGGGTCAGGGCGGTGAGCGCGCCCGTCGCACTGTCGATGGAGGCGACGCGCTGCACCTCTAACCCTTCCACCCCGATCACCCCGGACGGCGGCTTCATAGCGGCCAGTGCGCCTGAGGGCCGGGTCGCGCCTTCGACGTACAGGAGGGCCAGCGAGCGCCCGTTCGGTGCGTACTCCAACGCCTGGGCGTAGCCGTGCAGCATTGCAAGGACGCGCGGCTTCACGCCGGGCCCGGTCAGGATCACCTCGTTTGCCCCGCCGCACTCAGCCAGGACCGCGAGAGTGCGCGCGTCCGGAGACCAGGCGAGTGACGCAATATGCGCTTTGCCGTTTTCGCAAACCGCAATGGGCCGGCCCGCGTCCGTCTTGCCGACAGGCGCGATGGTGAGGCCGTCCGGCAGGTCCATGGCCACGAGCTTGCCGTCCGGCGAAACCGCGACCGGGCCGATATGCCTGGTGGCGCGCAGCCCGGCGAGCACCTGCGCCGTGGTGGGCTGCTGGGCATGAAGGCAGGGGGCAAGCAGCAGGGCGGCGAAGGCGGCGAGGGCGCGCGGCATAAGATGGAGGATAGCAGCGGGCTTTGCCGCGGCGAAAAACCGCGCCGAAGCTTGCCTTGCGCGGTTTGACGCGGCCCCTGCTCCTTGCTACTCTAAGAAGGTTCTGGACAGGAGCGGTGCGGCTCGCGCCCTGTTTCGGATCAGGGCTTGCAGGACAAAGCCCGCCGGCCGCGCAGCAGCAGCGGCAAACTATTTTGGATCTGCGACACCCTTCACCTTTGTCGGGCTATGCGGTTCCGGGATTCGCGAAACGGAGCGGGCCTTGCCTCCACGGAAGCGCCGGCCACCGTCGGAGTCTTTACCCAAGGATTCTGTTCCGCCCCGCTGCAACGCGGGTGAGATCAACCCCGGGAGCGATTCCGGTTGCGCGCGAAGCCGCTGTGGGCGGCTTGGGGCGCGTATGTTCGGCGAAGGAGCAAGTGGAGTGCCTACATTCAGCCAGTTAGTTCGGAAAGGGCGCACCGCGCCGCGATATAAGACCGCCTCGCCGGCGCTGCAAGGCTCGCCGCAGCGGCGCGGCGTGTGCACGCGCGTATACACGCAGACCCCGAAAAAGCCGAACTCGGCGCTGCGCAAGGTCGCGCGCGTCCGGCTCACCAATGGGATTGAGGTCACGACCTATATTCCCGGCATTGGTCATAATCTCCAGGAGCACTCGATTGTGCTGATCCGCGGAGGCCGCGTGAAGGATCTCCCCGGGGTGCGCTACCACGTAGTGCGCGGCACGCTCGACTCAGTCGGGGTCGCCAATCGGAAGCAGTCGCGGTCGAAGTATGGGGCCAAGCGCGCCAAGGGCGGCGCGGCGGCGACCACGGGCAAGAAGAAGTAAGCAGGGACAAGGAACAGGACCATGCCGAGAAAAGGACATATCGCCAAGCGGGAAGTCGCGCCGGACCCGGTGTACGACTCAACCCTCGTAACCAAGTTCGTGAACTCGATGATGTGGGGCGGCAAGAAGTCGACCGCCCAGGGCATCTTCTACACCGCCATGACCAACCTGGAGCAGAAGGGCGGCGACGAGGCGCTCAAGCTGTTCAAGAAGGCGGTCGAGAACTGCAAGCCGATGCTGGAAGTCAAGAGCCGGCGCGTGGGCGGCGCGAACTACCAGGTGCCGATCGAAGTGAACCCGGAGCGCCGGACCTCGCTCGCCATCCGTTGGCTGGTGAGCTACGGCCGGGCCCGCGGCGAAAAGGGCATGGTCGACAAGCTGTCGAATGAGCTGCTGGACGCGGCGAACGGCCGCGGCGCGGCGATGAAGAAGAAGGAAGACGTCCACCGGATGGCCGAGGCCAACAAGGCATTCGCCCACTACCGCTGGTAAACGCTGTTCAACTGTTTGCATTAAAAGAGAGAAGCACATGCCACGCCAAGTACCGCTCAATCGTTGCCGGAACATCGGAATCATGGCGCACATCGACGCCGGGAAGACCACGACGACCGAGCGTATCCTGTTTTACACCGGCATCACCCACCGCATCGGCGAAGTGCACGAAGGCACCGCGACGATGGACTACATGGAGCAGGAGCAGGAGCGCGGCATCACCATCACCTCCGCCGCGACCACCTGCACCTGGAACAACATCCGGATCAACATCATCGATACGCCCGGCCACGTGGACTTCACGGCCGAGGTGGAGCGGAGCTTGCGCGTGCTCGACGGCGCGGTCGCGCTGTTTGATTCCGTGTCGGGGGTGCAGCCGCAGTCTGAAACCGTGTGGCGTCAGGGCGATAAGTACAAGGTCCCGCGCATCTGCTTCGTGAATAAGATGGACAAGGCCGGGGCGGACTTTGAGTACGTCATCGACACCATCCGCAAGCGGCTCGGGGCCAAGCCGGTCGCGATCCAGATTCCGATCGGGGCGGAATCCAAATTCGCGGGCGTGATCGACCTGGTCGAGATGCGTGCCATCGTTTGGCACGACGAAACGATGGGCGCGAAGTACTCAATCGAGGAAATTCCGGCGGACCTCCAGAAGAAGGCCGAAGCTTTCCGGATGCAGCTGATCGAGTCGGTCGCCGAACATGACGACACCATGCTGGCTCAGTTCCTCGAGGGCGAAATCCCGACCGCGCCCGAGCTGAAGGCCGGCCTGCGGAAGGCGACGATCGGAATGCACGTATTCCCAGTCATGTGCGGCTCGTCTTTCAAGAACAAGGGCGTACAAACGCTGCTGGACGCGGTGGTCGATTACCTACCGAGTCCGCTGGATCTGCCGTCGGTCGAGGGCATCGACCCGAACGACCCCTCGCACACCTTGGTGCGCGAGACTACGGATGCCGCGCCCCTTGCGGCGCTTGCGTTCAAGCTGATCAACGACCCGTTCGGCAAGCTCGGGTTCATCCGGGTGTACTCGGGCGGCTTGAAGACCGGCGACACGATCCTGAACCCGCGCACGGGCAAGACCGAGCGTGTGGGCCGCCTTGTGAAGATGCACGCGAACAAGCGTGAGGACATCACGGAAATCTACGCGGGCGACATCTGCGCGTGCGTGGGCCTGAAGGACATTAAGACCGGCGACACCTTGTCCGCGCCGACGGCTCCGATCGCGCTCGGTGCGATCGACTTTCCGGAAACGGTGATTTCGGTCGCGATCGAGCCGAAGACCAAGGCGGATCAGGAAAAAATGGGCGTCGCGCTCGCGAGGCTGGCCGACGAGGACCCGACGTTCAAGGTGCGGACTGACCATGAATCCGGGCAGACCATCATCTCCGGCATGGGCGAGCTTCACCTCGAAATCCTGGTCGACCGCATGAAGCGCGAGCACAAGGTCGAGGCGAATGTAGGCGAGCCGCGTGTGGCCTTCCGTGAGACGATCCGCAAGACCGCCGAGGCCGAGGGCAAGTACATCCGGCAGACCGGCGGCTCGGGCAACTACGGGCACGTCAAAATTCGGCTGGAGCCGAACGAGCCGGGCCTCGGCTTCGAGTTTGTCGACGCGATCAAGGGCGGCGTGGTGCCGAAGGAATACATCAAGCCGACCGAGCAGGGCATCCGCGAGGCGCTCACGGGCGGCGTACTGGCCGGCTACGAGATGGTGGACTTCAAGGCCGTGCTTTATGACGGCAGCTACCATGACGTCGACTCGAACGAAATGGCGTTCAAGATCGCCGGGTCCATGGCGTTTAAGGAAGCGGCGCGGAAAGCCTCGCCGGTGTTGCTCGAGCCGATGATGGCCGTCGAGGTGACGGTGCCCGAGGAGCACATGGGCACCATTATCGGCGACATCAACTCCCGCCGGGGCCGCATCGAGGGCATGGAGCATGTCGGCGGCTCGCAGGTGGTCAAGGCGATGGTGCCGCTCAAGGAGATGTTCGGGTACGTGAACGACATCCGGTCGTCCACGCAGGGCCGGGCCAGCTACTCGATGCAGTTCGCGCGCTACGAGGAAGCGCCCCGGATGATCTCGGAAGAGATCATCGGGCGCAACCAGGGCAAGTAAAGTTCAGCAGCAAAGCTTTCTGAGGAGACGAGGAGAATCATGGGCAAGGAAAAGTTTGACCGCTCGAAGCCGCACGTCAATGTGGGGACGATCGGGCACATCGACCACGGCAAGACGACGTTGACGGCCGCGATCACGAAGGTGCTGAGCAAGCACAACCCGAACAACAAGTTCCGGTCCTTTGATACGATCGACAACGCCCCCGAAGAGCGGGAGCGCGGCATCACGATCGCGACCGCGCACGTGGAATACGAGACCAAGAACCGGCACTACGCGCACGTTGACTGCCCGGGCCACGCCGACTACATCAAGAACATGATCACCGGCGCGGCGCAGATGGACGGCGGCATCCTGGTGGTGGCGGCCACCGACGGCCCGATGCCCCAGACCAAGGAGCACGTGCTCCTGGCGCGTCAGGTCGGCGTACCGTACCTGGTGGTGTTCCTGAACAAGTGCGACGCGGTCGATGACGGCGAGCTGATCGATCTGGTCGAGATGGAAGTGCGCGAGCTCCTGTCCAAGTACGACTTCCCGGGCGACGATGTGCCGGTGATCCGCGGCTCCGCGCTCGGCGGCTTGAACGGCGAGGCGCAGTGGGAAGCCAAGATCGACGAGTTGATGCAGGCAGTCGACGACAGCGTGCCCTTGCCGGCGCGCGCGATCGATCAGCCGTTCTTGATGCCGATTGAGGATATCTTCTCGATTTCGGGCCGCGGCACGGTCGTCACGGGCCGCATCGAACGCGGCAAGGTCAAGGTGGGCGAGGAAGCTGAGATCGTCGGGTTCCGCGACACGCGCAAGACCGTCGTCACCGGTGTCGAAATGTTCAAGAAGCAGTTGGATGAAGGCATGGCGGGCGACAACGCCGGTCTGCTGCTGCGCGGCGTGGCCAAGGAAGATGTGGAGCGCGGCATGGTGCTGGCGAAGCCGGGCTCGATCAAGCCGCACACCAAATTCAAGGGCGAGATTTACGTCCTGTCAAAGGAAGAAGGCGGGCGGCACACGCCGTTCTTCAATGGCTACCGGCCGCAGTTCTACTTCCGCACCACCGACGTGACCGGCACGGCGAAGCTGCCGGAAGGCACGGAGATGGTGATGCCGGGCGACAACATCCAGCTTGAGATCGAGCTGCACACGCCGGTGGCGATGGAAAAGGGTCTGCGGTTCGCGATCCGCGAGGGCGGCCGCACCGTCGGCGCGGGCACGATCTCGGAAATACTCGCCTAGCTTGTACCTATGCGGCGGAGGTTTTCAAAGCGCCTCCGCCGACATTCCGCTCTTTGCGTGCGAACGTTCGAACGGCTTCCGGCTGTTCTGAAGAAAGATTGGCTTTGCGATGGTAGGGCAGCGAATCCGCATCCGGTTGAAGGCATATGACTACCGGGTGCTTGATACATCCACGGGCGAGATCGTCGATACGGCCAAGCGCACGGGCGCGCAGGTAGCCGGGCCGATCCCCTTGCCCACGGTCAAGAACAAATATTGCGTGCTGCGTTCGCCGCACGTGGACAAAAAATCGCGTGAAGCGTTTGAGATCCGCACGCACAAGCGGCTGATCGACATACTCGAACCGACGCAGCAGACAGTGGACGCGCTGATGAAGCTCGACCTGCCCGCGGGCGTGGACGTCGAGATCAAGGCTTTCGAGAAGTAGTGCCGGCAGTGCGTTCCGCCTGTAAGGCGGCGCATGATGAGGAAGGGAAATAATGGCGGTAACAGGCATTCTGGGTAAAAAGATCGGCATGACGCAGGTGTTCGACGAGAAGGGTGAAGTTCACCCGATCACCGTCCTGCAAGCCGGGCCGTGCGTGGTGACGCAGCTGAAGACGATGGCGAAGGACGGTTACGAGGCCGCGCAGATCGGGCTCGTCGAGTTCGTTAAGGCGTCCAAGCTGACCAAGCCGCAGCAGGGCCATTTCGCCAAGCACAGCGTCGCGCCGGTGCGGCTCATCAAGGAAGTCGGGCTCGAAGTCGCGAAGCCGACCGCGGACGGCGAAGCGCCGGAGGCGGGCGTGAAGGCGGGTGACCGGGTGCTGGTCGACATCTTCTCGGACGAGAAGTTTGTCGATGTGGTCGGGACGAGCAAGGGCCGGGGTTTCTCGGGCGTGGTGCGCCGGCACAACTTCGGCGGCGGCCCTAAGTCGCACGGCCATATGTTTCAGGTGCAAGGCTCGATCGGCGCGTCCAGTTTCCCGTCGCGGGTGTTTCCGGGTCAGCGTATGCCGGGCCATTACGGCACGGACCGCACGACCGTGCGCAACCTGCGTATCCGCGGCATTGACCTCGAAGAGAACCTCATCATGGTCGAGGGCGCAGTGCCGGGCCATAAGGATGCGACGGTGCTGATCACCAAGCCCAAGGCTCCGCCCCGCGAGCGCCGCGGTTTCGCCGGTTCGTCCACGGTCGACCCGCTGAAGGCGTCCAAGAAGGCCTCCTCCAAAAAGAAGTAGTCCGGCATCGCATATGCGCTTGACGCGCGAGAAAGATAGAAATGGCAACGATCGATGTACATAACCTGAAAGGCGAGACGGTCGGTCGGTTTGAGTTGGCCGATGAGGTGTTCGCGCCGGATTCAGTGAACGAAGGCCTGGTCTGGGAGGCGGTCAAGCACTTCCGCGCCGCCCTGCGCCAAGGTACGGCCGCGACCAAGAACCGCAAGCTGGTGTCGGGCTCGGGCAAGAAGCTGTGGAAGCAAAAAGGGACGGGGCGGGCCCGCGTGGGTTCTGTGCGGTCTCCGCTGTGGCGCCATGGCGGCACGGTCCACGGGCCGCAGCCCCGCTCCTATGATTACGCGTTCCCGCGCAAGAAGGTGATCGGTGCGCTGCGTTCGGCGCTCGCGGCCAAGCACGCGGAAGGCAAGCTGACCGTAGTGGATTCGCTCGTGCTGGAGCAGCCGAAAACCAAGCTGTACCGCCAAGCGCTCGACACGCTCGATGCGAAGCGGACGGTGCTTCTGGTCGAGTCGGCGAACGAGCTCGTGCCGAATACGATCCTGGGAGCGCGCAACCTTGACCGGGTGGAGCTGCTCCTGTCGACCGAGGTGCACGCCTATGACGTGTTGAAACATGATCGGGCGGTGTTTTCCCGCTCCGCGCTCGAAACCTTGCAGGAATCGCTGAAAAAGACAGTTTCCAAGCGCCGGAAGATCACGGCGGAAAGGGTAAAGGCGAGCTGATGCCGACTTTATACACAACCATCCGGCGGCCTGTAATCACGGAAAAGGGTTTGCAGGTGAAAGAAGCCGAATCCACCCTGGTGTTCGAAGTGGCGCACGAGGCGACCAAGACCGAGGTCAAGCAGGCGGTCGAGGTGCTGTTCAAGGTCAAAGTCGCGGCGGTCCGCACGGCGAACTACCTGGGCAAGGAGCGCCGCCGGGGTAAGTTCTCCGGCTACCGTCCTGACTGGAAAAAAGCCTACGTGAAGCTGCTGCCGGGCGAAAAGATGCCGGAGTACCTGGACGCTGTTTAAGCGCTGAGGATTAGGAATATGCCGATCAAAACATACCGTCCGCTGACCCCGACGCTGCGCTTCAAGACGACGCTGGTCAACGACGACATTACGACCGACAAGCCGTACAAGCCCCTGACCGCGGTCAAGCAGCGCACCGGCGGCCGCCGCAACGCGGGCGACCTGACGATGCGCCACCAAGGCGGCGGCCACAAAAAGATGCTGCGCTTGATCGACTTCAAGCGCGACAAGGCGGGCATCCCCGGCAAGGTCGCGACTATCGAGTACGACCCGAACCGCTCGAGCCGGATTGCCCTCATCAGCTACGCCGACGGAGAAAAGCGGTATATCATCCAGCCGGTCGGGCTTAAGGTCGGGCAAACCATCATGAGCGGGCCGGAAGCGGACATCCTGGTCGGCAATGCGCTGCCGCTTCAAAACATTCCGGCGGGCACCACGGTCCACAACGTCGAGCTGCGTCCCGGCAAGGGCGCGCAGATGGTGCGCTCGGCGGGCGCATCCGCGCAGCTGGTCGCCAAGGAAGGCGAGTATGCGCTCTTGAAGCTGCCTTCGGGCGAGACCCGGCGGGTGCTGACCGCGTGCATGGCGACGATCGGGCAGGTCGGGAACACGGACCACGAGAACGTGACGATCGGCAAGGCGGGGCGCAACCGTTGGAAGGGCATCCGCCCGGCGAACCGCGGCGTGTCGATGAACCCGGTCGACCATCCGCACGGCGGCGGCGAGGGCAAAACCTCGGGCGGCCGGCATCCGGTCACCCCGTGGGGGCAGCCGACCCGCGGCTTCAAGACGCGGAACAACAAGCGGACGGATGTATTCATCGTGAACCGCCGCAAGAAGTGATCCTGGCCGGCTCGGGCGATGCTTCATGTGGTACGCGCCTCTGTCGCTGATCTGGATTGTGAGTACGGAAACGGCGCGGGGCGCCGGTGGGGGAACAGGATGGCACGCAGCACGAAGAAAGGCCCGTTCATCGACGCGCACCTGATGGTCAAGGTGGAAGCGATGAACCAGGCCAATGATAAGAAGGTGATCAAGACCTGGTCGCGCCGGTCGACGATCTTTCCCGAGTTCGTCGGGCACACAATCGCCGTGCACAACGGGAAAAAGTTTATCCCGGTGTATGTGACGGAAAACATGGTGGGGCACAAGCTGGGCGAGTTCTCAGCCACCCGGACCTTCAAGGGCCACACCGCGAAATCGAATGAGGCCGCCGCGAAGGCGCGCTGACCAGGAGTTGCCGATGCAGTTCAGCACACAAGAGTTCCGGGCCGAAGCGCGCTTTCAGCGGGTGAGCCCCCAAAAAGCGCGGCTGGTGCTCGACTTGATCAAGGGTCTGCCCGTGGAGCAGGCGCTCAATACGGTCATGTTCACTAAGAAAGGCGTTGCGCCGCTGGTTGAAAAGGTGCTGCGCTCGGCTTTGCAAAACGCCAATCATTTGAGCGACGAACGCGGGCTGGACTTGGACGTCGATCAGCTGTATGTCAAGTCGGCCGTGGCCGACGACGGGCCGCGCATGAAGCGGATCCGCCCCGCGCCGATGGGTCGGGCGTTCCGCTACCAGCGCAGGATGGCGCACATCCGCATCGCGGTCGCCGAGCTGGGGGAGAACGCGGGCGTGGGCGGCGGGGAGCCGGGCGAGGAAAAGCGGGTGCGCGGCGGCAAGAGTTCTGCGGGCAAGCCTGCCCGCACGGTCGGCGTGACAGACACAAAATCAGGCAAGCGCAAGGCCGTGAAAGCATAGCGCCGACGGCGTAAAGGGAAGCAGAGGAAACGATGGGTCAAAAAGTTCATCCGTATGGGTTCCGCCTGGGCGTGAACAAACCTTGGCGCTCGCGTTGGTTCGTGGAGCGCGACTACGCGAAGCTGCTGGTCGAGGACGTACACCTGAAGCGCGAGCTCAAGGAAAAGCTCAAGGCGGCGGGCGTGAGCTCGGTCGAAATCGAGCGGCCCGGCAACAAGCTGCGGCTCATCATCCGCACCGCGCGTCCGGGCATCATCATCGGGCGCAAGGGCGCGGAAATCGACAAGCTCAAGGCTGAGCTCGCCAAGCGTACCAACCGGGATGTATTTATCGACATTCTGGAGGTGAACAAGCCGGAGCTTGACGCGCAGTTGGTGGCTGAGTCGATCGCGCTGCAACTGGAAAAGCGGGTAGGCTTCCGGCGCGCGATGCGCAAGGCCGTCGATTCGGCCCTGCGGTTCGGCTGCAAGGGCATCAAGGTGCGCGTGTCGGGCCGCTTGAACGGCAACGAGATTGCACGGTCGGAATGGTACCTGCAAGGCCGCCTGCCGCTCCACACCTTGCGTGCCGACATCGATTACGGCTTCGCCGAGGCGCACACCACCTATGGGATTATCGGGGTGAAGACCTGGGTGTACCGCGGCGACATCTACCAGCAGCGGCGCGGAGCGCAGCAGGGAGCCGGGGCCGGCCAGCCGGTATTCTAGGAGCGCGACTCGCAGGGAGAAGCCATGGTCGGCCAGAACGGAAAAGGTGATCTGGCGACGAAGGCGGATATCGTTGCTTCTGAGGAACGAACTGCGGAACGTATCGAGGACATGGAAACCAAGCTCTTCAAGGAGTTCCGCAAATGGGCTATCAGCTTCGAGTCCCGTTTCAAAGCCAACGAGGCGTTGGTGGTCGGCTTTAGCGAGCGCATGACAAACCTGGAAGAGCGCGTCGGCGATCTCGAACGCAAAGAGTAAAGATAGAAAAGGAATTCAGCCATGTTGATGCCGAAACGAGTCAAATACCGCAAGCAGCAGCGCGGCCGCATGAAAGGCAAGGCTTGGCGCGGCGCCGAGCTCGCTTTCGGTGAGTACGGCCTGAAGGCGATGGAGTGCGGCTATATCACCGACCGTCAAATCGAGGCGAGCCGCATCGCGATGACCCGGTTCATTAAGCGCGGCGGCAAGATCTGGCTGCGGCTGTTTCCCGATAAGCCGATCACCAAGAAGCCGGCGGAAACCCGTATGGGCAAGGGCAAGGGCGCGCCGGACCACTGGTCGGCCGTGATTCGCCCGGGCAAGATGCTGTTTGAGATGGAAGGGGTTGCGCCGGATGTCGCCGAGGAAGCCATGCGCCTTGCGGCTAACAAGCTTCCGCTCAAAGTGCGTTTTGTGCAGCGCCACGATGTGAAGGCGGCGGCGCCGGCGAAGTAATCCGGCGCTGCCGTGGAAAATACTGTAGACTAATGGAATTGCGCCGCGAGGCGCTCGCCCGGAGGCTGGAGGGCGAGGTGAACGGGAGACCCTGATTCCCAGCCGCTCGTGCGGCTCCGGCATCCGGCGTCCCGGGATGGGATCTGAGGAATGGAAGTCAGTCAGGTACGTGAGCTCGGCCCCGCCGAGCTCCGGGAAGAAGCGCGGAAAGCGGCCGAGCAGCTGTTTCGGATCCGCTTCAACATCAAGCTTGGACAAACCGAAGGCGTAAAGCGGGTTCGGTCGCTGCGCAAGGACATCGCGCGGCTGAAAACGATCGAGCGCGAACGCACGCTGGGCATCCGGGGCGCGTCCGCGGCGGACGGCGGCGCACCGCAAAAAAGGCGCAAGCGCGCCGGGGAAGCGAGCTAGGGCATGGCGGAAGGCTTGGAAACGCAGGTAGGGGAAGCAGCGCCGACATCGCGCCGCAATGAGAAGGTCGGCGCGGTGGTTTCGACCAAGATGGCCAAAACCATCGTGGTCAAAGTCGAGATGGCCAAAGCGCACCCGAAATACAAGCGGGTCGTGCGGCGGAGCAAGAAGTTTTACGCGCACGATGAAACGGGCGCGGCGCATGTGGGCGACGTCGTGCGGATCCGGGAGTGCCGGCCGTTGTCGAAGCTGAAGCGGTGGCAGCTGGAAGAGGTAGTCCGGCGCTCGGCGCTCGCGGGCATCGAGGAAGCGCAGCCGGCAGCGGCGGGAGCATAGGAGCAGGCGATGGCAGTGCAGATGAGAACGATGCTTGAGGTGGCCGACAACTCCGGCGCCCGCAAGCTCCAGGTGATTCTTCCGCTCGGCGGCGGCGTGGGCAAGATCGCTTCGCTCGGCGACGTGGTGACGGCGGCGGTCAAGGAAAGCTCGCCCGACGGCCAAGTGAAAAAAGGCAAGGTGGTCAAGGCGGTGGTGGTGCGGACGCGCAAGGAGGTTCGGCGCAAGGACGGCACCTATATCCGGTTTGATTCCAATGCCGGCGTGTTGATCAACGAGGCGGGCGAGCCGGTCGGGACGCGCGTGTTCGGGCCGGTTGCGCGCGAGCTGCGGGATAAGAAGTTTCTAAAAATCGTTTCGCTCGCGCCGGAAGTGATCTAGCAGCGAGTTGGGAAAGGTACAGCAATGCCGGGTTTGAAGATACAGCGCAACGATACCGTCCAGGTGATGACCGGGTCCCAAAAGGACCGCGGCCGCCAGGGCCGGGTATTGCGGGTGTTTCCGGGCGAGGAAAAGCTCCTGGTGCAGGGCATCCGCCTGGTCAAGAAAAATGTAAAGCCGAATCCGCAGCGCAACATCAAGGGCGGCGTGGCGGAGCAAGAGGCCAGGATTCACATCTCCAATGTGATGCTGGTGTGCCCGGACTGCGGACCGTCGCGGATCGGCTTCCGTTTCGAGGGTGAAACCAAAGTACGGGTGTGCCGGAAGTGCGACAAGCCGCTTCCGGCGAAGAGGTAGAAGCGACATGGCTGCACGTTTGAAAGAAAAGTACTTGGCCGAGCTGAAGCCAGCGCTCCAAAAAGAGCTGGGCCTGAAGAACACAATGGCGGTGCCGCGCATCGAGAAGATCGTGCTCAACATGGGTCTGGGCGAGGCGACGCAGAACTCGAAGCTGCTCGACCCGTTGGTGGCCGATCTCGCGCAGATTGCGGGCCAAAAGCCGGTGACCACGCGCGCGAAAAAGTCCATTGCGGCCTTCAAGGTGCGCGAAGGAATGCCGATCGGTGCGATGGTGACCCTGCGCGGCGATACGATGTATGAGTTCCTGGATCGGCTGATCCAGATCGGCCTGCCTCGGGTGCGCGATTTCCGCGGCGTCTCGACCAAGAGCTTTGACGGGCGCGGCAACTACACGCTCGGCATGCGCGACCAGCTGATCTTCCCGGAGATCGACTACTCCAAGGTCGAAAAGCTGAAGGGCATGAATATCACGATCGTGACCACGGCGCCGGACGACAACCAGGCGCGGGCGCTTCTGCGCGCTTTCGGCATCCCGTTCCGCGCGGCGGCATAAAAGGACAATGAGATGAGCACAACAGCAAAGCGCGTCAAGGACGAGCGGAAGCCGAAGTTCAAGTCGCGGCAGCATAACCGGTGCAAGCTGTGCGGACGCCCCCGGGCGTTTCTGCGCAAGTTCGGCATCTGCCGCTTGTGCTTCCGGCAGCTCGCGCACCAGGGCGACATTCCGGGCGTCGTCAAATCGAGCTGGTAAGCCCAACCGTTCCCGCTGGTTCTCTCGGGCATAGGCCGGGAGCGAACGGGGAATGAGGAGATCTGAATGAATCTGACCGATCCAGTAGCCGACTTTTTAACCCGCATCCGGAACGCCATCCGGGCGCGCCATCAAAAGCTCGATGTGCCCGCCTCCAAGCTCAAGGCCGAGATCGCCCGCATCCTCAAGGAAGAGGGCTATATCGCGAACTACAAGGCCGCCGAGGAGAACGGGCACCAGGTGCTGCGGGTGTACCTCAAGTACGGCGCGAACAATGAAGCAGCGATCCGCGACCTGCACCGGGTGTCGCGGCCCGGTTGCCGCGTGTATCTCGGCCGCGACGAGATCAAGCGGGTGCAGGGCGGCCTCGGCATCGCGATCCTGACCACGCCGCGCGGGGTGATGACGGGTCGGCAGGCCAGGCGCGAAGGTGTGGGCGGCGAGCTGCTCTGCGAAGTCTGGTGAGTCCTGGCCGGGCGGGCGGAAGCGGCCTCGCCGCGGTGCCTGTGGCTGATGCAAGCGCGGCGTTGCCGCGTGGGAAGTAAGGGCTGCAGTGGAACGAATGTCTCCAGAAGGCATTCGGGACTCGCAAGCCGCAGGAAAGGTACATAGATGTCACGTATCGGTAGACAGCCGATCCCGCTTCCGGCGGGGGTGAAGTACGCAGTGGAAGGAAATACGCTGCGGGTGGAAGGACCCAAGGGCAAGGTGGAACAGGCCATTCCTTCGGGAATCGCGCTCGAAACCCGCGACGGCCATATTATCGCCGAGCGGCAGGACGATTCACAGGCAGCCATCCACGGACTGACGCGCGCGCTTGTGTTCAACGCAGTGCAGGGCGTCACCAAGGGCTGGTCGAAGGACCTGGACATCGTTGGCATCGGCTACCGCGTGGAGCTGAAGGGCAAGAACACGGTTGTGTTCACGCTCGGCTACTCGCACCCGATCGAGTTTCCGCTGCCCACCGGCATCACGGTTACGATCGACCCGAAGCAGACCCGCATCACCGTTTCCGGGATCGACCGGCAAAAGGTCGGTCAGGTGGCGGCCGACATGCGCTCACTGCGCAAGCCCGACCCGTATAAGAACAAGGGCGTCCGCTACGCGGGCGAGAAGCTGAAGAAGAAGGCCGGCAAGACCGGCTCCAAGTAACCGAAAAACGACAACCCCGAACGCGGCCGACCCACAATCTGAACCGGCTGCGCTGTTAGGACACGAGCATGATTCCGCAGGTGAAGCGCAACAAAATTCGACAAAAGGTGCATGCCCGCATCCGCAAGCATCTTCAAGGCACCGCGGAGCGGCCGCGCCTGAATGTCTACCGCTCCTTGAACCACATCTACGCGCAGGTGATCGACGACGTGCAGGGCAAGACCTTGGCCGCTGCTTCGAGCGTCCATGCCAAGCTCCCGACCGGCGGCAACATCCAAGCGGCCGAGGAAGTGGGCAAACAGGTCGCCGAGCGCGCGCAGGCTGCCGGCATCAAGCAAGTGGTGTTCGACCGCGGCGGCTACCTCTATCACGGCCGCATCAAGGCGCTCGCGGACGCGGCGCGCGCGGCCGGACTCGACTTTTAACGGTTCAGGGAAAAGAGAGCACACATGGCGCTGCAAGGAAGAAAACTCGACGCGGGGCACTACAACCTGAAGGATCAGGTGGTGGCGATCAACCGCGTCACCAAAGTCGTCAAGGGCGGCAAGAACATGAGCTTCGCGGCGCTGGTGGTGATCGGCGACCCGGGTTCGGGCGTGGTCGGCTACGGCTCCGGCAAGGCGAAGGAAGTGCCGCAGGCGATCCGTAAGGGCATCGAATCGGCCAAGAAGAATCTGGTGCGGGTCAACCTGACCGAGACCACGATCCCGCACCAGGTGCTGGGCCGGTTCGGCTCGGGGCAGGTGCTGCTCAAGCCCGCGCCCGAAGGCACGGGGGTGATCGCGGGCGGCGCGGTGCGCGCGGTGATGACCTCGGCCGGCGTGCAAAACGTGCTTACAAAGAGCTTAGGGACGGCCAACCCGCACAATGTGATCAAGGCGACCTTTGACGCGCTGGTCCAGCTGCGCGACCGCGCCGAAGTCGCCGCGCTGCGCGGCAAATCGGTGGAGGAGCTGTAGCCATGGCGGAGACCGCACAGAAGCTGCGTATTCAGTATTACCGGTCGATGATTCAAGCACCGGTCAAGCATAAGACGGTCGTCAAGGGCCTGGGCTTTACCCGGCTCCAGCAGGTCGTCGAGCGGGAAGACACGCCGTCGATTCGGGGCATGGTGAAGAAGATTCCGCACCTGGTGCGGATACTCGAAGCATAAGACGAGAACACGTCCCGAAGGGACCGCGCGCCGCGTAGGCGGTTTTACAAAAGCGAGTCGGGGGAACCCGGCGTTCAGCGAGGGAAGTATGAACTTATCGAATCTCCGCGCGCCCGCGAAGGCGAACCGGAATAAAAAGCGTGTGGGCCGGGGCATGGGCTCCGGTACCGGCAAGACCTCGGGGCGCGGCCACAAAGGCCAAGGATCCCGTTCGGGCTCAAGCCTGATGCGCGGCTTCGAGGGCGGCCAGATGCCGCTCCACCGCCGCCTGCCGAAGCGCGGCTTCACCAACATCTTCCGCACCGAGTACACCGTGCTGAATCTCCAGCGCATTGCCGAGATGGGTGAGCAGGAGTTGACGCTCGACCGCCTGCTCGCGCTCGGATTTCTCAAGCGTCGCGGCGAGCTGTTGAAGATCCTCGGCAACGGCGAGCTCGCGGCCGCCGTGACCATCCACGCGCACAAGTTCTCCAAGGGCGCGCAGGAGAAGATTGAGGCAGCCGGAGGCAAAGCCGTCCTGATCGCCTAAGAAGCGTTCGAGGGCCGAAGCCAACTGAGGTCCTCACGCTGTATGCTGGCAATCACCGGAGTTTGCTCACCCCATGCTTGAAAAGCTTGCCAATATCTTTCGCGTTCCCGAGCTGCGCGTGCGCGTTCTGTTCACGCTCGGCATGCTGGCTGTGTACCGGCTCGGCGCGCACATCCCGACGCCGGGCATTGACGCGCGCGCGCTCACGAGCTTCTTTTCGCAGCAGGGCGGCTCCCCGCTCGGGCTGGTGGATCTGTTCAACGGCGGCAACCTGCGCCGCATGACGGTGTTCGCGCTCGGCATCATGCCGTACATCACCGCGTCGATCATCTTTCAGCTGTTAACGGTGGTGTATGAGCCGCTCGCGAAGCTGCAAAAAGAGGGCGAGGCAGGGCGGCGCAAGATCACGCAGTGGACTCGCTATGTCACTGTTCTTTTAGGGATAGTGCAATCGACCGCCATCGCGCTCGCGTTGTCGCACGGCTCGGGCGGGCAGCAGATCGTGCTCCATCCCGGCTTCGGTTTCGTGTTTACCACGGTCGTGACGTTGACGACCGGCACAGCCTTCATCATGTGGCTGGGTGAGCAGATCACCGACCGCGGCATCGGCAACGGTATGAGCCTGCTGATCTTCGCGGGCATCGTGGTCGGCTTGCCGCGCGGCATTGCCGAGATCATCCAAACCGCGCGCGGGGAGAAATTCGGCGCGCTCACCATCCCGGCGCTGATCCTGCTGATCGCGGCCATGGCGCTGCTGGTGGCTTTCATCGTCTATGTGGAGCGCTCGGAGCGGCGCGTGCCGGTGCAGTATGCCAAGCGCATCGTGGGCCGGCGCATGATGGGCGGCCAATCCACTCACCTGCCGCTCAAGGTCAACTCCGGCGGCGTGATGCCGGTCATCTTCGCATCCTCGGTTCTGGCCGCGCCGCTCTTGTTCTCGCAGGCGCAGTTTGTGAAGAACTCAGCCTTCCTATCCCGCATCTTTGAAGGGCTGCGCGCGGGCGAGCCTTGGTATGAGCTGCTCTATATTGTCGCGATCATCTTCTTCGCGTACTTTTACATCTCGATCGTGTTCCGTCCGGACGATATCGCCGACAATATGCGCAAGTACGGCGGCTTTATTCCAGGCATCCGACCGGGTAAGCGCACGTCCGATTACATCAACGACATCCTGACCCGGCTCACGCTGGCGGGTGCGCTGTACCTGATCCTGATTTCGCTGGTACCGCAGATCCTGATCTCCGGCATCCACCTGAATCACCTGCCGCTGCTGGGGGGCGTGTTCGAGCACCTGCCGCTGTGGATGACGAACGGCCTGGGCTTCAACTTTTACTTCGGCGGCACGTCGCTGCTGATCGTCGTCGGCGTTGCCATGGATACGGTGAACCAGGTCGAGTCGCAACTGATTATGCGGCACTACGACGGCTTTTCCGCGAAGAACCGTGTGCGGGGAAGGCGGTCCTGGTAGCTTGCCTATCCCCGATACGCAGTTTCACCCGGGACCGATCCTGTTCATGGGCGCGCCCGGCGTCGGCAAAGGAACGCAGGCCAAGGCGTTGATGCGCTGCTGGTCCGTCCCGCAGATTTCAACCGGCGACCTCCTGCGCGCGCATGTGGCCGCCGGCTCCGAGTTAGGTACGACGGCCAAGGCCATCATGGACTCCGGACGGCTTGTTCCGGATGAGGTCGTGAACCGTATGGTGGAGCAGCGCCTGACCGAGCCTGATACCCGTCGGGGTTACCTGCTGGACGGGTTTCCGCGGACTCTGGCGCAAGCCGAGTGGCTGGACGCCGAGCTTGCCCGGCACGGCGGGGCGGGCAGGGGTTCCGAGGACGACGCGCCGGTGATCGCGGTGTCCATCCGGGTGGAGCCGTCGCTATTGGTGCGGCGCGTCACCGGCCGGCGGGTTTGCCCGGTCTGCGGCTGCATCTACAACGTGCATTTCCAGCCGCCGAAAATCGCGGGCATCTGCGACCGCGAAGGCGCGGCGCTGATGTGCCGCGACGACGACGCTGCGGCGGTGTTTGAGGGCCGTTTACAGGCCTACGAGGCGCAAACCGCGCCGGTGGTGGCGCATTACCGCAAGCAGGGCCGGTTGCTGGAGGTGGACGGGGAGCGCGCGCCGGAAGAGGTGACGCAGGCGCTGGTCGGCGCTGTCGAGGAGCAAAGGACGCGGCAGTGGCGGTAAACCTGAAGTCCCGCAATGAGATTGAACGCATGCGCCGCGCGGGTGAGGTGGTTCGCGAGCTGCTCGAAGCCGTGCGCCCGCTGGTGAAGCCCGGCGCGACGACGATGGATCTGGAAGCGGCCGCCGACGCGAAGGTGCGGCAGCTCAGGGTCATGCCCGCGTTTAAGGGTTACCGGGGCTCGGCCAACGTGCCATACCCGTGCGTGCTCTGCACCAGCATTAACGACGAGGTGGTGCACGGCATCCCGTCCAAGCGCCGGGTGCTGCGCGAGGGCGATATTGTATCCATCGATACGGGCGTGATCGTGGACGGGTTTTACGGTGATACAGCGACCACGATCGCGGTCGGAACCAAGCTTGATGAACGGACGGCAAAACTGCTCGCGACCACAGAGGACTCGCTCAAGATCGGAATCGAAGCGGTGAAGAAGGGCGGCACGCTGGGTGACGTCGGTGCCGCGGTGCAGCAAAGGGTGGAGCGGGACGGCTTCTCGATCGTACGTGAGTTTGTCGGGCACGGCATCGGAACGAGCCTCCACGAAGACCCGCAGGTGCCGAACTACGGACGGCGCGGCCGCGGCATGAAGGTGCGTGAGGGCATGGTGTTCTGCATTGAGCCGATGGTGAACGCGGGCAAGCCCAAGGTGCAGGTGCTCAACGACGGGTGGACGGCGGTGACGGTGGACGGAAGCCGCAGCGCGCACTTCGAGCACACGATCGCGGTGACCGCGAATGGGATCGAGATTCTGACACGCTGACCCGGTTTCGGGAGAGCAGGCGTGGCACACTAAGAGATGGAGAGCGGGGCTGATGCAGGCCCAAGCGGATCGGGAGACGGGTGTCGAAGGAAGATGCGATTGAGGTCATGGCGACGGTGCTGGAAACACTGCCCAATGCCATGTTCAAGGTGGAGCTGGAAAACAAGCACCAAGTGCTGGCGCACGTATCGGGCAGGATGCGGAAGAACTTCATCCGCATCCTGCCCGGCGACCGCGTCGCCGTGGAGCTGAGCCCGTACGACCTGACCCGCGGGCGGATCGTGTACCGGTACAAGTAACAGGGTAGAGGGTAGAGGGTAGAAACAACGACAAGCGGCTTTGCCTGCTCTACCCCTCACCCTCTTCCCTCCGAAAGGAGATATAATGAAGGTTCGTGCTTCGGTAAAGAAGATTTGCGACAAGTGCAAGGTCATTCACCGCAGGGGCGTGGTTCGCGTCATCTGCGAGGTTTCCAAGCACAAGCAGCGCCAGGGCTGAGCGCCGGGCGTTCCAAATATGGTTCTCAGGCGAGTTCGCTCCGGCACCAATGAGCGTGCGATGAACCTGAGCGATCCATCCACAATCAGCGGCTTCGGGCGGAGCAGACACCGCGCCGGGCATTAGGAAAGCACCATGGCACGTATCGCCGGCGTCGACCTGCCGAACAACAAGCAGACCCGCATCGCGCTGACCTACATCTACGGCATCGGGAACTCGCGCGCGCTGCGCGTATTGACCAAAGCCGACATCGACCCATACCGCAAGCTCGCCACCTTGAGTGAAGACGAGATCAACCGCATCCGTCAAGCCATTGAGCAGGAAGGCGGCGTGGAAGGCGATGCGCGCAAGGAAGTCGCAATCAACATCAAGCGGCTGATCGATATCCAGAGCTACCGCGGACTGCGCCACCGGCGCAACCTGCCGGTGCGCGGCCAGCGCTCGCACACCAACGCGCGCACCCGGAAAGGCCCGCGCAAGGGCACCGTGGCCGGAAAGAAGAAGGCGACTAAGTAATGGCGAAGGCGCAAAAGAAAGCATCCGGCTCGGCTGCGAAGGCGGGCAAGGGCAAGAAATTCAAGAAGCGCGAACGAAAGAATGTCCCGTTCGGGCTCGTACACATCCAGGCCACGTTCAACAACACGATCGTGACCATCACCGACGGGCAGGGCAATACGCTCTCCTGGAAGAGCTCCGGCTCGCTCGGCTTCCGCGGTTCGCGCAAGGGCACGCCCTTCGCGGCGCAGCAGGCAGCGCAGAACGCGGCCAACCAAGCGCGCGATCACGGGCTGCGCTCGGTCGATGTGCGTGTGTCCGGGCCGGGTTCGGGCCGTGAGTCGGCGGTGCGCGCGCTTGCCGCCGCGGGCATTGATGTGCGGTCGATTCGGGACGTCACGCCGATTCCGCACAACGGCTGCCGGCCTCCGAAGCGGCGTCGTGTCTAAGAGCGAGGGACAAGGAACAGGGACCAGGGGGAGCCTGATCCCTGTTCCCTGATCCCTGCCTCACCACCCCCGGACCGGGATGAAGCTCACGCGTAAACCGGTCGACACTTGAACCACGAGGAGAACCATGGCACGCTACACCGGCGCTGTTTGCCGCCTTTGCCGCCGCGAAGGCATGAAGCTGTTTTTGAAGGGCACCCGCTGCTTCGGCGAGAAGTGCGCAATTGAAAAGCGCAATTTTGCTCCCGGCCAGCACGGGCGCGACCGCAAAGCCAAGATTGTCGGCTACGGCCTGCAGCTGCGCGAAAAGCAGAAAGCCAAGCGCATCTACTTCGCGCAAGAGTCGCAGTTCCGCGCGTACTACGAGAAGGCCAACACCGCGACCGGCGTCACCGGCGAGCTCCTTCTACAGCAGCTGGAGCGCCGTTTGGACAATGTCGCGTACCGGCTGGGCTACGCCACCTCGCGCCGACAAGCCCGGCAGATCGTACGTCATGGCCATGTTGAGGTGAATGGCCGCAAGGTCAACATCCCATCGTTCCAGGTATCGGTCGGCGATACGATCAAGGTCCGCCCCGCGGCGTCCAAGTTCGGTGTGATCGAAACGGCGCGGGAGTTTGCCTCGCACCAGCCCACGCCGAACTGGCTGCAGATTGACGCGGCCGAGCTTGCGGGCAAGATCGTCGCGCTTCCCACCCGCCAGGATATTCAGCTGCCGGTCAACGAACAGCTGATCGTCGAGTTGTACTCGAAGTAATCAAGTGTTGTAGGAGCGCGGACCGCCGCAGAATGCTTCGCGGCGGCGCGCACAAGGAGAAGCACCTATGTTGTGGAGAGGATTTCAGCGCCCCAAGCGCCTCCAAGTCGATACCGAAACCCTGACCGACCGCTACGGCAAGTTCAGCGCGCAGCCGTTTGAACGCGGCTTCGGCACCACGATCGGCAACTCGCTGCGCCGTACGCTCTTGAGCTCGATTGAAGGCGCGGCCGTCACCGCCGTCAAGATCGAGGGTGTGCTGCACGAGTTTCAGTCCATCACCGGCGTGGTGGAGGATGCGACCGACATCATCCTGAACCTCAAACAGATCCCGTTCAAGCTGAACGGCGACGGCCCGAAAGCGTTGTATCTTCGGGTCGACGAGCCCGGCGTAGTCACGTCCGGCATGGTCGAAGCGGATGGCGATGTCGAAATCTTGGACAAGGACGTGTACATCGCGACGGTGAGCGAGGGCGGACGGCTCGACATGGAAATGCGCTTGAAGCGTGGACGCGGCTACATCTCGGCCGACCGCAACTTCGACGGCGACCTGGGCCTCGGCTTTATGCCGATCGACTCCGTTCACTCGCCGGTGCGCAAGGTGAACTACGCGGTGGAAGCGGCGCGTTTGGGCCAGATCACCGATTACGACAAACTGACGCTCGAAGTGTGGACCAACGGGTCTGTCGTGCCGGCCGACGCGGTCGGGCTCGCGGCGAAGCTGCTCAAGGACCACATGAGCATCTTCATCAACTTCGAGGAAGAAATCGAGCTTGACGGGCGTTTGGATGACCGCGGCGGGCTGCTCCGCAACGACAACCTGAACCGTTCGGTAGAGGAGCTGGAACTGAGCGTCCGGTCCTACAACTGCCTGAAAAACGCGAACATTCAGACGATCGGCGAGCTGGTGCAGAAGACCGAAGCCGAGATGCTGAAGACCAAGAACTTCGGCCGCAAGAGCCTGAACGAGATCAAGGAAATCCTCGCGCAGATGGGGCTCTCGCTCGGCATGAAGATTGACGACCAAGGCAATGCCGTTCCAGGCCCGACCTCGGTTCTGCCCTCGCAGCAGCTTGCGTCCAGCCAGTACACCCGGTTCGAGGACGATGAGGATGACATCATCGACGATGAATCGGACCTGCAGTACCAGGAGCCGGAGAACTTTTAAAGGCAGGGTAAGGGGGGAAGGATAGAGGGTAGAGAAGACCCGCTCCCCATCCCTCCGACTCGCGCTGAAACTTGCTCTAGGGTTCAAGGGCCGAGGGAGGTTTCACTCTCCCCTCCACCCTCTACCCTCTACCCTCTACCCTTTTTTTGAAGAGAGACCCGAACCATGCGCCATCGCAAAGCAGGCTTCAAACTCGGACGCAAAACCCCGCACCGCCGCGCGCTCCTGCGCAACCTGACCACGTCCATTCTGATGGAAGACCGGGTCGAGACCACGGTGACCAAGGCCAAGGCTGTGCGGCCCCATGTGGAAAAGATGATCACGCTCGCGAAGCGCGGCGACCTCCACTCCCGCCGCCAAGCGCTTGCCTTCCTGATGACGCGCGAGTCGGTCACGCGGCTGTTCGACACGGTCGGGCCCCGCTATGGAGACCGTCAGGGCGGCTACCTGCGCATCGTCCGCACGGGTTTCCGCAAGGGCGACGGCGGCGAAACCGCGCTGATCGAGCTGCTCGGGGCTGAGCAGGTGCTGGACGAGAAGCGCCAAAAGCGCGCCGCCGCCCGGGAAAAGCGTCGGGAAGAGATGCAGGCCGCCCTCGCCGCGAACGGCCCCACGCCGGGGACGGAAGGCGCGGAGCCGGAGCAAGAACAGGGGTAGCTGTTTACTTGGGGAAGGCAGTGGCTTCGCCACTGCCTTCTTATGGAAAGATCAGAAAGTACTTTCCCTGAAACAGCTTAAAACGCCGTCATTGGTTAGTGCAAAGAATCGATGGGCATGTTCCGGATCTATACCAATTGGCGTCGTCAGTCGCTCATGCAACTGGATATACGACACAACCTCCGACGTCACTGCATCCAGACAATACAACCGGCCTGAAGTTGCGCCCACATACAACTTGTCCCTGATTTTGCGAATCCCGCCAAAGAACTTGCCCAGCAGCTCGGTCCGGCGAAGCAAGACTCCGTCGTCCGCGCTGAACGTGTAAAGGTGCTTATCCGTAGCCGGCACAAATACCTTATTTCCATCGATCAAGGGCTGAGAGTAGACGGCGTCTTCCGCCTGAGCCGTCCATCGCACACGCGCCTCAGCCAGTGAATAGGAATAAACCCTGCCGGACAAGTCGCCGAAGACGACCGCATCACGATCGGCATCGTAAGCGGGCGACGACTTTAACGCGCCTTTAAGCCGAAGGATCGCGCGAATGTACCCGGTATCGGCTTCCAAAATCAGCAGTTCCGCATCATTTGTCCCGCAGCAAACCTGGTTATGCTTCTCAACGTACAAAGGCGTTCCATGCACCATTCCCGGTACGGCGCACTCCCAGACGCGCTCTCCGGTCTTGAGGTCGAGCGCCACGATACTGCCCTGCTTCGTACCCAAGCTATGCTCAAGCCCAATCACGATGCGATTGGAAGGTTTAATCCAAGCCGGCGAGGAGCCTACCCAGTCCGCTTCCATAAACTCCCAGTGTAAGTTGCCTGTGGCTTGGTCCAAGCAATACACATTTCCGTCATAAGCCCCGAAGATCACTGTCCCCTCAGCGAGCAGAGGCGAGGAAAAAATTCCTTTGTCCGACGGAACGGTCTGGAAAGACCATAGCTCTTGCCCATTCTCGGCATCGACGGCGTAAAAACACCCATTCTCCGCGCCGAAGTAGACAGTACCTTGGTTGACTGCGGGTATTGACTTCGGGATCACATGAGGACTCCGAACCGGCGTCCCCGGACGAAACTGCCATGTACGATGCCATGAAAAATTTCCCATTTGATCGGTACTCGCGTCATCGAGAGTAATCCCAAGCTCCTCAAGAGCGAACTCCGTCATCAGAGAGCATCCGGTGTTGATAACCCGTTGCGCGCCGAGATCTCTGTGGAAGTCGACAAGCGCCCAAAAAAGCGGAACCTGCAATCCGTTGAAGCGCAGGACTTCCATCCCTTGGACAAAGGTTTCGGCACTGTTCAGGATGTCATCGACGAAGATAACCGGCAGGCCGTTTGGCTCACCCTCGATCGCGCGCATGCGACCGCTGCCCTTGCGCTCTTTACGAATGATAAGCCCGTTAAGAACGGTACCTTCCGCAAACGCGGTATGCTGGATGCCCGCCATGAGCGGGATGCCGGTCATCTCCAGGCATGCGAGCTGAAACGGACCGAAGTCTCTGACGGCATCCAGGAAAAGACGACCGACTCGCTGCATCGACACAGGGTCAAGGAGCAGAACCCTTGTATCGACTAGCCATTGAAGTGCTCTTCCATTTGTACCTGTGAGACATTCTCGATTTTGCCTGACTACGCTCCTGCCGATCAGCGAAGCCAGCAAGGCTTCGCGATCGGCAGAAAGGTCATCTTGAGTCAGGTAAGGCGGTGCATCTTGCTTGAAAGACACACTGGTCTCCTTCATTATCTATGACCCAACTGAATACCCATTGCGAAAGCGATACCGATTCCCGCAATTGAGGTGATTGCAGCAAAATTCATCTCCTGCCGCAACCGTACGAATTTACTTCGGCTGGTTTCATCAAGATTTGCTTCGATCAGAAAGCTTTTCTTGTTGAGAACAAGAAAGCTGTGCCACGTGGAGATGAGAAAAAGATAGGCAACAGTAAATGAAACCCATCCTAGAACTCCCGCGTGACTGTGGATCATGCTGATCGGCATGAGAATCCCGATCAGCATGAAGATGCCATTGCGACCCGTTGTGTTAGTCATGTCGTTCTTATCCGAGGCATTTTTATCCACGGTTCCTCCTGCTTTGGTGAACGATTCTGAATCCTGGTCTAAGAAGAAGATGTACTTGAGCAGAAAATAGCCTGGTAAGCGGCGATGGCACCTATTCCAGCAATGAAAGCAAGGAGAACCTCAGGCGACAATGATAGGGAGGCCGCCAGAGCAGCGTAGGTTTTTGGGTCAGCATTCTTAAGGAATTGGTAGCTTAGAGAGGCACCCAAAGCGATGAGCCCATCGATCGCGCGGCATGTATTCACTTGCGAGATGTAGAGGACATTCTCATAAACTATGTCCCCGTATTGATCTTCGCTCGTATCGGGATCACCCAGCTCGCCCGGTGTTTCACCGCCGTCGCCGCTATAGCCATCGTCGCCGCCGTTCCCATCGCTGTTCGGAGGCATTGGGCCACCGCAATCGGGAGAAACGGCCATAGCTTCCAAGCGACTACTTGCGACAGGATTGGTTGCTGCGTCATTGGCGGTGGATAGAAGGCTAGGATGGACTAACAAGCTTTCACTGCTCGTGTAGAGGGCTGGTTCGATATCCCCGCTTTGGGTGGCCTTTAAAATAGCAAGAGGCTTGACCGGACTGGTGATCTTTACGAGGGGATCCGCTGACCGCCTCTTCATCAAGTTATAAAGACCCACATTGAAAGCTTCGTAGCCGTATGTGGAATTGAACCGCACCATCATCGCTGACGCAGCTTCGCCGCTCGTCACTTTATTTGCAAGTAGAGCTTGCATCTGTCCGGCGGAGAGACTGACGCCTGCCTTGGTGAGGGTATCAAATTCAGACTGGAAGTTGCTCGGATTGTAAGGTGGCAGACCGCTTGTCTTGACTTGGTCCGACGCTAGAGTGTTGATCCCCCCTTGCTGCATTTGTTCGAAGATGAATCGCGTTGATGTGGCGAGTTCGCCAGACACGAATGGGTCGTAGTTGGGCGTTTTCTGGAGCTTTGCCATTTTCTGGGCGACCATAGCGAGAGCTGTCGTCGCTATCGTGTTCTGCTTATTCGGGGGGTGGGGGCAGAAGCGTGGGCGAGATTCTGCGCCGAACCCTTTTCAAGCGCGGCGGGTAGGGTGGAGGCGGCGGCTGCGAAAGCAGTCGCGGAGACAAAGCGGCGACGAGAGATCATGGCGCGTGTTCCTCAAGGGGGTTGAGTGCACTCCGTGGTCTTCATGTATTCATCGTGCCCTGACAAAGGGTCTGGCAATTGCGGGTCAACCGGCGGAGCGTGCTGCGAACAGCGGAGCCAAGTTCTTCAAAAGCGGGGGAAACAGGCTCTTGCAAAAGTGAAAGAACAATTGCACGTTGCTCGCGGGGCTGTCAAGCCCTGTTTGCGAAACGATGTAGCTCTACGTCACTGAAGGCACCCGCTACTCCACGTGATAATTCGGCGCTTCGCGGGTGATGATCACATCGTGGACGTGGCTTTCCCTGAGGCCCGCGCCGGAGATGCGGACGAAGCGGGCGTGCTCCTTCAGCTCCGCGACCGTGGCGCAGCCCAGATAACCCATGCCGGAGCGCAGGCCGCCGACCAGTTGATGCACCATCGCTTCCAGCGGGCCCCGGTGGGGCACCCGGCCTTCGATCCCCTCGGGCACGAACTTCGCCAGGCGGTTGCCGCCGCCGTTGCGCTCGCGGTCGACCACGCCCTCACCGCGGGTCTGCGGCGCGGTTTCAAAGTCGCGCGAGCTTTGGAAGTAGCGCTCCCCGGAACCCTGCGCCATGGCTGACAAAGACCCCATGCCGCGATAGGCTTTGAAACTCCGTCCTTGGTACAGAATCGTCTCGCCCGGGCTTTCGTCCACGCCGGCAAAGAGTGACCCGATCATGATCGCGTCCGCCCCGGCGGCAATAGCCTTGGTCAAGTCGCCCGAGTACTTGATGCCGCCGTCGGCGATGACCGGCACGCCGCGCTCGCGGCCTGCTCTATAGGCCTCGCTGATCGCGGTGATCTGCGGCATGCCCGCCCCGGTGACCATGCGCGTGGTGCAGATGGACCCCGGCCCGATCCCGACCTTGACCGCGTCCGCCCCGGCTTTCATCAGCGCGAGCGCGCCCTCATACGTAGCCACGTTGCCGGCCAGCAAGTCGGTCTCGGGGAACCGCTGCTTCACGCACCGCACTGCTTCCAGCACGCGCGAGGAGTGCCCGTGCGCGGAGTCGATCGAGAGCGCGTCCACCCGCGCCCGGATCAGCTCGCAAGCGCGGTCCAGGTAGTCGCCGGTCGCGCCGATGGCGGCGGCAACGCGCAGACGGCCCTGCCCGTCCTTGCTGGCGTTCGGGTACTTGAGCTTTTTCTGGATGTCCTTGACCGTGATCAGGCCCTTGAGCTCGTAGTCGGCATTGACCACCAGCAGCTTCTCCACGCGGTGATCGTGCAGGATCGCTTCCGCGTCCTCAAGCGTGGTGCCCTCGGGCACGGTGATGAGGTCCTTCTTCGTCATCACGTCACGGACGGGAATGTCGGTGCGGGTCTCGAAACGCAGATCGCGGTTGGTCAGGATACCCACCAAACGCTTGCCCTGCGTGACGGGCACGCCCGAAATCTTGTACCGCCGCATGACATCGAGCGCGTCCGAAATCATCTGCTCCGGCGCGATCGTCACCGGGTCCACAATCATCCCGCTTTCCGACCGCTTGACCTTGTCGACTTCAGCCGCTTGCGCGTCGACGGCAAGATTGCGATGCACCACGCCCAAGCCGCCTTGCTGCGCCATCGCGATCGCCAGGCGCGACTCGGTGACGGTGTCCATCGCGGCCGACAGCAGGGGTGTATTCAGGGTGATGCGCGTAGTCAGGCGTGTTTCAGTGGAAACCTGGGTGGGAACAATCTCGGAAAAAGCGGGGACGAGCAGGACGTCGTCGAAGGTCAGGGCTTCAGGGATGGGGTGTTCAATCATGGTGAAGGCAACTCCGCGCGCCGTGGCCGGGAACGCGGAGCCTTCGACTCAGTGTAGCAAGCTGGATGTTTGGGGCGGGTCCATCAGCTTGCGCGTCAGATACACATACTGCGCGGCATCGGTCCCGGCGGTTTCCTTCAGGTCGGCACCGCTGCCGTGGCCGCCTTCCACGATCTCGCGGTAAAAGAACGGCTCGTGGAACTCCTCCATGCGCGCGGCGAACTTGCGCGCGTGTACCGGGCCCACGCGGTCGTCCTTGGTCGTGGTCAGGATCAGCGGCTCAGGGTAGTGCGCGTCCGGCCTGAGCCGGTTGTAGGGCGAGATGGATGCAAGAAACTGCCGCTGCTCCTGGTTCGACACCGACCCGTACTCGCCTGTCCACGACGCGCCGGCGGCGATGTGCTCGAAGCGCAGCATATCGAGCAACGGCACGTCGATGATCACGGCATTCCAAAGCTCAGGATGCTGGGTCATCTCGACGCCCATCAGCAAGCCGCCGTTGGAACCGCCGTAGATGCCGAGGCGGCGCGGTGAGGTGACCTTGCGCGCGACCAGGTCCTCCCCGACCGCGGTGAAGTCGTCGTAAATGCGCTGCCGGTGTACGGTCAGCCCGGCTTCGTGCCAAGCCGGGCCGAACTCGCCGCCGCCGCGGATATTCGCGAGTACGTACACCCCGCCGCGCTCAAGCCATAGCTTGCCGATTACAGGCGAGTAGAACGGGGTCTCGGAAACCTCGAAGCCGCCATACGCGCTCAGCAGCGTCGGGTTTTCACCGTTGTATTGCAGGTCCTTGCGATGCACGAGGAAGTAGGGCACGCGCGTGCCGTCCTTCGAGGTCGCCTCGCGCTGCTCCACCACGTCGGTTGAAGCGTCAAACTGCGGAGGCAGCTGCTTCACCGGCGTCAGTCTCGTGGACTCGGCGTCGCCTTGATCGAGCGACGAGGGCGTGAGAAAACCGGTGCGGGACAGGTAAAGCGTGTTGCTTTTGGTATCGGTCGAAGCGATCGCCACGGTTTGGTTCGCGCCGACCTCAAGCGGTTTGCGCGACCAAGCGCCTCGCGGCGACACCGCATATACATAAGCCCGGCCCTGCACGTTTTCGAGCGTGGTCAGAACCAGCCGGTCGCGCGTGAAGTCGACCTGCTGCGCGAACTCCGTAGCCGTCGGGGTAAAGACGGCTGTTGCTTGCGGATGCGCCGGGTCGGCCGTTGCCGCCGCCAGGTCGAGCGCCACTACGGAACCCTGCGGGAAACCCTGCCAAGCTTCGCGCAGAGTCACGATTAAGCGGCCCTCGAACAAGCCGTCCACGGTGGCTTTCTCGGGCAGGGCGAGCCGCCGCGGGCCGCCGTCCGGGGTCCACAAGGAATATCGCTGCGCGAAGAAGCTTGGGCTTTCCACGAGCAAAACAGCCTGATGCCCTTTGGTGTCGTGGAGCACCTCGGCGTCAGCGCGCGTGTCGGTCGGCGCGCCGCGAAAGATCTCCTTCGCTTGCTCCAATGGCTGCCCGCGCTTCCAAATTTTGATGACAAACGGGTAGCCGGACTCGGTCATGGTGCCCGGGCCCCAATCGCGAGCCACCAGCAGCGTGTCGGCATCCAGCCACTCGGCCCCTTGCTTCGACCGCGGCAGCGTGAAGCCATTCGGCACAAAGCTGCCGCTTTGCAAATCGAACTCGCGCAGCGTGTCCGCGTCCTCGCCTCCGGCCGAAAGCGCCGCCATGCACTGCTTGGCATAGGGATACAAGCAGCTCAGGCCGCCCGCGACCCACTTGGTTCCATCCTTTGCCGACAGCGCGTCGTAGTCGAGCACGGTCTGCCAGCGCGGGTCTTTCCGCGCGTAGTCGGCGGTGCCGGTGCGCCGCAGGATACCCTGCGAGTGCGCCGCGTCGCGCCACAAGTTATAGACCGTGCCGTCGCGCAAGTCGGGGCGCGGAATGCGGTCGGGCGACTCCAATACTTTCAGCGCCGCAGCTTGCATCTCGGCGAACCGCGGGTCCGCTTCGAGCACCTTGGCCGTGCGCTCGTTTTCCTGCTTGACCCAGGCCAGGGAGCGGGGCGAGTCTACCTGTTCGAGCCAGATGTACGGGTCGGGCTGCTCGGGAATCGAACCTTGGACGGGCGTTTGCGCCCAGAATGCGTGGGGAAGCGAAAGCAGGGCAAGCGCGAAGCTCAAGACGGCGCGGCAGCGGAGCATAAAGAGTCTGTCCTAGCCGCATGCTCGGGGGCACATGCAAGGGTGTGCTTCCACTGTAACCGCCGCCGGGGCGGAGTCAAGTACGGCGTGCTTGCGCTTTTCGAGCGCTTTGTCCTACATTTTGGCTGAGTATCGCGTGGTTGCTTGCGGCATTTTCGTGGCGGACGCTTCTGGCCCTGATACTTTCTCCGCCCATCGGCGGCTTTATCGGCGGTATTTCCTTCATGAGGGCGACCCGTTTCGGCGAAAGCCATGGAAACCAACTCGCTTGGTTTCAGTTCATCGTTCTGCATCCGCACTCGCCCTCAGCAATTGCGTTCGGTTTCTTAGTACCGCTTTGGATGCTGTGCAGTTTTGCATTGCTGCGCTTCGGTTTTAATGAACTTGCAACTGTAACCGTGTGTGCCGTTCTATTTGCCAACCTGACAGCCTTCTCGCGCTTCTTTTCGCAAGGTGCTGTTATTTCCGCAATTGCGGGACTAGCATTTCTTGCTTTTGCAATGAGTAAGAGGAGGAGAAGACGCGCCCTTATGATCCTGACTGGGGTCTTCATCGGCAGCAAAGCGCTGGATGGTCTTACTTCGCCGATTAGACGAGTTCTCTACGACAACCACCATCACTCTTTGTGGCTCGCCGTGTATGTACTTAGCTGCATGTTTCTATTTTACCTTACCGCGCTCTACCTTCATCGCAAGCTGCTGAACCGGCCAGAGCGCAAGCTTGCCGAAAAGTGACGCGCCGGTTAGAAACTTAACAGATCAAAATACGGTGTCATCCTGAGCGCAGCGAAGGATCTGCTGTTTGCCCACATTGCGGAGCAAAGCAGATCCTTCACTTCGTTCAGGATGACCCAGTGCTGTTATGCAGAGTGTGCTTCGTACATGCTTCACCCAGAAAAGATTTACAGCCCCGGTCCGCCGGGCCCGCGCTCCCCGTGGCCTCCCGGCCCGCCCAGCAGGTGCTGCTGCTTCAGGTCGGTCAGCTTGGTCTTCTGGTCCGCCGTCAGCGTGGTGTAGAACTTCGCTTCCGCCAGCGAGCGGCTCGCCAGGCTCTGCCCTTCCAGCTGCCCCAGGCTCGCGGCCTGCTGCTGAATGGACGCCGTGTCGTTGTTCTGCACCGCGGTTTCAAGCGCCTGGCGCGCGCTGCGCTCCGTTTGCCGCGTGCCCTGCTCGTCGGTCGCCTCCGCGGTGAAGATGGCGGTCGCCTGCTCCTGCTGGGCCTGGGTCAGCGTCAGCAGTGCCGTGTAGCGCGAAACTTCACGCTGCGCGATTTCAGCGGGCGTGGGCGGCGTGCGCTGGGCAAAGCCTTCCACGCAGCCGAGCGCCAAAGCGGCGGTCAGTACAAGTCCTAGTTTCATAAATAGAATCTCCGGTGGGCGGACTTTGTGATTCATCCTGCTCCTGCCGCAATCGACGCGCCCGCGCGGGAAAAAGATTACTTCGGCCGCGCAAACGCAAACCGATCCCCGGTGCGCACATAGCCCGACCCCGGCCACGCGTCCCACCGCCGGTCGTGGTCGATCTTGCAGCCCGGCTCGAGCACCCCTCGCTCACATGCCAGACAAGCACCTCACCCAAGCCACGGTCGACACTCCTGCACTGGGCCGAGGCACGACCGCGCCCGACAGCAGTTTGCAAGGGTCCTTGGAGCTGAGCAACGCCGCCTCGAAGCTCTTCATTCTCGGGGAAACCTCCCGTGATGGGATGCCCTGTGCCATCCTTAGAAGGACGGCCTGCAACCCGCATCTATCCCTTTTGTACGGAGGAGACCGCCCGCATGTTTGAATTCCACATCTCGCGCGAAGCCCGCGCCCGCTACGGCGTGGAGGGCTTGCTGTTCTCCTTCAGCGGCAATGCCGTGTTCGCGAATCCGGCGGCGAGCCGCGCGCTCGCCCACCGCATGAACGAAAGCCGGGCACAGAAGGTGCAGCCCGCGGCCCTGTTCGCCATGGGCCTGATCGACGAAGCCACGCACGCGCTGCTGGCTTGGTACCGCAAGCACGTCAAGCCGTCGGTGATGACGGAAGCGCTCGCCCACTTCACGGAGCAAGTTGGGGCCGAGCAGATCCAAAAGCTCCTGCTGGCCTTCGCGGCGGAGTTCCCGAACGCGGCCGTGTATGCCGGCAAGCAAACCCCCGAGCAGTGGCTCGCGGATGCGACAGACGGCTACCCGCACCGCGAAGCCGCGTTTGAGGAGCTGCTGCTGCTGTGGCTTGAAAACCGCAACCCGGCTTTTCTGCCGTTCAAGGAATTGTTCGACGACGCCCGGCTCGCGCAAACCACCGCTTACCCGGAGGTCACGGCGGGCTTTCCGGCGTTTTTCGCCGCGCAGCCTGAGCTGGGTGAAGGGCGCGGCGGCCTGCTTGGGCTGTTGCTTTCGGTTTCGGACGGGAGCGCTTCGCTTGCCGACCAGCTCGCGCGTTTGCGGGGGCGCATGGGTTTTGCGCTCGACGAGTTTTTCTCGAAGCTGATGCTCGGCGGCGACCTGCTCAAGGAAGAAGAATTGGCCATCTGGCGGCAGTTCAACCCGCCAAGCGCGGGCCGGTTCGGCGGCGGGGTCGAGGCGACCGCGAGCGTGCCGGAATACCGCTCCGGCATGCAGGAGTACGAGGCGTTCTCTCCCGACCAGGAGTGGATGCCGCGCACCGTCATGATCGCGAAGAGCACCTTTGTGTGGCTCAACCAGCTTTCGCGCTTCTACGGCCGCGAAATCAAATACCTGCACCAGATTCCGGACGAGGAGCTGCAAACGCTCGCCTCGCGCGGCATGAACGCGCTCTGGCTGATCGGTGTGTGGGAGCGCTCGCGCGCGTCGAAAACCATCAAGCACCTGTGCGGCAACCCTGACGCGGTTGCCAGCGCGTACTCGCTATACGACTACCAGATCGCGGACGCGCTCGGCGGCGAGCCGGCCTACCGCGACCTGCGCGACCGCTGCGCGCGGTACGGCATCCGCCTCGCGAGCGACATGGTGCCGAACCATATGGGCATCGACTCGCCTTGGGTCGTCAACCACCCGGAGTGGTTCCTGTCGCGGCAGGACTCGCCTTACCCCGCGTACTCCTTCGGCGGCCCGGACCTTTCGGGCGATAACCGCGTCGAGATCAAGATCGAGGAGCACTACTACAACCAGACCGACGCGGCGGTGGTCTTCCTGCGGCGCGACAAGTGGACCGGCAGCCAGGAGTACATCTACCACGGCAACGACGGTACCTCGTTCCCCTGGAACGACACCGCGCAGCTCAACTACCTGAGCGGCGCGGTGCGCGAGCAGGTCATTCAGACCATTCTCCAGGTGGCGCGGCAGTTCCCGATCATCCGGTTTGACGCCGCGATGACGCTTGCCAAGCGCCACATTCAGCGGCTCTGGTTCCCAACGCCGGGCTCGGGCGGCGCGATCCCGTCGCGGGCTGAGTCCGCGATGACCAGCTCCGCTTTCGACGCAGCCATTCCCGAGGAGTTCTGGCGCGAGGTGGTGGACCGCGTGGCGCGCGAGGTGCCCGGGACGCTGCTGCTGGCTGAGGCGTTCTGGCTGATGGAGGGCTACTTCGTCCGCACGCTCGGTATGCACCGGGTGTACAACTCGGCGTTCATGGTGATGCTCCGCGACGAGGACAACGCGAACTACCGCAAGGTGCTCAAGAACACGCTTGAGTTCGACCCGGGCATCATGAAGCGCTATGTCAACTTCATGTCGAATCCGGACGAGCGCACCGCCATTGACCAGTTCGGCTCGGGGAATAAGTTTTTCGGCATCGCGACCTTGATGGCGACCCTGCCGGGACTGCCCATGTTCGGTCATGGACAGGTCGAAGGCTTCACCGAGAAGTACGGCATGGAGTACTACCGGCCTCGTTACGACGAGTGGGCCGATGACGGCCTGGTGGCGCGGCACAACCGCGAGATTGCGCCGCTCCTGCACCAGCGCGCGCTGTTCGCCGAGAGCGACAATTTCCTCCTCTACGACTGCTGGAACGAGCACGGAGGGGTGAACGAGAACGTCTTCGCGTACTCAAACCAGCGCGACGGGCAGCGCGCGCTGATCGTCTACAACAATGCCTACACCGGCGCGCGCGGCACGCTGCACCACTCGGCCGCCTACATGGACAAGAGCGCGGGGCAGCTGCGGCAGCGGTCGCTGACGGACGCGCTCGCGCTGCCGACCGACCGCGACTGCATCCTCGGCTGGCGCAATAACGCGACCGGCCTCCACCATCTGCGGCGCGCTAATGAGTTTAATGAGCGCGGCTTCCATGTGGACCTGCCCGGTTACGGCTACACTGCTTTGCTGGACTGGCGTGAGCTTCGGGCTGATGCAACCCATGCCTGGGATCGGCTGTGCGATCTGCTGGGCGGGCGCGGCGTCGAGAACCTGGACCGGGCGCTGCTGCAGCTTGAACTGGAGCCGCTGCACCAAGCGCTGCGGGAGGCGCTGGAACCGCGTCTTGTGCGCGAGTTTGCCGCGCTCGCCGACCGGACTGCCTCGACCGTTGTCGGCACTCCTGAACTGCTGCCGCACAGCGAGCTGCTGGAGCAATGGATCAGCCGAGCGGGGCAGTTTACGGCGCAGGCTCGGGAAGAGTACCTGAAGCGCGTGCAGCCGCCCCCGCCGGTTGAGCCGCGTCCGCTGGGCGAGCAAGCTGACGCCGAAGGACAGAACGAAGCCGCTCTGACCGAAACGCGCCTGCGCGCGCGGGTGCAGGCACTGCTGCGGCTCCCGCTGGCCGAGGCCGCGTTTGTCGAGCCCTGGCCGACCGAAGCGCGCCGTGTTCTGCCCAGCACAAGCCCCGCCGTCAATGCCGGGCTGCTTTGGGCGCCGGTGCTGGCCTATTCGCTCCTGGCCGCCGCCGGTGAGTCGCTGAGCCTGGCGGCCCCGACCGGTCCGGCGCTTGCGCTCTTTGACCGGTTCGCCTTGCGCGAGGTGCTGGCCGGTGCCTTTGCGCAGGTGGAGTTCGCGGGCGAGGATATCTGGCGCGCCGCCGCCCGGGTCCGCCTGGCGCTCGCCGCTGGTGTTCGGCCTTCGGAAGAAGAGCCGACGGGCAAACATGCGGAGGCGATCGCGGCAGCCGGACGCAAGCTGGGCCTGCCGCGCGCGGCATGGGACGACGGCGACGCCCGCTGGCTCGCGGGCGTCAACGAGCACGAGGGCGCGACCTACTTCAACAGGGAAGCCCACGCGGAGCTGGTGTGGTGGCACGCGCTGCCGGACCTGCTCACCATAGGTGCTCTACCCGCACCGGAGCCGCGCGAGGTGGAAGCGCTCGCGGCAGTGCTTGCCGATGCTTTCGCGGAAGCGGATGCCGCCGGCTACCGGCTTGCGCGGGGGGCGGAGCAAGCCGTTGTCGAGCAGGTCGCGGTTGTGCCTTCGCAAGCGGAACCCGAGCCCGCCGTTCCTCTTGCGAACGGTTCCAAAATAAGCGAGCCCGTGCCTGCTGAGAAAATGTTCATGGTCGATGTAGAGGCCATGCCGGTCGGCGAGCCCGTCGCGGTCGCTGAAGTCCCGCACAAAGCGCTTCCGGCGAAGAAAAGCGCCGCGAAGAAATTGGCTGCTCCGAAGAAAAACACAGCACCCAAGAAGGGGCCGAAGAAGTAGCTACTCCGTAAGCGGCGACTCTTCGGACGGGGCGGGCGCGGGCAGTTGTCGGTTCCGCTCGTCGACGAATACCAGCTTCGGTTGGAACTTCGCCGCTTTCGCCTCTTCGACCCAGACAAATGTAGCGATGATCACTGTGTCGCCGGCAGCCGCCATCCTGGCTGCCGCCCCGTTCAGGCAAATCTCGCCCGACCCGGCTTCGGCGGGGATGGCATAGGTCTGCAATCGGCTGCCATTGGTGACGTTCCAAACGTGCACCGCCTCAAACGGCAGAATATCCGCAGCCGCGAGGAGAAGGGAGTCGACCGCGATGCTGCCCTCGTAATGGAGGTCGGACCGCGTGACGGTGGCTCTGTGGAGCTTGGACTTCAACAACTTGCGCAGCACGTTGTTCCTATCCACGCCCGGATTCGGCGCTTCTTTCAGTGTACCGAGTCCAGCCGGCGAGGCGGGTGAGAGCTTCCCGCGCCGTGAGGATTGGAATGCCTCGGAACTCTTCCAGCATGAGCAGATGATCACCTGAAATGATGAGTCGACGCGCGCGGTTTCCGCCACGGCAAGAACCTTGTCATCATCCGGATCGAGAGCGACTCGAACGGAAGCAGACGGCTCGACTACCTGGGTGCTCGCCCTGTACTCATCTAGAACTGTCGAAGCACTCAGCTGTATGTCAGCCATCCGCTTCAACATCTTCCGCCGAGAGAGTACGGAGCCGAGCTCTCTCAGCAAGAGCTCGCTTGTAAGGAGCACGAGCCTTCCCTGACGTGCCGCGGCAAGCAGAAGGGCAGGGGTGCCGCTCCAAAGTGCTCCAGAGAGAACAACATTTGTGTCAAGGACGGCCCGCACCTATAGGGCGGCCTGTGCCCGCTGCTCCGCACGGTACGCACGTACCTCGTCCGCAATCTCATTCATCGACATACCATCCGATTCCGGACGCTCATCGAGCTCCCGCATAATTTCAGACCATCGCCGATGCCGCTTTCCGATCTCTTCCCGCAAAATTTGCTCGAAGCAGTCCGGAGCAGTTAGACCCAGTTCTTCAGCCTGCCGCACCAGCTCATCAGGTATGGACATGTGAATCGTCATGGCGGTCTCCTAACGCAAGTCTACCTAGACGCAATAAACCCGCGCAAACAGACTGCGCGGGCCTGGAATCACAGTGCTTTCTAAAACTCCTCGCTGAACGCGACCTCCCCTTCCACCGCGACTTGGTAGGCCGACACGCGCCGCTCGAAGAAGTTGGTCAGCTCCTGCACGTCTTGCAGGTCCATGAACGGGAACGGGTTGTGTGAGCCGAAGATTTTGCCCATGCCCAGCCGCTCCAAGCGCTGGTCGGCGACGTACTGGAGATACTCACGCATGTCGCGGGTGGAAAGCCCGGCGACGCCGCCCGCGAGCAGGTCTTCCGAAAACTGCAGCTCCGCGTCCACCGCTTCGCGCAGCATCTGCTGCACTTGGCTCTGCATGCGGTCATCGAACATGCCCGGGTTTTGCTCGCGCACCGTCCGCACCACTTCAAAGGCGAACTCCAGGTGCGCGCTTTCGTCGCGGAACACCCAGTTCGTACCCGCCGCCAGGCCGTGCAGCATGCCGCGCGAGCGGAAGAAGTACACATACGCGAACGCCGCGAAGAAGAACAGCCCCTCAATGCAGCTCGCGAAGCAGATCAGGTTGAGCAGGAACTGCCGCCGGTGCTCATCCGTTTCAAGCGTGTCCAGCTTCTCGATGGAATCCATCCATTTCATGCAGAACTCTGCCTTCTTGCGGATGGACGGAATGTTATCGACCGCCGCGAAGGCCGCGTTGCGCTCGCTCGGCTCGGGGATGTAGTTGTCGAGCAGCGTGAGATAGAACTGCACGTGCACGGCTTCCTCATACAGTTGCCGCGAAAGATACAAACGGGCTTCAGGCGAGTTGATGTGCTTATACAGGTTCAGCACCAGGTTGTTCGCGACGATCGAGTCGCCGGTCGCGAAGAAAGCCACCAAGCGCTGGATCACGTGGACCTCGGCCGGGGTAAGCCGCTGCTTCAGGTCGACTAAGTCGGTCGAGAAGTCGATTTCTTCCACCGTCCAGGTGTTCTTGATGCCGTCCTTGAACATTTCAAAGAACGTCGGGTACTTCATAGGACGCAGGGTAAGGCACATACCCGGGTCGAGGATGGATTCGGGTACTTCCACGGCTGAGGACATCGGTGATCTCCTGTTTTGTGCTGTACTGTTGCTTTGCAATCTTCAAAACTTGTCGTTGATCTTCAAGGTCTTCTGAAACTGTCCAGTAAGCTCAGCGGCTTTATTTCCAATAGTCGCATCTGTAAGCGCTTCGTCTCCGATAGGCCGATCTGGCTCAATGTAACCCGGACTGTTGGTTGTACGTAGCTTCTGACATCTTCGATAAAGGACTCCTGCTGCTTTCTCCCGGAAATTGTTAACTGCCGACAATAAACTTTCGTCATCAAGAAGGAAGGTAGCAGATTCAATCCGGTTGAGAAGTCCCTTTCCCTTACAACAGAACTCATTTGAGTCTTCAATTGGTTCCGGACTCATAAGCAGTTGGCCAAGCTCTTGAGTGCTTTCCCAAATACCGTACCGCCTTTCGTAAAAGTCTCGGCGGAGCTTCTCCTTTGCAAGTTTCTCCTGCCGATGATTAAAGAACAACTGCAAAAGGATCGTAGCTGTAGCAACCAGGAGAGTAACAACCAGTGAGCCGAAATCCTCAAAGAAGGACCCTACAGGGCCGTACCCGCACTTAGTCATATTACTGGCAAGCCTCGCAGCTTTCCGGGTTGTCGAGCGAGCAAGCCACCGGGTTTGTCGTCGGCGCGGGCGCTTGAGTTTGTGCGGAGTGCGCCACGGTGGTCTTCGCGATCCGGGTCGCCGGCCGCGAGCGCAGGTAGTAGGTCGTCTTCACACCCGCCTTCCATGCGTACATATACATGGAGCTCAGGCGTCCGATGTTCGGCGACTCGGCGAACAGGTTCAGCGACTGCGACTGATCTATGTACGCGCCGCGCTCCGCACCCATGTCGATGATCGCCCGCATCGGCAGCTCCCACACCGTCCGGTAGCGCAGGCGGATGTCCTCCGGCAGCTCCGTTAAAGATTGGACGCTGCCCTCGGCCATCTTGATGCGCGCGCGGGTTTGCTCGTTCCACAAGCCGCGGCCCTTCAGCTCGTCCACCAGGTAGCGGTTGATCTGGAGGAACTCGCCCGACAAGGTTTCCCGCTTGAACAGGTTCGAGATTTGCGGCTCGATGCACTCGTAGCAGCCCACGATCGACGCAATGGTCGCGGTCGGCGCAATCGCGATCAGCAGCGAATTGCGCAGCCCGTGCTTCTTGATGCGGTCTCGCAGCACCGCCCACCGGGCCGTGTCGCGAGGCTGCACGCCCCACAGGTCGAACTGTAGCACGCCCCCGGCCGCGCGGGTGTCGGCGAACGCCGGGTGCGCGCCCTGCTGCTCGGCCAAGTCGCAGGAGGCCCATAGCGCGTGGTAGTAGATCTCCTCCTGAATGCGGGTGGACAGCTCGCGCGCTTCAGGCGAGTCGAACGGAAGGCCGAGCTGGAAGAACACATCCTGTAGGCCCATCACACCCAGGCCCACCGGCCGCCACTGCGCGTTCGACCCCGCCGCCTGCGGCACCGGGTAATAGTTGATGTCGATCACGCGGTCGAGCATCGGCACGGCGAGCTTGACCGTGTGCGCCAGCTTTTCAAAGTCGAACCGCCCCCCGGACACATGCCGCGCCAGGTTCACGGAGCCCAGGTTGCACACCGCCGTTTGGTCGTGCGAGGTCACCTCCGTGATCTCCGTGCACAGGTTCGACAGGTGGACCACGTTGCCGGGCTTGCCGGTCTGGTTGCAGCGCAGGTTGGTCGTGTCCTTAAAGGTCATCCAGCCGTTGCCGGTTTCGGCCAGCGTCCGCATCATGCGGGCGTACAGGTCGCGCGCCTTCACCGTGCGCACGGCCAGCCCTTCGCGCTCCGCGGCCTCATAGGCCTGGTCGAACTCCGGGCCGTACAGGTCGGTGAGGTGCGGCACGATCTTTGGATCAAACAGCGACCACTGCCCGTCCGCGTCCACGCGCCGCATGAACAAGTCCGGGATCCAGTTCGCCGTGTTCAGGTTGTAGGTGCGCCGGGCGTTGTCGCCCGTGTTGTCGCGCAGCTCCAGGAACTGCTCCACGTCCGCGTGCCAGGGCTCCAGGTAGACGCAGGCCGCACCCTTGCGCTTGCCGCCTTGGTTCACCGCCGCCACGCTCGCGTCCAGCGTCCGGAGCCACGGGACGATGCCGTTCGAAAGCCCGTTCGTCGCGCGGATCAATGACCCTTCCGAGCGCACCCGGTGGAAGGCGATCCCGATGCCGCCCGAGAACTTCGACAAGAGGGCGACCTGCTTGTAGATGTCGTAGATGCCGTCGAGCGAGTCCTGCGGCGAGTCGATGAGGTAGCAGCTCGACATCTGCGGGTGCCTGGTGCCCGAATTGAACAAGGTTGGCGAAGACGGCATGTAGTCGTGCGCGGCCAGCAGCCGATAGAAGGGTACCGCCTCAGCGACAGTGACGGCGAGCCCGCAGGCGACGCGCAGGAAGAAGTACTGGGGCGTTTCAATCACCTTGCGCGTGATGGGATGGCGCAGCAGGTAGCGGTCATACACGGTACGGAGGCCGAAGTACTCGAAGCGCTCCGAAAATTCGTCCTCGATCGCGTTGTTGAGCTTGCGGGCGTTGTTGCGGACGAACTCGATCGCCGCCGCGCTGATGAGCCCCTGCTCGTGCCCGAGTTCCATGGACTGCGTGAAGGAGTAAATATTCTGCCCGGCAACTTCTTTCACGACCGTCTCGTGCAAGAGCCGCGCGGCCAGCTTTGAGTATTCCGGCTCTTCCGCGATCAAGGCCGCCGCGGTCTGGATCGAAATCGAGTCGAGCTCGCGGGTGCTCGCGCCGTTGAACAAGCCGCCGATGGTCTTGGACGCGACCCGCATTGGGTCGATGTGCGGCAGGCCGTGCGTGTGCCGCTGGACCGCGCGCACGATCTTGTTCACGTCCACCGACTCGAGCGCGCCGTTGCGCTTGCGCACCTGCATCTGCGGCGGCGCCTCCGGCAAGGGAAAGTTCGGGATGACGTCGGCCAACGTGCTTTGGAGAGAAGCCTGTGTTTCAGCCAAGAAAATGCTCCATTTCCGCCGAGCCTGTCGGGACGCGGCTTGCCAAGGGGGAGGCTGCTTATCAGGCACTGCTTGGTGAATCAGTGCTGTACCACCACTATATCTTGTGGTGGGTCCAAAGCCGGCATCTACGGATTGTGTAAAACAGGTACATAATTTGTGTTAGAGCGGCTCGCACCCGCATCAATACTGTCCAAAACCGAGTGCCGGCCCGCATCAGGATCGTCACCGCACCGCGGTCACTTCCCGCATGGGTGGGGC
>CAXTSB010000002.1:0-52760 GCA_964246845.1 uncultured Acidobacteriaceae bacterium
TTTTAAAGGAGTCAGAAGTCGGCGCGGAGAACGATCAAGCAACTTGCTCTCTTTGCATCCGCGGCGGCGACCGCCACCGGTCTGTGTAGAAATAAAGGACCGGGACCGCCACTCGCGACAGCAGCGTGGATGCCACCTCACCGGCCATGAGCGAGACCGCCAGGCCTTGGAAGATCGGATCGCTCAAGATGACCGAAGAGCCGAGCACGACAGCTCCCGCCGTAAGCAGCATAGGCCGGAAGCGGACCGCACCTGCATCGATCACCGCATCGTGCAGGCGCATACCTTCGCGCCTGCGGATTTCGATGAAGTCGACGAGGATGATGGAGTTGCGGACGATGATGCCGGCCCCCGCGATGAAGCCGATCATGGATGTAGCCGTAAAGAACGCTCCCAAGAGCGCGTGCCCCGGCAGGATGCCCACCAGCGTGAGCGGGATCGGCAGCATGATGACGAGCGGCGTTAAGAAGGAACGGAACCACCCGACAACAAGGATGTAGATCAATACGAGTACAACGGCGAACGCCAAACCCAAATCCCGAAAAACTTCGTAGGTGATTTGCCACTCGCCGTCCCATTTCACTGAGTACTGCTGCGTGTCGGAAGGCAGCTGCGTTGAATACTGGCTTACCGCATACCCGTCGGGAGCGTGCAATTCGGCGACATCGTCCTTCATCTTGAGAATCACATAAACAGGACTTTCCGCGGCCCCGGCCACGTCGCCGAGCACATACACAACGGGCAGCAGATTCTTGTGCTGGATCGGCTGCTCGACCAGACCGGAAGACAGGTCCGCCAAGCTGCCCACGGTGACGGGTTTTCCCGTCGCGGTCACGAGCTGCATGTTCCGGACCGCAGCGATGCCGGTGCGCAAAGGCCGCTCAAGCTGCAGGTGGATGGGCACCTCCTCACGCGAACGCGCATCGTGCAGCAGGCCGATGTCTCTGCCGCTGATACCGTCCGCAACGTTGCCGGCGATCTGCTCTGTCGTGAGCCCGGCTAAAGCCGCGCGCGCAGGATCGACTTTGAGGTCGTACCGGGTTTCCGGCGCAACAACAAACCAATCTGTATCGACAACGCCGTCCGTATGTTGAAAGATGCTCTTGACTTGAGCGGCCAAAGCAATTTGTTTGGTGTAGTCCGGGCCGTAGATTTCGGCGACCAGCGTTTCCTGCACGGGCGGCCCGGGCGGTACCTCAGCCACGGCGATGCGGGCACCGACTGCTCTCGCGATGCCCGTCAAGACCGGCCGAAGCCGCTTGGCGATCTCATGGCTTTGCGCTTTGCGCCGGTCGCGCGGTTTAAGATTCACCTGAATGTCGGCTTGGTACGGCGCACCGCGGAGGTAGTAATGGCGAACCAGACCATTGAAGTTGAAGGGGGCCGCCACGCCTGCATAGATCTGGTAGTCCGTGACGTCAGGGTCCGCCGCGATCTTCGCGGCCATCCGCTGCGCGACAGCGGTTGTCTGTTCCAGCGTTGTGCCTTCCGGCATGTTCAGGATCACCTGGAACTCACTTTTGTTGTCGAAGGGCAGCATCTTCACCTTGACGGCCTTGAGAGGAACCAAGGCAGCCGCGAGTAAAAGCAGCAGGACGACCACGCCTCCGAAGAGCAGTGCGCGTCGAGGGTGCTCCAGCAGGCCTGCCATCAGGCGACGGTAAAGCGCAGTCAGGCGGCCTTCTTCTGACGCGTGCTTGCCGGCGGAACGGCCGCGGAGAAACCGCAGCGCGGCCCAGGGCGTTACCGTGAACGCAACCAGCAGCGAAAGGAGCATGGCAGACGACGCACCGATGGGAATGGGCCGCATGTAGGGTCCCATCAGGCCGCGAACGAATGCCATGGGGAGAATGGCCGCGATGACTGCAAACGTCGCCAGGATGGTGGGATTGCCGACCTCATCGACAGCGTCAATCGCGATCTCGCGAAAGCTCCGCTCCTCCGTGCGCGGCATGCGAAAGTGGCGCACGATATTCTCGACGACCACGATGGCATCATCGACCAGGATGCCGATGGAAAAGATAAGCGCAAAGAGCGTGATGCGGTTGACCGTGTACCCGTAAAAGTAGAAAAGTGCGATCGTGAGAGCGAGCGTCACGGGGATGGCGACCAGCACAACACCGCCTTCCCGCCATCCGAGGGCAAAGCTGACCAGCAAGGTGACGAAGACCGTCGCGAGGAACAGGTGGCGCAGGAGTTCGTTTGCCTTGTCCTTGGCTGTTTCGCCGTAATCGCGGGTAACGCGGATCGCGAGATCATCCGGCAGAAGCGACCCTCTGAGTTCGCCGAGTCGCTTCTGGATGTGGGCCGAGATGGTGGTCGCGTTGGCGCCTGCGCGTTTCGAAACAGCGATCGTGACTGCCGGCTGTTCCTGGGTGTCGCCGCGACCGAGACCGATGCCCGAGAGCACGTAGGTCGGTACGTCCGCCCCGCCGTCTTCCACGCGCGCGACATCGCGCAGGTACACGGCAGCCCCGTCATGCGCAGCAACCACCGCACCCTCAAGATCCGACGCGCTGCCGAAGAGGCTGCCGACTTGCAACGACGCTCCTTGACCGCCGTTGACAACGTTTGTGGGCGTGAAACGGGTGTTGCCGCCCACCAAGCGGCCGGCCAGCGTTTCGGGAGTGAGCCCGTACAAGGCAAGTTTGCCCGAGTCGAACCAGACGTTGACCTTGCGCTGCCGGCCGCCGAGTACCGCGGTCTGCGCAACGTCGTCCACACGTTTGATTTGCTGGTCGAGTTCATCCGCGATCTGCCGGAGCTGCGTCACGCCATAGCCGGAGCCGGTGAGAGTCAGCGTCATCATCGGCACGTCATTGATGGAACGGACTTTGATGAGCGGATGCGATGCGCCGGGCGGCAACTGATCGGCGGCGCCGTCCAGCTGCTTCTCCGTCTGCGTGATCGCTTGGTCCTCCTCTTCACCGACGCGGAAGCGTATGGTGACAAGGCTGGTACCCGGCTGGCTGGTGGAGTAAAGGTACTCCACGCCTTTGCTGTTCCGCAGGATGCGTTCAAGCGGCGTGCTGAGCCGGTTTTCGATCTCGCTGGCGGATGCGCCCGGCAGCGACGTGAAAATGTCAATCATCGGCACGGTGATCTGCGGCTCTTCTTCCCGTGGAATCTCGGTCAAACTCAATCCGCCCAACGCCGCGGCCGCAAGGACGAGGAGCAAGGTCAGCTTGGATTCGACAAAGAAGGCCGCGACGCTTCCCGCCACACTACGCTTCAGGAGCGGCGCCGCGCCCGGTGCCGCATCGTTCATGGCAGCACCTCAACCCGCTTGCCGGCCATTTCGAGGCTGGGCTCCAAGATGATTCGTTCCGCGGCGTGCAAGCCTGTGAGAACTTCAATCGCGCTGCCTTGCGTTCGCCCCAGGGTCACGTAGCGAACGGCCGCACGCTGCCCTGTTCCCACGATGAGGACCGCATCCAGCCCTCCCTGATGCACGATGGACGGATCGGGGATGAACATGCTTGACGCCGGCGCTTGTTCGGGCAGCAGCACCTGGAGAACAGTTCCGGGCTGCCGGTTCGCCGAAAGCGGGAGCTTTGCTCGGACGAAGAAGCTGTGAGACGTAGGATCCGCCGCCGGTGCGATCTCTGTTACAACGGCTGACACAGAAGCCGCATGCGGATCGGAGGCGACGGCGACGACTGAACCTACACGCAGGGTATGCAGCGACATTTCCGGGATGTTGAACACAAGCTCAAGCTGTCCCGACGACTGCAGGTGGAGTAAGGGCGTTCCCGGCGTGGCCAAGATTCCAGGATCCACCAGCCGACGTGTGACGAAACCGTCGAATGGAGCGCGGACGACCGCGTCCGCTGCGTCCGCCTGCTTGGACGCCAACGCCCCGCGGGCCGCGGCAACCCGGGCCGCGGCCGCCTGCTGCACGTCGAGTGCGGTGAGACGTTCCGTTTTCTTCTGGTCGAGTTCGTACGGCGTTACCGAGCGACGCTCCCGAAGTTGTGAATACCGAGACAATGTATCCGCCGCGAGCTGCGCTTGTGCGGTCGCCTGGTCCTGCATCCGCAAAGCGCTCTCCAACGCTCCCCGCGCCTGCGACTCTGCCGCACGCAGCGCGGGAGCTTGCAGCCGCACCAGAACATCGCCCCTACGGAAGCGGTCTCCCTCCCGCTTCGTCACAGTCTCCACCGGTGCAATGATCTGGGCGGACACATCGGCTTCGAGAAGGGGCCTGGTAGTCGCCGGGACAGCAATCGCGGAGCCGGAACTCGTCCGCCCCACGACGACAGTCCGCACCGGAACAGGAGGAGAGGCGCGCTCGGCCGGAGGCGCGCTGCGGCAGCCGCGGAAACCCGCGGCGCTCAGAAAAAACAGCAATGCGCAAAACTTCTTCATGGAACACTCCGCCTCAACGTGTGGGCGTACCGCTTGCGAACGCAAGCTCTGCCTTCGCGATGCAAAGCTCATAAAACGTGCGTGTATTGTCAAACTCCGATTGAGCGAGTTCGCTCTGAGCTTCCAACACGTCGCTCAAAGTGAGCAGACCCGCGGCGTAGCGGTCCCGCGCGGCGTCCAGGCTCTCTGACTGAACCCGCACCGCCTCGCGAGCCGTGCTCAGTCGGCGCTTCAAGTCCTCCATCCGGTTTTGAAGCGCCGCCACGGTCTTCTCAGCACTGAGCAGGACTGCACGTCTTTGACCATCAAAGCCGTGCATCTGCGCCAGCACCTCGCTTTCTCGGGATCGCCTCACCCCGCCATCGAACACTTGAAGCTGAACCTTCGCACCCAGGAACCAATTGCCGCTGCCGTTGGTGACGACATATTGGGCATCGTTCTCAACACGACCGAAGATCGTGACTTGCGGCCGCGCGCTCGCCCGAACAGCCGCAAGTTTTTCCTTGAGGGCCTCCTGCCGCAGCTGCAGGGCCTTCAGGTCCGTGCGCCGGCTTAGGTCTGGGACAGCGCTTACGGCCGTATCCTCGGCATTTATGGAAGGTTTCACCAGCGGCTGTTCCGATGGCTGCTCGCCCATTCTTGCAAAAAGGTCGCCCCGCGCAAGTTGTACGTTGTCCCGCGCTGAAGCCAACTCATCTTGAGCGCGTCTTTGGCTGAGTGCTGAACGGCCGGCATCACTTTCCAGCACAAGCCCTGCGCGGAGCCGGTCCTGCACAAGGCTGTCCGTCTCTTGTGCCCGTTGCACAACGGCGGCCGCCACGCCGACCTGTTCTTCTGCCGTCAGCACCCGGTAGTAAAGCATCGTCACTTCCGCGGTGAGTGCTTGCGCGGTGTACGCCGCGGATGCTGCTGTTGCTTGCAGCTCATCATCGGCCGCGGCGACGCCGTGCCGTCGCGAGCCGCCGTCGAACGCCGTGTACGACGCCGCGGCAGAGGCACTGAAATTGCTGAGCGGCCGCGGATGATTGAGCACTTCGAGGGAAAAGTCACCCTGCGAGAAGCGGCCTTGCCGGAGCTCGCTGCCGAACGCGAAAACCGGGTCGTTCGAGTAGAATGCCTCCTCCGCAAGGGTGAGCGTGGGCAAAAATGCCGCGTGTGCTTCGCGAACCGAGCCGCGGGCCTGCTCTTCTGACGCTGCACTTTTCTCCGTTTCCGAACTGTGCTGCTGGGCGGCGGCTACCGCATCCGCCAGCGAGAGCGGAGCTTGGGTCCGCGCTTTCGCGGGGTTGCTCACACCCAGGCAGACCGCCAGAAAGCAGCTCGCGGTCGTGAATACCCGTCGAGTTCGCACGCTTGTCACTACAACACCATATCACTACATGGCGATGTACGCGTATCAAACGACTCGTGCAGCACCCATATTGCGCTCAGCCCGCCGAGTCCTTTGGCCGGTCGCCTGCAAGCCGCCCAGCTGCGCCTCCGTTCTCGCGACCACACTCCTGCAGACCAGGTCGCAGAGAGTAAAGATCATAGGGTCCGCGATGGAGTACAGGCTGCTGGTTCCTTGTTTCTTCCTTTCGACCAGACCACCTTCCAGAAGGATGTTCAGGTGCTTGGAAACATTCGGCTGGTTGGCGTCCAGATCCTGCACCAGTTCCGTCACCGTCTTCTCGGTGATGGAGAGCGATTGAAGGATGCGCAAACGGAATGGTTCGCCAAGGCAGCGGAAACGGCGCGCAACGAGCTCAAGCATCTGGCCAGGCAGTTTGATCTCGCCCATGCCTACACAATATCACTGCATGTGCATGAACTTCGGCGCGTTTGTTCGAGACGGCGATGACCGTCAAGGCAGGCCGCCACGGCGGGTGCGGCGCTTTTTCGAAAGACGATGATGGCGGCTTCGGCGCGGGCGTGGTGAGGCAGGATGCAGCCGGCAAGAACCGGCACGCGTGATGCCAGCCGGTGCGGTTTGGCACCAACGGCATCCACTTATCCTTGCCGAAGCCGCTGAATTGTTGGTTCCATGGTGGGCACAGCAGGATTCGAACCTACGACTTCCACCGTGTGAAGGTGGCACTCTACCGCTGAGTTATGCGCCCTTTGGGTCAGCCGACCCGTGTGTTTGACGGCTCAGATGAGCATACCATCCACGCTTCGGCGGCTACAATGTGAGGTGCCCATGAAGCCTTCCGATCAGCCTTCCGACGCTGGCGGCGCGCCCCGGCGGCCATCGCACGAAGAAACCGCCGCCGAACCGCAACCTTCGACTGAAGACGGGGTGCCGGAGGGAATGGGCCCGGCGGGCTACGATGCGGCAGGGGTGGGCAAGCTGCCCCAAGCGCGGCCAACGGCTGCGGACGAGGGCTCGGACGCGGCGGTCATGCTCCGGGTGCGGGACGGCGACGACTCCGGCTTCCCTTACCTGATTGAAAAATACCGCCGCCAAATCATCCACTTCATGTTCCGCATGACCGGCAACCAAGCCGTCGCCGAGGAGCTGGCGCAGGAAGTGTTTCTCCGCGTGTACCGCTCGCGCGCCGGCTACCGGGCCGAAGCTAAGTTTTCCACCTGGCTGTACCGCATCGCGACCAACCTGGGCGTGAACTACGCGCGCGATCACAAGCACGAGCGGGCCGCAGCGAGCGTGTACCTGGACCAGCCGGACGCCGAGACGGGCACCACGCCCGACGTGCCGGATGCCCGGCGCAACGCGGAGCAGGACATGCTCCGCAATGAGCGCATGGCCGGCATCCGAGCCGCCGTCATGGCTTTGCCCGAGCGCCAGCGCGAGGCCGTGCTGATGCACAAGTACCAGGAAATGGACTACCGGGCGATCGGCGCCGTGCTGAAGCTCTCGGAGTCCGCAACCAAGAGTTTGCTGTTTCGCGCGTACCAGACCCTGCGCGAGCGGCTGAAGGAGTACGTATGAACGGGACGGAAACTCGAAAGCAATTGGACTGCAAGGCCGCGGAAGCGGCGATGGCCGACCTGCTGCTTGATCCCGGGGCGGCGCCGCCCGCGGCCCGCGCGCATCTCGCGGCCTGTGCACGGTGCCGGGGCGAGTTGGAAGCGCTGGGCAGCACGGCGGCGCTCATGGATGGCTGGACAGTGCCGGAGCCTTCGCCGTTTTGGCAGACGCGGATGACCGCGCGGCTCAAGGAAGAGCAGGCCGCGCCCGCCCGCGGCCTGAGCTTGACCGGATGGGTCCAAATGCTGCGCACCCGCGCATGGGTAAGCAACCGCGCCCTGCGTCCGTCCGCGGCCGGGGTTGGGGCGCTCGCGGTCGTGCTTGCGGTGGGCGGCGGCACTTGGGTCAACCTTTCGCATGACCTTTCGCATGACAGCCGGCCCGCGGCGGTGCAGGCTTCCAATGCCGTCCACGACCTTCAATCGCTTGACGAGAACGCGCAGGTGTTCCAGGAGCTTTCTTCGCTCGACGAGCCGGACGCGGCGCAGGCGAACTGAGCCGGCTGCCCGGCGCGACGGATGGAACGAGACCGGCCTTGGTTGGGGTACAAAGGATTTGCAAGGATTTTGAAAGGAAGGGCGGCATGAAGCGGGGATGGGTCGAGAACGGTGGCGCGGCGACGCTTCTGCTCCTTGCCTTTCAAGCTGCTTCGGCGCAGGCGCAGGTGCCGGCGGCCCGCCGCTCTCCCGCACCGCCCCCCGCGGGTTTTCGCGCCGCGCGCCCGGGGGCGCACCTGCCGCAATGGTTCGCGCAGCACCAGAACCTGCAACCTGAGCAGCAGGCGCAAGAACTGCGCAAGGAGCCCGGCTTTACCCATCTGCCGCCCGCGCAGCAGGACCGCGTGCTGAACCGGCTTCAACGGCTGGACGCCTTGCCCGAGGCTAAACGGCAGCGCATGCTGGAGCGCAACGAACGCTTTGAAGCGCTCAGCCCCGAGCGCAAGGAAGAAGTGCGCCAGGCAAGCCAAACCTTGCGCGCGATGGGGCCCGACCGCAAGCAGGCCGTGAGCAGCGCCTTCCGCGACCTGCGCGCCATGCCGCCCGAGGCCCGCGCCCAAGCGCTCGGCTCGGCGCGTTTTCAGACCGAGTACACGCCGGAAGAGCGCATGGTGTTGATGAACATGCTGTCGATCGAGCCGTATCACGCGCCAAGCGAGTAGCTATCGAGAATACGGCTTTGTTGGCAGTGCACGGGCTTCGACCGCCTCGTGCATTTCCGTCTTGCCGCGTCATCCGCTGGGCGGCTGCATTCACGCTGCGCGCGCCCAATGCATCAGGTTCAGCAATTCCAAGGTTGAAGCGGGCTAGGAAGAAGGCAGTACAAGAACGTGCCTGCGATGCTCATCTCCCGCAAGGTGCAGGATTGCTTTATCCATGGTGACCAGCACCAACGTTTCCCATACGGCAAGGCCGAGCAGGTAGGCGTCAGTCACCTGTTTCGTCCCGTATAACCGTGCGGAAAAGGGCTTTGAAAGGGTCAGCCAATCTGCGGTGATCGGCAGGTATCGGTAGCCCGGGTGCCGCGCGAACTGTTGCAAGACCGCGGAGGCCTCCCCCATGGTGACCTGCCCTGAACGGGCCGCAGTGGCGTTGCGGAGAAAGCCCGCCTCGGTGAACGCGCAAACGGCCCACAGAAGTTTGGGAGAAGCGTAGAACCACTCCTTCACAAGCCCGTGATGGACGTGGCTACGGGTTGCGAGGGCGACAAGGATGTTGACGTCGAGCAGGTATCGGGCAGGCTCAGACAAGCTCATCTTCCGAAGCTTCCTTCACCATCTCGGGGGTGAGTGCATCATCCGTCGCAGCAATCTCTAGAAAGCCGTGTTCATTTGTTCTTAACCTGGATGGAACACTCTCAATTCCTGTCACTCGCTCGGCGCGGCGTACAAGCTCGCCGATGGCGGCGGATAAGGTAATGCCCTTGGCACCCGCATAAGCCGCTGTGAAACTGTACACGTCAGGAGCAAGATCAACAGTCAGCCTCATACTGATAGTATGCTCCACAACGCGTGATGGTGTGAAACAGCGAAGCACTGCACTGTTTGTAGAAACATGCTGCACGGTTCACTACATACCCTTGCAAGCATGAGTCAGCTGTATGGATTGGTCTACAAACAGAGCACCTGAAATGAGCCTCTAAGCGCGCAGAAAGTTCTTCGCCAAGAACAATACATTCGCCGGCCGCTCCGCCAACCTGCGCATGAAGTACGGATACCACTCCTGCCCGAACGGCACATATACCCGCATGTTATAGCCGGCGCGTACGAGCGCCCGCTGTAGGTCGCGCCGGATGCCGTACAGCATCTGGAACTCCCAACTTTCCGGGGCCGCGCCCAGCTCCCGCGCCAGCCGCGCGGCGCCCGCGATCATCCGGGGGTCGTGTGTCGCAATGCCGTGATACAGCCCGCTCGCGAGCAGCATGCGCGTGAGCCGGAGGAAGTTCCGGTCCACCTCGCGCTTGTCAGGAAAGGCGAGCGCGGGCGGCTCCTTGTATGCGCCCTTGCACAAGCGGATGCGGATGCCCTCGTCGAGCAGCTTGCGGATGTCCTGCTCCGACCGCCGCAGATAGGCTTGGATCACCACGCCGACCGAGCCCGGGAATCGCCGGTGCAGCCGGCACACCAGGTCCAGCGTTTCCTGCGTGTACCGGGCACCCTCCATGTCGACGCGCACGAACGTGCCGACGCGCGCGGCGTGCTCCACCATTGCGCCTACGATGCCCTCGGCCAACCCGCGGCCGAGGTCCATGCCCATCTGCGTCAGCTTGACGCTGACGTTCGCCTGCAAGCCGGCCTGACCGACGGCTTCGATCAGCCCGTGATACACGGCAGCCGAGCGCCGCGCCTCGTCTGGCGTGCTCACATTCTCGCCGAGCGCATCGAGCGTGACCTGGAGCCCCTCCCGGTTCAGCTCCGCCGCGGCTGCGAGCGCTTCGCGCGCTTCCAAACCGGCGACGAACCGCGAAGACATCCGCCGCCCCGCCGTCGACGACTCAGAAAACCGGCGCAGAGGCCGGTTCTGCGAAAGAGCAATGAACGCGGAGCGGAGAAGAGGCATACTCAAAAGCTTACAAGGCGGACCCGTCAGCCCCGTGGAAGCCGCTCCGCGGGGAACGGAGCGCGCGGCTTCCCGAACGGCCCGAAACAGCCCGGGACCAGCTATTGGGCCGAGCTTGATGAGGAAACACGGACAGCGCTGGAGAAGGCTTCGGACCTGGCGGCCGAACAAGTGCGGCGGTATGACTTGAAGCTGCAAGGCGCCCGCTAGCTGAACGGCCGGCGCCGATCGCCCTCACCCCCCGATGTGCACCATGGTGCGGCCGGGTTGCAGGAAGCCGGGCTCGCCGATATGGTGGCGCGCTTCTTTTTTGTGTACGGTTTGCCTGATGAAGGCAGCCAGATCCTCGTCCGAGCCGCCCCGGCGCAGGACCGCGTGCAGGTCGTGATCGAAGTGCGAGAAAAGACAGGTGCGGATGCGGCCGTCGGAGGTAAGCCGGATGCGGCTGCACGCGCCGCAAAACGCGCTCGAAACCGGAGCAATGACGCCGATCTCGCCGATGCCGTCCGCAAAGGTGTAGCGCCGGGCCGTTTCACTCAGGCTGTTCGCCGCCAAGGGGTGCAAGGGGCCGACCTCCCGGCCGATGCGATCCAGAATTTCCGCCAACGGAACCACTGTGTCCGGCGACCAGATGCGGTCTTCTTCTAAGGGCATGAACTCGATGAAGCGCACAATAACGCCCTCGTCACGCGCCCAGCGGGCAAACGGCACAATCTGATCATCGTTCCAGCCGCGCATGACCACGCAGTTGACCTTGACGGGGCCAAGCCCGGATGCTTGTGCCGCGCGGACACCGCGCAGAACATGCTCGAACGAACCGGGAACGCGCGTGATGCGCGCGAACTGCTCGGGCTCAAGCGCGTCCATGCTCACAGTGACGCGAGTGAGGCCCGCGTCGCGCAAGTGCTTGGCCAAGGGCGCGAGCAGGTGGCCGTTCGTGGTCAGGGCAACTTCGAGGCGGTTGCCGTCGGGTGTTCGCAAACGGCTCAGTTCCTCGACAAGCTCGGGCAAGCCTCGGCGCAGCAGCGGCTCGCCGCCGGTCAAGCGGACCTTTTCGACGCCAAGCGAGGCAAACACGCGGATGATGCGGGCGTACTCCAGCAGCGGCAGCTCGGACGGTTTTACGTCGTCCTCACCCGACCGGCAGTACACACAACGGTAGTTGCAGCGGTCGGTCACGGACACGCGCAGGTCGGTGATCCGGCGCCCGAATTTATCCCATAGCCCCGCGAGCGCAGCCGTCTGCGGGATGCTGGGTGCGTCTGCCGGGATTGCTGCAAGTGTCGCCATTAAGTATCTTTTGGATGCGCCGGTACATGCTTCGGACGCGGCCCTCACTCGATCCTAGCCGCCGGACCACGTGTACAAAGAGGGCGGCGATCTTTTGTTGGAGTCCTTTTTCCGTTTCGGAACTGGGACTGAACGAAGTGTCCTTCTGACCCGGCCTGCGGTCTCCGGGTTACCGCTGCGTTTGTACTCGTACACATCACTGTGCGATGTTTACACATCTGGAGGAAAGCAGCGGTGCGCACCAACATCGAGATCGACGACAAATTGATGGAGGAAGCGCTGCGCAGCAGCGGCAGCAACACGAAGAAAGAGGTGGTGGAAACGGCTCTAAAGCTGCTGATCCAAACGCGCGGGCAAGCAAGCCTGCGATCTTTGAAGGGCATCGGAAAATGGGAAGGGGATTTAAACGAAATGCGGTTGAGCCGCTTCCCCGACCCGTGGGGGCCTGAAGAGGACGGGAAATAGCGTGGTGATCGTCGACTCTTCAGTTTGGATTGATCACATCGGAGGTGTACCGAACGAACATACAGTCTGGCTTGAGCAGCAGATAGGTAAACTCACCCTCGGCATTACGGACCTCATCTACATGGAAGTGCTGCAAGGCTTCAGCAACGAGCGTGTATTCAGACGTGTGCGCGGTGAACTCGTCCGTTGGTGTCTGCCTTTCAACACGGGAGGCTTGGACATGGCGCTCGCTGCCGCTGTCAACTACAGGACGCTCCGAGCTCTCGGCTTTACTGTACGAAAACCCGTGGACACCCTGATCGCGACTTTATGCTTGCGGGAAAAATGTTCACTGCTCCATCGCGACCGCGAATTCGACGCTTTTGAAAAGCATCTCGAATTAAAGGTGGTCCACCCGACCCGTCACTAGAGCTGACTATCCCCCTTATCTGACCAGCTCACTATCATGAACAGCCAGTAGAGCGCGGCGAGAAAGAGCAGGATGGAGTCTAGTGCCTGTAAAGTACGGTATCGAAGCGGATGTCCGACAAAAACTCCTACAAGCATTCCGAGGCTGACATTCACTGCTTTGGTCCGCCGAGATCGCGAACGGCGAGGTTCCATATATGGCTCGCCGAACCGGTCTATTCGTACTTGGTTGATGTGAACAAGCTTGAGCTGAATCCAGATTGCAAACAGGAGGACGCACACGCTGATGACAGGCGAGCTGTAAAACTCACCGTTAATGAAATTACTCACCCGCGATGACCCTTGCCCACGGTTTCGCCTCGCCTCCGCGCTTGCGGAACACCACGGCCCGGTGCTTGCGCCAATGTTCATCGAGCGCCAGCAAGCGCCACTCGACCTCCGGGGCGATGTGCTTCATAAGCGTGTCGAAAGTCGTGTGCAGCCGCAGAGCAGTCACGACAAAGCACAGCAGCGGCGGCTCGGGCGACAGTTCCACCCCCGGAAAGTACCCGGCGCGCGCGATCTCGCCCGCGGCATGGAGCGCGCGCACCCGCATCCAGTAGTCCAAACCTTGCATGGGCATATGCAGGTCCTCGCTCGTTTTCAGCTCCAAAACAGCAAGCCGGCCCTCGCGCGTGACCGCGAGCAGGTCGAGCATGCCCCGGTCGGCCGAGGCGAGCGCGGGCACCTGCGTGTACACGGGCGCGGGCCGCAGCCCGGGTTCCACCTCGGCCAAATCTTCGCGCAGGCAAGCCTCCAGCCAGCGCTCCGGCTGCATGCGGTAGAGCGGGTCGCGCACGCTGCCTTCCGGGCGGCGTGACTGAAACAGCTTTCCGACAAGGTCACGCAAACCGGCCTCGTTCTCCGCACTGAGCGGCGTTTCGCCCGCGCCCGCGCCGAAGCTGATCCGGTCCTCGCGGGCAAACGAAGTCGCGCTCACCCCATGCCGGACCCGCGCGAACTCAAGCCCGTGCAGACGGAAGCCGACCTCCGTCGGCGAGCCGGGCAGCACCTCAACGCGTGCGCGGTCTTCCGGCGGCAGCAGGCCTAAAACCCGGTCCACCGCACCCCGAGAGCGCTCCACCGCTGCTGCTCCGTCAAATGCCGAGGTGAGATGTGTGCGAAGATTTCCCGCGTCCGCCGGCTCAGCCTGCGCAAGCTCCTCGTGTGCTTCGTCCAGCTCCCACAAATCCCACTTCGCCGCGCCCGGGTGCATCCATGGGAGGCGCTCGCGCAGCGTGGCGGCCGCGCCCGCCGGCGCGATCATCTTGACTCCCTCGACCACGCGCCGCCCGCCGGCACGCGCCCGGCACTGCTCCAGCCACAGCACGGCGATCGTGAGCAGCCCGTCAATCGAAGCCTGCGACTCTTCTCCGTTGATCCCGACCAGCGCCCACTGTGTCTGCCCGCGTTCCAGCACGCCGCGCACGTAGGCCGGGCCGAAGGAGTGCTCCAGGTCCGCGGCAATAAAGGCTTCCTGAAGCTTGAGCTCAGGCATGACGCGCGGCAGCACCCTCCTGAGCAGGGCAAGATGCTTCTTGCGCGAAGCCTCACGGGCAGAAGGGGTGCGCTGGTCTCGGTCCGGCGCGAGCCGCAGGATTTGCGGCTTCACCTGCCCGAACCGCTTCGCCTCGATCCGAAGGCCGCTCGCGCGCTCCTGCAAGCCAATAACGGTGCGGACCAGGTTGCGCTCGTCGCTCCAGATTTGGAGCGTACAGCGCCCGTTCTCCGCATTCACCGTCCACCGGGATACTCCCATGTCGAACAGTACCGCGCCATCTTCCACAACGCAGGCGCGCGGGTTTTCGGTCAGAAACCGTTCCAGTGCGGCCGCGAGCGCATCCGGGGTAAGCGGAACCGCGGTACGCGCGAGCGAGGTTGCGAGGGCTGCCATGAGCAGCTTCAGCTTGCGGCAGCATCAGCGTTCCCGCAAGATGACCGACGTACCTGGAATTTCCTGCTTGCCTTCTGAACAAAATCCGAAGACGGCCGACGCGCGCGCGACCACACTTAAGCCGGGCTGCAAGCGCCGGCTGAGCGCTGCTTACCCGGCTGGGTGAGTGGAGCAGCTGAAGGGTGAATTACTGCGCGTGCTGCGTGGTTGCGTGGTGGTGGGCACCGCGATGATGGTGATGCTTCTTGGCGAACGCGGAGGCAGTCGAAAGGAGCACAAGGGAGAGGACGACGGCTTTCTTCATGCGCCCATCCTAGCAAGGGTTGCACCCCGCGCAAGTAAAATCGGCGCAGGGCGGTACCGAGCTGAGCACTCCGCACCGGCGCGGACGTCCGACCCATCCAATGAGGCACATGACCCCCTCCTATTTTGAAGAAAAGTTCGCCGTCACTCCCGCGCTCATGGAGCGCTGCCTGGGCGAGGCGCTTGGAGCCGGCGGCGACTATGCCGAGCTGTATTTTGAGTCGGTGGCGTCCACCTCGCTCGGGCTCGACGAGTCTTTAATCAAGTCCGCGGCGCAAGGCGTAAGCGCCGGCTGCGGCGTCCGTGTGCTCGCGGGCGAGCGCACCGGCTACGCGTATACGGACGAGCTCTCATCCGACCGGCTGCTGCGCGCCGCGCGCACAGCCGCCTTGATTGCCTCCGGACCCGCGAAGCAGTCCACCGTCGGGCTGCCCGCGACCATTCCCGATGCAAAAGGCCCGCGGCTCTACGCCGCGCCCGCCGCCGATTTGGATCCCGCGCTCAGCGACAAACTCGATTTGCTGACCCGTGCCGACCGGGCCGCACGCGCCTATGACCCGCGCATTACGGAGGTCCGCGCCTCCTACGCCGATGAAGTGCGGCACATCCTGGTCGCGGCTTCCGACGGTACGTTTTCGTCCGACGTGCAGCCCATGGTGCGCTTGAGCGTGTCCGTCCTCGCGAAAGACGGCTTACAGCGTACCCGGGGCGCTTCGGGCGGCGGCGGCCGGGTTGAACTTACCTATTTTCACGACATGAGGACGCCGGAGCATTACGCGCGCGAAGCCGCGCGGCAAGCGGTTTTGCAGCTCAGCGCGGTTTCCGCACCGGCGGGCGACATGGAGGTGGTTCTAGGCCCCGGCTGGCCCGGCGTGCTGCTCCACGAGGCGGTCGGTCATGGCCTGGAAGCGGACTTCAACCGCAAGGGCACCTCCGCGTTCTCCGGATTAATCGGCCAGCGTGTCGGGAGCGACCGCGTTACAGTGGTGGACAACGGCACGATCCCGCACCGGCGCGGGTCCATCCATGTTGACGACGAGGGCGAGGGTTCGCGCGAGAATGTGCTGATCGAGAACGGCATCTTGCGCGGCTACATGCACGATAAGTTGAGCGCGCGCCTGATGGGCCGCGAAAACACGGGCAACGGCCGGCGCGAAAGCTATCAGCAAATGCCCATGCCGCGCATGACCAACACCTACATGCTCGCCGGCGAGGACGCGCCCGAGGACATTCTCCGCTCGGTCCGTCGCGGGCTGTATGCGGTGAACTTCGGCGGCGGTTCGGTCGACATTACCTCCGGCAAATTCGTGTTTTCGGCGTCCGAAGCCTACCTGATCGAGGACGGCAAGATCACCGCCCCGGTGCGCGACGCCACTTTGATCGGCAACGGGCCGGAGGCGCTTAAGTATGTGTCCATGGTCGGGCACGACCTCGCGCTCGACGAGGGCGTGGGCAACTGCGGCAAGCAGGGGCAATGGGTGCCGGTCGGGGTCGGCATGCCTACGGTGAAGCTGGACAGGATGACGGTGGGGGGCACGGGGAGTTGAAGCGGTCCTTTGCCCAAGACCCTACTTTCATTCGCAACAGGCCGCGGTCGCGTTTTCAGGATGGTTCGCTGTCCACCTATCAGCGTATGCTTCACAAACTTTCGTAATGTGCAGTACCATCTCCACCATGGCACTGGATCTTCGCATGAAGGCTCATTATCTGCTTCGCGGGAACAAGTTGGTGGATGAACTATGGGCGGCGAAAGCGCGCAGCGAACAGCAGGCGTGGAGCAAGCGGGGACGCCTTGGGCCGCCCCACGGCGTCAAGCAGCGGATGATTCTTGACCATGCCGAGCAGTATGGAATCGACGTCTTTGTTGAGACCGGAACCTTTCTCGGGGACATGGTCTATGCCATGCGGAACAGCTTTAAATCGATTTACTCAATTGAGCTGAGCCCGGAGCTGCACCAAAGAGCACTGGCATCTTTTAAGCAGTACCCACATATTCACCTCATCGCCGGCGACAGCGGAACCGCGCTTCCGGCGTTGATGCAGAAACTGGACCGCCGTTGCTTGTTTTGGCTGGACGGCCATTACTCAGGCGGCGTCACGGCGAAAGCTGATGCATGGACTCCGGTAATTGCTGAACTGGAAGCTATCTCCGATCATCGGATCAAAGATCACGTAATGCTGATCGACGACGCAGTTTGTTTTAACGGCTATAACGGATACCCGACGCTCTTCGCCTTGCAGCAGATGATTGCAGAACAGTTTCCCAACCACCGGATGCAAGTGTTCGACAACGTGATCCAGGCGGTACCGGCCTGACCGCGGGCACGTGGCCTACACTGCAAGCATGGTTCCAGCACTTTCTGTCCCCGCCTACGCCGCCCAGCTTGCTGATACCGCTGAAGCCGTCGTGAAACAAGCCTTGCGCGCCGGCGCAACCGACGCCGAGGTGGTCGTGCGGCAGGGCGACGAGTTCGACGCCACCGTGCGTATGGGCGAGCTTGAGTCGCTCAAGGATTCCGGGTCGCGCGGCCTTGGCCTGCGGGTGATCCTGGCCGGGGCGGACGGGCAGCGGGTGGGATCCACCTCCTCAAGCGACTTCACGCCCGAGGGGTTGGCGCACTTGGTCGAGGGCGCGGTCGCGCTGGCGCGCATCAGTTCGCCCGACCCCTTGCAGGGGCTGCCCGAGCCGGGAGCTTTCGGCGCGCTTGAAGCCGACCTCGCCACCTATCACGAGGATGTGTACTCCCTGCCCGGGCCTGACCGCATCGAGTATGCGCGCCGGGTCGAGGCGGCCGCGCTTGCCGCCGACACGCGCATCCGGAACTCCGACGGCGGCAGCTTTTCAGCCGCGACCAGCATGCGGATGCTTGCCAACTCGCGCGGATTCATGGGTGCCGCACGCGGGTCGCTTTGCTCGGTCGGCACGGTGCCGATCGCCGTCGGCAAGAATGGTGAAATTCAGCGCGACGGCTGGTCCTCAAGCGCCCGCTCGCTCGCGAAGCTCGAAAGCCCAGAGCAGGTAGGGGCCGAAGCCGCCCGGCGCACCCTGCGCCGCTTGGACGGCCGCCGCGTGCCGACACAGCGCGTGCCGGTGGTGTTTGCGCCGGAAATGGCCCGGTCCATCCTGGGCGCGATGGCCGAAGCCGCCAATGGAGACGCGGTATGGCGCGGGGCAAGTTTTTGGGCGGGCAAGCTGGGCGAGCAGGTCGCCGCCCTCTCCATCACGGTCATCAACGACGGCACCATTCCGGGGCTTTTCGGGTCGTCCCCGTTTGACGGCGAAGGGCTGCCGACCCGCCGGACCGTTTTGGTCGAAAACGGCATCCTGAAATCGTACCTGCTGAACACGTATGCCGCCCGCAAGCTGGGCCTTACGAGTACCGGTTCCGCTGCGCGCGGGCTCGCCGGCAATCCCGGCATCAGCACGCACAACCTGTACCTGCCGGCGGGGGACCAAACGCCGGAGGAGATGATCGCGGCAGTCCCGCGGGGACTGTACCTGACCGAGTTCTTGGGACGCGGCATCAACATGGTCACAGGCGATTACTCACGCGGAGCTTCCGGCTTGTGGATCGAAAACGGTGAGCTCTCCTATCCAGTGCATGAGATTACAGTCGCCGGCAACTTACAGGAAATGTTTCGCGGCATCACCGCGATCGGCAGCGATCTGGAGTTCCGCTCATCCGTGGCTTGCCCCACTCTCCGCATCGACGGGCTTACGATTGCCGGTGCCTAGTTTTGTTATCGGCGCTTCTTCGAAAAATCTTCACATTACTTTCGTAAGGAAAATTTTGTGCCGGGGCCTGTACTCATCAGAGCTGAAGGCCGATATACGGGAGGACTAAAGACCGTAAAAGAGGCTGCTCCTGCAAACTCCCGCGCACACCTGCCGCATCGGTTCCGACACCAAGGAATCTTCGGGCTGGACCCAGTCCACTCGGAAGACCCCATTCCGCGAAGGCTCGCTCATTTTCGATGATTCGCGGCACATCCTTTACGCCAGCAACAGCCTTCAGGGACTGCTCGGCGTTCCTTCCGCGCTCGATCTTGTGGGCGCGTCGTTTCCGACGATTGCCGGCGCTGTTTTTTCGCCGGAGCAGGCCGCTTTCCGATTACTTCGCACTTGGTTGGACTCATCTCCCGGATCGCAAGCTCCTCCCCTGCCCTTTGAAGAAGTGCTTGCGCTCAACCCGCACACCAGGGTGCGGCTCCGCATAGGCGAGCTCGGTGAGGGCTGCTGGCTCGCCTCCCTTAAGGAAGAACCTGTCAACGATGCCATTGTGGAGCGCGAACACTCAAGCGCACTGCGCGATCATCTGACCGGCATCGGCAGCCGCCTTTTCTTCGAGCAGAAGCTTGAGGATGCGCTTGCAAAGCTCACCGACGGTGAAGAGGAGAGTGCTTCCCTTCTCTTCATCGACTTGGACCGCTTCAAGGCGGTGAACGATACGCTTGGCCATGCGGTGGGGGATGCGTTGTTGCGGCTGGTCAGCGACCGGCTTCGACAGGCTCTGCGCGAAAACGATGTGCTTGCCAGGTTGGGCGGCGATGAGTTTGCTGTGCTTTTGAACGGTTCAAGCGAGCGGGGAGCCACGGCTGCCTTGGCGGCGCGGATCATCGATCTCATCCAGCGGCCTTACCTCATCGACGGTCACGTCATCAATGTCGGTGCCAGCATCGGGTTGGCTGTGGCTCCGGAGAACGGGCAAACGCGAGCCGAACTTTTGTCCAGCGCCGACCTTGCTTTGTATCAGTCGAAGGCGGCTGGACGCGGCACATACCATTTCTTCGAAACCGCGATGCTGGAGCGTGCGCAAAGCCGGCGAGCGCTCGAGTTGGACCTGAGGAAAGCCTTGCTGCTGCGGCAGTTCGAGCTGCACTACCAACCGCAGATCGAGGTGGAAACCGAATCGGTCATCGGATTGGAAGGGTTGCTGCGCTGGCGGCATCCGGCACGAGGCTTGCTCCTGCCCGGCGACTTTCTGCCCCTGGCCGAGGAGCTTGGGCTGGCGGTTCCCATCGGCGACTGGATCCTGAAGACGGCGTGCCGCGAAGCCGTCCGCTGGCCCTCCTCCGTCACGATCGCCGTCAATATCTCTCCACTGCAGTTTGAAACAGGCAAGTTCGCCCACTCCGTCGCGCGCGCCCTGACCACTGCCGGCTTACCCGGGCAGAGACTCGAAATTGAAGTCACTGAAAGCATTCTGCTGCGGGACGGCCAGGCGGTGCTTGCCACGCTCAAGGATCTGCGCGAGCTGGGCGTGCGGGTGGCCATGGACAGCTTCGGTACCGGCGTCGCTTCGCTCAGCCAATTAGTGAATTTTCCGTTCGACAAAATCAAGATCGATCGGTCGCTGATCGCCGTGCAGCAGGTAAACAGCCGGAGCCGCGCCATTGTCCGAGCCATCTCGGCGCTCGGCCACTCACTCGGCATTTCCACCTTTGCCGAAGGCGTGGAAACAGCCGAGCACCTCGCGCATGTGCGGGCAGAGGGCTGCCACTCCGTCCAGGGCTTTTACTACAGCAAAGCCGTGCCTTCAGCCGAGCTGTCTACAGTCATTCCTCAACTGTTTACTCCAACCCACACGCAGCTTTCAGGCAAAGGAGCCGCATGAACGCCGAACTCTACAAAATCGTCTATTGCAGCAGAAACTACATAGAAAGCGGCGGTGCGGAGCACGATGGCGAGCTGCTCCAGATACTCGGCACAGCGCGCGCCAATAACGGCAGACAGGGCATCACTGGCGCGCTGCTCTTCAACTCCGGTTTCTTTGCGCAGGTTTTGGAAGGCCCGCGCGCGTCCATTGAGCGTGTTTTCGAGCGCATCCAGCAGGACCCGCGCCACGGCGAGGTCACTGTCTTAGAAAGCGGCACCGCGCAAGAACGCAGTTTTCCCGAGTGGTCCATGGCGCACGTACGTTTGCCCTCTGAGTCGGAAGCGACCGGGGTCGCGGCAACACTGAACCAAGCCCTGGTCAACCCTGACGGCGCCGGCGAGGAGGTACTGGATCTGCTGCGCAGCTTAGTGATTCAGGAGGACTGAACAGCCTCGGCCGAGAGCTCTCATCGGTAGGTTCGGCGACAATCGAAGCGGCGTTTTCGTAAGCTCATCGGAGCGATGCTGTTCAAAGATGAGATCGAGTTCGACACGGCTGAGCCGGAAGCGGCGCTCGCGGCGCTCCCCTCAGCGCCGGCAGTGTTCAGCTTGCGCGGCAGCTCGGGCGAGCCATACCTGAACCGCACCGCGGACCTCCAGCGGCGCTTGCGCAAGCTGCTCCTGCCCGCACCGGGGCAGACCCGCCGCCTGCAACTTGCGCACCTGGTCCGACGCATCGCCTGGACCTCCACGGCCTCGGAGTTCGGCGCGCAGCTTCTCCTGTACCGAATGAACCGGGCGGCTTTCGGCACGGCAGCTGCGCGGCGTATGCGCTTGCGGACTCCGTTTTTCCTACGCATGGGTATGCGGAACCGGTTTCCGCGCGTATGGGTCACCAATACACTTACCGCCTCGGCATTTGCCGACCTCTTCGGTCCTTTCCCTTCCCGGCACGCCGCGGAGCACTACGCCGAGCAGGTCCTCGACCTTCACCTGCTGCGGCGCTGCTTCCAAGATCTCGCGCCGGACCCCGCATTTCCCGGCTGTATTTACTCCGAGATGAAGAAGTGCCTTGCCCCCTGCTATGGCGGCTGCAGCGACGAGCGCTATAGTGTGGAAGCCGGCGCGGTGCACGCATTTTTCGCGAGCCGGGGCGAGAGCCTGAAACAGGTATCGGCGGCGGAACGCGATGAAGCAAGCGCCCGGCTGGATTTTGAAGGGGCCGCGGCTGCGCACGGACGGCGGCTGAAGGCCGAAGCAGCCGCTAAGGACGCCGGGGAGTTCGGCGCGCTCGAAGGCCAGCATGGCGTTCTCGTGCAGGCGGGCGCGGAACCGGATGAGGTGGAGCTGTATCTTCTGCGCGCGGGTGTGTTGGTCGGTCCGGAGCCGGTTTCGCTGCTCGGGTTCCGCCTACCGAATGAGCACTCGGGGTCAAGCTCGCTGTTCGCACATCCGGCGGCACCGCGTCCCGCCGCACTGGGCTCGCAAGAACGCGGGGAAGCTCCCGACGCCCCCATGGCGGCAGCACTTGCGAACCTCAACAGCGCGCTTCAAAAAGCGGACAGAACTGATATACCGGATCACCAAGCCCTGCTCGCGCGATGGTGGTTTCGCCCGCAGAGCAAGCGCGAAGGCGAGCTGGTCTTCGCCCAAGGAGGGCAGGTCAACTCTAAAGCGCTGTTGCGCGCATGCGCCCGGGTATACCGGGCGCATGCGGAGCGGACAGCTCCCGCGCTTGCTTGATTCGTCCTTACTCCGCCCCGCTCGCCTCCGTACCGTGGTTGGCCAGCCAATCCTTGACGCTCGGCGCTTGCGCGGCTTGGAACTGGGCGCATTCGTTGATCTCGGATTCCGCAAGGGTTAATGCGCGGGCCGACGCAGGGACAGGATGGGCGGCGAAAAATTGCTTCACCTCCACCGATTTCTCAGCTGAGCAAAATGCGCCGGTCGCCCGGACAAGAGACCCGCTGTTGAGGCCGCCCGTGACCTGGGCCGAAACAGCGGGCCAGTTTGCCTGGACGTAGCGCCATGCGGTGTCCCGGGTGGCCGTGCCGCGCAGCGCGGTCGCGAACAGGAAGATCGCATCCTGGTTCTTGACCTTGCCGGAAGCTGCAAACGCGAGAGCACGTTCCGTCAGCGCTGGGTCGGCAAAGACGGGCAGCAGGTTCAGGGCGCGTTCCGCCCGTTCGGGATTTGGGTCGGTCTGGTAAGCCTTCTGGAGCTGATCGAAAAGCTCGGGCGTGCCATTCTGCGCGGCAACCTGCAATGCAGCGGGCGCAAGCGTCGGGTCGACTGCATCAGGCTGCGCCAAGGCTTTTTGCGCCATTTCCCTTGCCTCCGCAATAGTTTGCGGGTCCTTGCCGATACCGCCGACCAGGGCAAACAGTTCAGCTCGGCGTTCGGACACCTCGGGCTGCTCCCCCGCGGCAGGCGCGCCCAGCTTGGCGAGCTCCGGTTTGAAAGTCGTGCGCACCCATCCGGCAAAAGCATCGCGGTCCACCGGGGCTGTCAGCAGCTGGGCGTTCACCTGGCGCAAGGGCGACAGAACCGTCCCGGTCACCTCCGCGCTCCCGTCGGCACGGGTGGCGGCGGCAAGGTCGAGCCAGCGGCCCGCGCTCGCCCTACCGGCGCGCACCTCGGCCCACTGGTCGCCGAGCAAGCTGATGCGCTCACTGGGCGTCAGCTCGGTTTCAAGGTGCGAAGCCAGCGCCTGCTCCACGTCAGGTGGGTACTGCGAGCGGTAATAGCCCTTGCCGCGGGCGTTTGCGAAAAAGACTGCTCCCGGCGGAGCGGAAAGCTGCTTCTCTCCCGGGGTCAGCACGGCGCAGGTCCCGCTGTCGGCCTGTTTCAGGCATACCGGCACCGTCCAACTTTCCGTGGTGGCTTCCGCGCCGGGGCTGAGGAAAAACCGGGACTGCGCCACGGCGGCTGAGCCGCCGCGCGGGTCGCCGAACTGGAGCAAAGGCACGCCGGGCTGCCCGATAAAGCTGGCCATGATCTTATCGACAGGCTTACCGCTTGCTTCTGTCTGCGCATTCCAAAAGTCCTCGGCCGTGGCATTGCCGAATAAGTGCGCTTGGAGATAATTATGGACGCCCTTGCGGAACTGCTCCTCGCCTAGGTAGCTTTCCACCATGCCGAGGATGGCTCCGCCTTTCTCGTAAGTAATGCCGTCGAACATTTCATTAATCTCGTCCGGCGTATTCGCTTCGGCGCGGATGGTGCGGGTTACCGTACGCGCATCCAGGTTCATCGTATTATCGAGCGATGCCGCCTGCTGCTCAGGTACGTGCCACTCAGGATGCCACGCAGCCACAGGCTTGTTTTCCATCCAGGTCGCGAAGCCTTCATTCAGCCATAGGTTGTTCCACCATTGCATGGTCACCATGTCGCCGAACCATTGGTGGGCCATTTCATGCGCGACGACTTGCGCGACATTCTCCCTGGCTTGAAGCGAGGCATGCTGCTCGTCGATCAGAAAGTCTGTTTCGCGATAGGTGATCGCGCCGAAGTTTTCCATCGCACCCGCTTCGAAATCGGGAATGCCGATCATATCGAGCTTCGGCATCGGGTATTTAATGCCGAAGTACGTATCGTAATAGTGCAGAACAAACTCGGCGGCTTTCACGGCATACGGAGTTAACCGGAGCTTATCGGGTGTCGCACAGGCGCGGATAGGGACGCCGTCCGCTTCCCCGCTCGTACATTGGAAGTCGCCTACCAGAAAAGCCACAAGATAGGTCGACATTCTGGGCGTGGTTGCGAAGGAAAGCGTGTGCTTGCCCGGGCCGGCCGGCTTGTCGGACACTATATTTGTATTGGAAATCGCCGTATCTCCGGCGTCGACTGTTAACGAAACCGTATAGGTCGCTTTGAAAGCAGGTTCATCAAAGGAAGGAAAAGCGCGCCGCGCGTCGGTTGCTTCAAACTGGGTGACGGCATAGCTGCGCTTCTGCGTCTTGGAAAGGTAGAAGCCCCGCAGTTTGTCATTCAGGATGCCGGAATACACAATGTGCAGCGATGCAGGTCCGGCCGGGAGCGGCTTGGGAAAAGTGAATGTCGCCTGCTGCTTATCCTTGTCCTCACTTACCGCCGCGGTCTGCCCGCCCGCCATTGCTGATTGAAAACTGATCTCGGCCGCGTTCAAGGTAACGGTATTCGAGGGCGCGGCCAGGTTCAGGTCGATTGTTTCGTCGCCGGTGAAAGTCGCTTTTGCAATATCCGGAGCAAGCGCGAGTGTGTAGTGGGTCGGGACCGCATTGGTCGGCAGGCGCTGAGCGTAAGCGGCAGGCAAGGCCAGAACTACAAAAGCCAGGGCAGGAGACAAACGAAACATCAGTAACTTCCTTCAGCAAAGAATAAGAACTTAGGCAGGTCCGTGCGCGATACGCTCCGCGCTGGGCTCTGGAGGCGGCACGGTGCCTTCGCCTTCCATCCGAGCCATGCGCTTTTTCAACAACTGGACAGCCTTGTAGGTATCAAGCTGGCGGCGGACATCCTCAAAGCCGCGGGTGACCAGTTCGCCAAGATTGTCCATGCGAGCCTCAAGATTGTCTATGCGACCCTCAAACTTATCCATACGCTTCTCGAACTGATCCATGCAGCTGTTCAGGGCGCGCATGTCGGCGCGCAGCTCTCGCAGTTCCGGAGCAACCAGATCCTGAATAACTTGCCGCAGTTCACCAATAATCGACTCCGCGGTTTCAAGTTTCGCCATTCTCTCCTCCTTGAACCTCATGCGCTGCTACGAAAATATCAGGATTCACGGTCGTTCAGCCGCACCAGCCCGGCGAGCGCCAGCGCGAGCGGCCACACAAGACCCGCCCAGCGCGCGGCGCGGGGGCCCGGCAGGCGCAGCTGCAGCCAGCGCCCGCAGCCCGCGAACGCGCCGAACAGGGCGATGGAGCCGTGTGAAAACTCGGCCAAGGTTTCTTCCCGCACGTTTGCCAGCCCGTGCGTGTGGGTAAGCAGGGCCGCCCCGCCCGCCGAGCACAGCAGCGGAAACACATACGCGGCGCGCCGGCTGCCCCGCCAGCGCCCGGTCGCGACCGCCCACTCAAAAAAAGCGAACGCGGTGATCAGCACGGCGTAAAAGCGGTGCTGCAGCACATCGGGCGAGGCAAAGCTGGCCCAAAACGACTGCGGACCCAGCGGCCAGGCTTCCGGGTCGGCGCGCAAAAGAATAAACGCCGCCAATCCGATGAACAAAAGCGGCCAGTTCCCGGCAAAACGCCGTGCGGGTCCGGGCGGCAGTGCGCGGGCGGCAAAGGCCATCAACGCGGCGGCAAGCACCACAAGCCCGGCCCAATTGTGGTTGTACTCCGACCAGGCCTTGTCCGCGGCGCTCGGACCTGTTTGCCGGCCGAATTCAACATCCGCCAGAGCCTTTTTCAGGTCGATGGGTTTTCCCAGCTGCGCCAGTGCCGGGCTTGTCAGACGAGGCGGCTCGGGCCGAAGCCGCGCGGTGATCTGCCGCGCGGTAAGTCGGTCCTTAACCAAATCCACTGCGGGCGGCTGCGAGGTAAGCGAAGCCGCGGCCAGCAGCGCCGTCATCCCCAGCGCGATTTCCGCCTCAGCGAAGGCCCGCAAACGCAAAAGGAACGGCTTAGGCCGCGCGGCGGGCCGTACCGCCGCATGGGGCAGAACCGCCGCGGCCGAGCCGCCGCTGACCGGCAAAGGGTCGCGCAGCAGACGGTAGTTGCCTGCCCCGAGAAGCAGCATGCCGAGCATCAGCGCGGTTTTCGCCGTCACCATCAGGCCGTAGGCGGTGCCGTACAGCCCGGCCCAGGAGCCGATGAAAAACCAGCCCATGCCCAACCCGGCCAGCGCGAGCGCGGGCGCGCTGACGAGGGCGAGCCGCGAGTAGCCGCGGGCGAGCGCCTGCGCATTGCCTTGGCTGTGGCTCAAGCGCAGCGTCAGCAGCAGAAACAGCATCGCCCCAACCCAGCCGGCTGTGCCCAGGTGGTGGAGCGCGGTAAGCACGGTAAGGAGCGCCCTGTGGTCGAGCCGGGAGCTCGCGTGCGATTGCCCGACCGAGCCGGCCAGGATCAGCGTCGCAGGCCCCAAGCCGGCCCAAACAGCACGGCGGCTGGACGAACGCATGAGCATGGCAAGCAGCACCGCGCCGAAGACCACCGCAAGCGCGACGAGAAAAAACCCCGCCGACACAAGCGAGCGGAGCGGAAATCCTGATTGGATTGTCAGGACGGAAACAGAAAGGCTCGCCGCGGCGGCTTGCGTCAGCGCGAGTGCCAAGGCGAAGCGCGCCGTCGCGCGGCGTACGATAGCGAGCTGCCCGGCGGCCGCCCGGGCCGGTACAGCGGCCGCGAGCAGAAAAATCAACCCGCCGAGCGCGAAAGCCTCCAGCGACAGGTCGGCGGCGCGCAGCAGCACGCTTAAAAAATCGAAATCGCTCAGGAGCCAAAGCATGGCTACTTGTTGGCGCCGCCGGAGACTGTAATCGCAACCGTAAAGGGGATGCTGCCGCGGGTGATGTGTCCGTCGGCGGCCAAGGCCTGCCACTGGAGCGAATAGCTGCCGGAGGTCATGTTTTAAGCACTGGCGGCGATGGTGTCGGGCGCGGGCTGCGCGGCCAGGGTAAGCGGCTGCGGCTTGCCGCCCTCGCGTACCAGCATCAGCGTGCAGTGCGGTCCGTCCACCCGCGAGTTGAACTTCAACCAGACCGGCTGCGTTGCCGCATGGGTGGTTTGGTGCGGAGCAGGCGTGGACAATGTAAGCACCGCGTGGGCAAGCGCAAGCTGGGGCGCGGCGGCCAAAACGGCGGCAAGCGGGAAAACACGGGAAAGCCGGGTCATGCGTAATCCTTCAAACGGACTCAGTTGTTTTTATAACGATTCAGCCCGCCGGGTTCAGGATGCGGCTCGCCTTTGCATTTTGCCTGGGTGGTGCGGATAGGGCGTCAGGGGCTCGGGCTATACCAAGCGGTTCGACGCCGCGCGCGGGCTTTGACCGCTGATCTCCGCGGCGCGCGCTTCGGCATACGCGGCGGCGCCCATCAGCGCTGCGCGCGGTTCCAGGATAATATGGACAGGCGTTTGCACCAACAGCTCGGAAAGCCGGCCCTTGTCGGTGAATGCGTGCAAAAACGCGCCGTCTTTCATCTTGTTCAGGATTTTGGGCGCGATGCCGCCGCCGATAAACATCCCGCCGGTCGCCAGCACCTTGAGCGCGAGATTGCCGGCCTCGGCACCGTACACGGAAACGAATACGTCCAAAGTTTGGGCGCAAAGCTCGTCCTTGTCGGACTCGCCCAACTCACCGATAACGGCGTTCGGGTCTTCCTCGGCCAAGCGCTGCTTCAGCTCCGGCGACTCCGGGAGGCCGCGCTCGTCGCGCAAAAATGCGTACACGCTCTTAAGCCCGATGCCGGAGATTACACGCTCGTAGGAGACCCGCCCGCCGAGGCACTTTTGCAAGTAGCGCAGCAGGTCTACTTCGAGCTCATTGCGCGGGGCAAAATCGCAGTGGCCGCCCTCGGAGGCGACCGGGATGTGCATCTTGCCGTTCCACATCAGCACGGCCTCACCCAGGCCCGTTCCGGCCGAAACCAAGCCGCGGTTGCCGAGTGCGCTGGGATCGCCGAGCGACAACGTGTATACCTGGTCGCGCGTGAGCTCGGGAATGCCGTAGCCGTTCGCTTCAAGGTCATTGATGAGGAACAGGTGGTCGATGTCGAGGTTGCGCGCAAGCTCGCGCGCATCAAGCAGCCAGGGCAGGTTGGTGAGTTTAAGCCGCCCGTTCCGCACGGGCCCGGGCACGCCGAAGCAGGCCGAAGTGAGTTCCGGATCCTTGTTCTTTTGCAAAAACTCGCGGACGATCGGCTCCAAGCCGGGGTAGTGCGGCGCGGGAAAGCGCTCGTCGGTCACATGCTGCAACCGTCCATCCTCAAATTCATAAAGGCAAAGGTGGACCTTGGTGCCGCCGACATCCCCCGCGAGAATCATCGCGCAATCTCCGTCCGGCCCACCCCGTCGGGCCCCGGCGCGGGCAGCTTCGCGGCGGCGCGCGGATCGACCAGGAATGTGAGCTCCCCGTTTGAAGGCAAGATCAGCTGAGCTGGAGTTTCTTCCGGGTCGCGCTCCCCGAACAGGACACGCTCCAGCGGACCGGCTTTCGGCTCGCCGGAAACGAGAAACACCACATCCAGCCCCGCATTGATCACCGGAGCGGACAGCGAGATGCGCCAGGTGTTCTTTTGCGGAACGTGGTTGGCGAAAACAATCCGGCCGATCTCATGCACGCCTTCGGTATGGGGAAAAATAGAGGCCGTGTGGCCGTCATCGCCCAGACCCAGCCAGATCAGGTCGAAGCGCGGCCCCTCCGCGCCTTCAAGCCGGAACGCGCCGCGGATCACCGACTCGTACAGCGCGGCGGCTTCCTCCGGGTCGCGCTCCCCTTCGATCCGGTGCACGTTCTCGGCCGGCAGCGGCACCTTCGAGAGCAGGTGCTCGCGGGTCATGCGGTAGTTTGAGTCCGGGTCGTCCGGGCCGACCGTGCGCTCGTCGACGAAAAACAGCTCCACCTTGTCCCAAGGGATTGCTTGCGCGTATGGCTTTTGGGGGTCGGCCAGGAGCGTGAATGTGTCCTTGGGTGTGTTGCCGCCCGAAACAGCAACCCGCGCCCGACCGCGCGCTTCAACGGCCTGCGCGACCCGTTTTTGGAAGTGCTCCGCCGCAAGCTCGGCCAGGTGAGCGTGATCACTGGAAATGCGGTAGGTGATATGAACGCGGTCCGCCATGGTGCCCCCTTATACCGTGTGCCAGGCGTGGTTGTCTTTCGCGAGCAGCGTATCGGCGGCTTTCGGCCCCCAGGTGCCGCTCGCGTAATTCGGGAAGTCCGTCGGCGGCTGCTTCGCCCATGCTTCCAACAGCGGCGTGTAGAGCGCCCATGCCACCTCGACCGCCTCGCGGTGCGAGAACAGGGTGGCGTCGCCCAGCATGGCGTCGAGCAGCAGCCGCTCGTAGCCGTTCGCGGTGTACTTGCCGAACGTGTCGTTGTACTTGAACGCCGCCGCCACAGGCACGATCGTCGTGTCCGGCGTCGGCAGCTTATTACCGAACAGGAGCGTAATTCCCTCGTCCGGCTGGATGCGGAGCCGCAGCAGATTCGCCGGGGTGCCGCCGAAAAGCGGCTTGGCGGGCTGCTTGAACTCGATCACGATTTCCGTGACGCGCTTTGCGAGCCGCTTGCCCGCGCGCACATAAAACGGCACGCCTTTCCAGCGCGGCGTATCGATTTCCAGCTTCACGGCGGCAAAGGTTTCCGTCACCGATTGGGGATCAACCCGGTCCTCTTCGCGGTACGGCTTCGTCTGCTCACCATTCACCTCGCCCGCGCCATACTGCCCGCGCGCGGAGTTCTCCGTGGTCAACGGCCGGATCGCCTTGAACAGCTTGGTTTTTTCTTCCAGGATGCCTGCGGCCTCGTACTTCGCCGGCGGTTCCATCGCGACGAACGAAAGCATCTCCATCATGTGGTTTTGGAGGATGTCGCGCGACGCGCCGGCCTTCTCGTAAAACGGGCCGCGGCCTTCGATGCCGATCTGCTCGGCGGCCGTGATCTGCACGTTCTCGATGTATTCGGCACTCCACAGCGGCTCAAACAGAGCGTTCGCGAACCGGAACACCAGGATGTTCTGCACTGTCTCCTTACCGAGATAGTGGTCGATGCGGAAGGTCTGCTCCTCGGAGAACACCTTTGCCACTTCATCGTTCAACGCGCGCGCGGAGTCGAGATCATGCCCGAAAGGCTTCTCGATGATGACGCGCACCGTCGCTCCCTCGGCGGCCTTTTGCATCTCGTGCTCGCCGAGCTTCTCGACAATCTCGCCGAAATACTCCGGCGCGACCGCGAGGTAGAACAGCCGGTTGCCCTTCGTTCCCTTCTCCTTGTCGATGGTTTCGAGCGCCTGCTTTAAGCGCCCGTAGCCTTCTGAATCGTCGAAGTTGGTCGTGAAGTAGCTCACCTTTTCCATGAACGCGCCGAGCTTCGGGTCGCCCTCGTCCACGCCGGACGAGACGATCGCCTTCTTCATGTCGGGGTTGAAGGTTTGGGAAAGATCGCGCCGCGCGACGCCCACGACCGCGAACTCCCGCGGCAGCAAGCCGCTTTGCTCCAGGTGGAACAGTGCGGGCAAGAGCTTCTTCTTGGTCAGGTCGCCGGACGCGCCGAAGATGACGACGACGGTGGGTTCGGCGCGGCGGTCCTTCGCGGTTTCCGCGGCTTGGGGCAGGTGATCCGGGGTTACGGGCTGATCGCTGGGTGTCATGGTCTCTGTGTGTATGGGCCCTACAGCAGGCCGAGTTGTCCGAGCTCGTCGCGCAAGGCGTCAGGGCCGGTGTAGCGGATGGCGTGAAAGCCGAGCGCACGCGCGGCGTCGGCGTTTTTCTCGCGGTCGTCGATAAACACGCACTCCGACGCGGGCGTTTGCAGGACATCGAGCGCAAGGCGGAAGATGGCGGAGTCGGGCTTGCGCAGGCGCACATAACCGGAGCAGAAAAATACACTCAAGTACTGCCGCAAGCCGAACTTCGCGAGCCGCAGGTCGTTCAGCTCACGCGACTCATTGTTGAGCTGCCCCATGCGGACGCCCGTCGCGTGCAGTTCCTGGAGCACCGGCATCGCCGTGTTCGGAATCAGCTGCGACTGCGCTTCGATCGCCTCACGAAACTGCTCCAAGGTGAAGTCACGGCCCTCATGGAACAAAGTCTGGATCAGGTAATCCTCGAAACTGATCAGCCCTTTTTCCCAAGGGTCATTCGCTTCCTCGTGGCGCGCCTCGAACGCTTCGCGTACCGGGGCAGGGACGGAAAACTGGTCGAAAACGGCTTTGCGCTCATTGTGGTCCCAGCCGTTGGTCAGCAAAACACCGCCGGTGTCCCAAAGAATCGTGCTTGGCTTGCTCATTCGTTTATTTGGATGCAGTGAACACCGGAGCGGCGCAAAAGGCGGGCCGCTATGGGCGAGAGGGCCCCTGCAACGGCTTAGGGCGCATCCTCGGGATCGGGCGCGTTGGCTCCTCCGGCTTTGTTGAGAAGCTCCAGTGCTCTCGGGATGTCCGCCCCGGCAGCACGTTCGCGGAAGAAGCTTTCAGTCCGGAGCGCGGAAAGCTTTTCGGCGATGGCCGCGGTGATCAGGTGGTCAAGGCTGACGCCCTCGTCATCGGCAAGCTTGCGGGCTTCCGCCAAAAGGCCGCTTTTTACATTCAAAGCGATCGTCTGCGTTTCCATCACTGCACCATCCGTCTCAACATCTGCTTCGGCGTGAGCACTTCCACACCGAACCGCTCCGCCACGCCGCGAAAGTCACGCAGATTGAATGTGACTAGGATATCGGCCGCACCATTGATCGCCGTCTCCAGTACCATATCGTCCGCCGGGTCTTTCAGCAAAAGCCGCCAACGAAACGCCAGGTTGACCGGTTGAGCCGTCGCGGTTACAGCCGCTACCAAAATCAGCACTTCTTCAACAGTAAGCCCTGATGCCAATAGGTGCTCCTGCCTCGTCAACACCGCCTCGTACTCAAGAACAAGCGGCACGGAAGCAAGCAGCCCAAAGTCTCCCACCAAAGCTTGCCGTAAAAGCCGGCTGGAGCCGCCGCCTTGACTGCGGACAGCGGCCACCAGCACTGAAGTGTCCAGAACAACCTTCAATTTACTTATCGTTCACGCCCGCGAACGCCGGAATTTCCTTGCCGGCCTTCGCGAGCAGCGCCTTCGCGCGCGCCGCGATGTTATCGACCCCGAAGCCCAGCTTTTCAAGCGCCAGCGTTCCCGGAGCCGACGCGCCGAACCGATCCAGCCCGAGCACGTCGCCGTGCCGCCCGACCCACTTCCACCAGCCGAGCGTCGCGCCTGCTTCCACCGCGAGCTTGGGCGTGCCCTCCGGCAGCACTTCCAGCTTGTAGCTTGCCGGCTGACGCTCAAACAGCTGCCAGCTCGGGAAGGACACGATGCGCGCCGTAATGCCTTCTTCCTTGAGCTTGGCCGCGGCCTTGATGATCTGCCACACTTCCGCGCCGGTTGAGAGCAGGAGGATGTCGGGCGAGTCGGAACCCTTATCGACCACGTACGCGCCCCGGCTCACACCCTCAAAGATGTCGATCTTCGCGGGGTCGAGGATGGGCAGGTCCTGGCGGGACAGCGCCATGAAGCTGGTTTCCTTGTGCTCGAGCGCCAAACGCCAGCAGGCGGCGGTTTCGTTCGCGTCCGCCGGGCGGAAGTCGATCAGGTGCGGTACCGCGCGCAGCATCATGAGCTGATCAATCGGCTGGTGCGTGGGCCCGTCCTCGCCCAGGCCGATCGAGTCATGCGTGTACACGAAGATCGAGTGGATGTGCATCAGCGCCGCGAGCCGGATGGCGGGCTTCGCGTAATCCGAGAACGTGAAGAAGGTGGACCCGTACGGGATCAGGCCGCCGTGCGCCGCCATGCCGTTCACCGCGGCATGCATCGCGAACTCGCGTACGCCGAAAAACAAGTTGCGGCCGGTCGGGTCGACATGGAAATTCCCGGACTTTTTAAACAGCGTCTTGGTCGACTCCGTCAGATCGGCCGCGCCGCCGAAGAGCTCCGGCACCGCATCAGCGATCGCGTTCATGATCGCGCCGCCCGCGTTGCGCGTGGCCATCGGCTTTGCGTCGCCGGGGTAGCTCGGCAGCGACTTTTCCCAGCCGTCTTTCAACTTACCGGCCTGCGTACGCTCATAATCAGCAGCCAGTTCCGCGTTCTCCCCCTTGTACTTCGCGAACAGGTCGTTCCACTCCTGCTCGTACTTCGCGCCTTTGCCGACAATCTCGCCCCATTTCCCGGCGGCCTCCTCCGGCACGTAAAACTTTTCGTCCTCGGGCCACCCCAGGGTGCGCTTGGTTTCCTTGGTGTTCTTTTCGCCGAGCGGCGCGCCGTGCGCCTTGCTGGTGCCGGCCGCGGGCGAGCCGTAGCCGATGATCGTCCGCACCGCGATCAGCGAGGGCTTGGTCGTCTCGGCCTTCGCCGCGTCGATCGCCGCTGAGATCGCGTCGAGGTCGTTGCCGTCGGCGACCGTTTGGGTATGCCAGTGGTAGCCCTTGAAGCGGGCCTGCACATCCTCTGTGAAGCTCAGGTCGGTCGGCCCGTCCAGCGAGATCAGGTTGTCGTCATACAGGAAAATCAACTTGCCCAAACCCAGCGTGCCGGCAAGCGAGGCCGCCTCGTGCGAGATACCCTCCATCAGGTCGCCGTCGCCGCAGATGCCGTAGGTGTAGTGGTCAACGATCTCGTAGCCGGGCTTGTTGTACACCGCCGCGAGGTGCTTCTCCGCCATCGCCATGCCGACCGCCATCGCAAAGCCCTGGCCGAGCGGACCGGTGGTCACCTCCACGCCGTCGGTTTCGCCGAACTCCGGGTGGCCCGGCGTGCGCGAGTGCCACTGCCGGAACTGCTTCAGGTCCTCGATCGACAGGTCGTAGCCCGACAGGTGCAGCGCGCCGTACAAGAGCGCCGAAGCGTGGCCGTTCGACAGCACGAAGCGGTCGCGGTTGGTCCACTTGGCGTGCTTAGGGTTGTGCCGCATGTACTTATGGAATAGGAGATACGCGATGGGAGCGTCGCCGAGCGGTGCGCCGGGGTGGCCCGAGTTTGCCGCTTCCACCGCATCGACGGCGAGGAAGCGGAGGGCGTTGATGGAAAGCAGGTCGATGTCAGTTTTTTGCTCGGGGGCTACGGCTGCGGCGCTCATGGTTGTGCTTTCTCCAGATTGGGGATGTCTCAGCCATTTTAGCCCTGTACAGAAACGGCGGGCGATGGTGAAGCGGTAATTTTCACGCGGAAGTCCCGCCCTTCCCAGCGCCGGTCGTTTCTCCAGCACAGCGTGAAAACGAGCTCGCCCGATGAAGCCGGCGGCAGGTCGGCCACCGAGCCGGCCGTGCCCAGCTCGCGGGACGTGAGGCTTTGCTTGGTGGCCCAGCCGTCCACGGACCACAGCACCTCGAACGGGTTCGCGGAAAGGATGCGGAGCTGTTTCCCGGCCTCCATTTCCGCAACAGGCCGGCGCATCTTCCACACCTCGAACGGGCTCGCCACAGGGCCTTTGCCGTACCGGGCTTCGGCGGCGGAGATGCGGTCGAACACTTGCCCGTCGTGCACCGAGCGCACCAGCTTCAGGTACTCGGCATGCGCCCAGGCCAGCGGCATCGCGGACCCCGCGGGGTCGCCCAGCACCACCGGACCGGCGGTGGTTGACAGCGATTTGCGCTCATCCCACACCTGCTCCGGCAGCATGCCGCCCAGCGAGGCGAACCCTTCAAGCGCGGTCAGATATGAGCGCACATCGCGCCCCGCAGCCAGCTCGTAATGGGCGCGCTCGCCGGTCAGCAGCGGCCAGGCGCGGCCTTGACCATAGGTCAAGAACGGCCCGCCGCCGTTCTGCTCGCCGTAGCCGTCGTGGTTGTAGCGCCGCCAGCACGGCCCTTGCGGGCACTCCACGCGCAGCACGCGGTCGCAAACGCGCAGGGTGTCCAGGATCACCGGGTCGTCCGGGCGGCGGATGCCGTAGCGCACCAGCTCCAAAAAACCCCCGTCGACCACCGCGGAATAAGGGAACTCGTTCTCCTCCCAGGGCGCGCGGTTGTTCAGGCGTACGTAGCCTTGCGGCACCTGCGGGTTGAACCAGGGCTCGCCGGGCGCGGGCGGCCGCACCCGGATGTAGTGGCGCTTCACGTCCGGGTGCAGCGTGCCCTCGTTCGTCACGGTCCAGTCTTCCAGGTGCGACTGAATCCAGTCCGCGTGCTCGTTGAGGAACTGCGCCAGGTCGGACTCGCCGTGCGCCCCGGCGATCTCGGCCGCGCAGCACAGCCCCGCGATGACCGCGGCGAGCGTTGAAGGGGAATAACCCGCGTTTTCTTCCCAGCGCTCCTGCTGGGTGACGGGCGCGTACCGGACTAGAAATCCCGCAGCCCGCGCCACGAACGGAAATACGTCGAAATCGCCTAGGCCGTTCGCTTTCCACAGCCGCCAGGCAAGGATGATGGGGAACGCGACCTCATCGAGCTGGATGCCGGTCCAGTACGGGGTGCCGTCCACCCAAAAGTTCTGCGCGAAGCCGCCGTCCGGCTTTTGCGAGCAGGCCAGGTATACAAGCGCGCGCAGGGCTGTCTCCACGCGGCCCACTGCCAGCAGAGCGGATGCGGTGTGGACCATATCGCGGGTCCACACCAGGTGGTAGCCTCCCAGGTCCTCGTCGCCTTTCGCGTAGCCCCAAGGGATCGACAGGGACGCGATAAATGCACCAGCGTAAGTCTTATCTTCGTGCATCAGCAGCACGCGCTGCGAGGCGCGCAGGAGCTTGCCGCCGTCGCCCGTGCTTGCGGCCAGCTCGCCCGGTAGGGTCACGCGCTGCCACTGCCGCAGGAACCGGCTCAGGTGGTCGGCAAAGGGCACGGCCAGCGAGCTCATGGCGGCGGCGAGCGCTGCGTGGGCGCTTTGGCCGAAGCCGATGGCGAGCGTGAACTCACGCCGGTTCGGCGCGGGTGCTTCAGCGCGCGCAAGGTCCACCTCGCCCATCACGGCGATGTTGCCGTCCGTCGCCGAGCCGTACTCCCAATGCATGTGGAAGTCGTGCTTGAGGTCCTGCCAACCGTCGCTGACGCCCACAAAGCCGCAGGAAGCGCGGCTGAAGCCGCAGCTGGCCGCCATGGTGAGCGTGTTCGCGTCCTTCCAGGCAAGCAGCACCCGCTTGCCCGCGACCTCGGCGACCCGCGCTGAGTTGCCCGCGCCGCCGCCTCCGAGGTGCGGGGATAGGAGCGCATACAGGCGCAGCTTCGCGAGCAAGGAGGGGTCGGCCTCCAGGCGCACCCGCAGGAGCACCACCGGGGAGTGCGGGTCGCAAATGGTTTCCTTGGTGAGCGAATAGCGTCCGTCCGGGTCGAAGTTGACCTGACGCGGGGCGGGCGCGGCCGGGTCCACATAGGAAAACTGCCGTTCGCAGTCGCGCTTTTCCTCGTGAAAAAAGCTTTCCCCATCCGTGATGAGGAACTCCATGTCGCGGGTCTGCGGGCGGTCGATGGTGGGGTGGTAGATCTCGTTCAGGATGCCGTGCGAGGTGGTGAACCAAATCTCGGACGAGGCCGAGTAGGCGCAGCACACGCTGTTCTTGACGCTGGAGGTCCAGCGTCCGTGCAGGCCCGGCGCGCCGGGAGCTTCGCCTTGCTGGTGGAGCCATAAGTACTGGGCTGCGGTGTCGGTCATCGCGGGCCGTCCTCCAGGGTGCGGCGCTTTCAGGGTAGCGCGGGAGGTTACATTCATCCAGGCATTCTTGTGCTGTCATTTAGAGATCATCGTGCTAGCATTACTCATGTCGGGAGGTAGCTATGCACGCAATTACCGTTCGCAAGCTTTCTGAAGAAACACATCGGGCTCTGCAGCAAAGAGCCAAACTGAATGGGAGAAGCACCGAAGGGGAAATACGGGCGATTCTTGAACAGGCAGTTTCTCCACGAGAAGAAGTAGGTTTAGGAACAGCGCTGCACGAGTGGGCAATGCAGTTCGGCGGCATCGAGATTGATCTTGATGCAGTGCGCGGGAAGACGCCCTTACGCGCGGATGATCCTGAATGATTGTTCTTGACACCAACGTTGTATCTGAATCGCTCAAGCCTCGTCCCAACCCTACAGTCATGTCTTGGTTGGACAAGCAGGTGCGCGGCAGACTCTTTCTCAGTGCTGTGAGCCTTTCCGAGCTTCAGCTCGGCGTAGAGCTACTCGATGAAGGACGTCGGAAAGTCGATCTGGCGCGAAGGCAGGAGGTTCTGCTGAATCAGCTTTTTGAAAATCGGGTGCTTCCTTTCAGAAAGCAGACGGCCTTACTTTATGCCTCCTTCATGGCGCAAGCTCGACGGCGAGGAATCACCGTTGAGGTGCCGCACGGACAGATCGCGGCAACTGCGAAGGAGCACGGCTTTCGGGTCGCAACTCGCGATGAAATGCCTTTCCGGGCAGCCGAGCTGCAAGTTATAAATCCCTGGTCAGAGTGATCGAGCACACATCGGAACACCTGCGTCCAGGCATAGGTTTGTTTGCGCTGACTAGACATACTCACAACACCTGCGTATTCGCATCCGGGTCGGGGTGGAACTGCACCTCCTGCATCGCATGGGTAATCTCGCGGTTCTTCATGAAATACTCCCACACAAACCCTGAGCGCAGGTTTTCGGCCATCAATACACTTATTCCCTGATCGATGCCCAGGATGTCTTCCGCGAACCAGCTTCCTTTTACATCGAAGGCGTCCACAAAGCCGTAGCGGGTCCATACGCGCGGGCCCATTTTCTCGCGCATGGAGAGTAGGACGTGCGAGCACTCCGCGGGCAGAAACGGCAGGGAGCCCGCGGCGGCGCATGGCACAAGCGTGCCGTCGAGCGGCCCAATCGATGGCGGGCCGCCCCACACCCGGTATCCGTCGCGCGAGTCAGAAGCAGTAATCCCCCACATATCCATATCAACCCAGTTATACCTTTGGCCTAGGTGAACACACCATAGCTGGTGCGCCCGGGTGGCCGCGATGGAGTTGGTGAAGTAGTTCGCATGAAGGTCGCGCTGGTCGCGGTAGTCGCACCAAGCATGGGCGTATTGGTGGATAAACAAAGGCGCGGTTCCGGAGATATACTCAATTCCCCCGAACTGGATCAACGGCCGCTGGAGCGCGTTCCAGGTTTCAGCCGGGATCGGGTGCGTGGGCGAGCCGATCGCCATCAGGTACATGGTCATCAGCTCGGCGTAGATATCCCAGCGGTGCTGGATGAATCCCTGCTCCGGCAGCCAACCCATCGACAGCGTCGCTCCGTCGTTCAGCATCCACTGCCAATCGATGCGGCGGTAAAAGGTGGTGGCGAGCGCCGCGATGCGCGCATTGCCCGCGAAGTATTGCCGGCACAGCAGCACGCCGCACAGGAGCAGCGCCGTATCGATCGAGGACAGCTCGGAGTTGAACATCCGCTGACCGCTGTCGATGTTGATGAAGTGGTACAGGAAGCCGTGCTCGTGCGGGCAGTCCTCAAGCAGAAAGGCGAGGGTGCGCTCGACACGCTGCTCGCAGTCGATGCGGCGGATGTAACCGCGCTTGGCCGCGATGCACAACGCGCTCAGCCCGAAGCCGGTAGCGGCGATGGAGGCCACGCGCGAGGTGGAAAGCCCGGCGGCGAGGCCCCGGTCGCGCACCAGCCCTGTGCGCGGGCTGGCCTCGTTTAGGAAGAACTGGCAGCCACGCTCTTCCATCTCATCGAGCAGCGCGTCGGCCTGCTTGGTGACCTGCGTCAAAGGCCGATTGACGAACTGCCCCGGAGGATGGGTGTACCTCTGTTGTGCCGCCACCTCGGGCTGCGGCTGGTCCTTGGGCGCGGTTTTGGGCGGCTCCTGCTGGTTTTGCACGGCTAGCTCCACGCCCGCTTGCGCGCGCGCGGTTTGAGAACCAAGAGCAAAAGCCCCGCTTGCGCTAGCAGCGGCGGCAGCCCGCAGCATGTCGCGGCGGGTAAGGCGGCGGTCGGTCAAGATCACTCCCGTCGATCATTCCCGGACCTTTGCCGGTCCAAGGTGTGCTGTCACAAGGATGCAACAAGGGTTTCGGGCGACGCAAAGGACGCCCGTGCAGGCTGTTCGGAGCTCCACGGCCACGTAACCCTCATCTCAGTCTTCACTCTTAAAGACATTCCCCCGATCATGACGACCAAAAAGCCATTCCCGCAGCCGGCCGACCCTGCTTCCGAACAGTCCGAGGATATCGCGGAGATCATCCGCACCAACCAGCAGGAGCTCGGCTCGCGGCTTCGGGGCAGCTACGACTTCATTGTCTGCGGTGCCGGTTCCGCCGGGTGCGTGGTCGCGGCCAGGCTTGCGGAAAACCCGGAGGTCAGCGTTTTGCTCATCGAGGCCGGGGGTATGGATGACGGGCCCGACGTCACCGACCCCGCGCTGTGGGCGACAAACCTAGGCTCGGAGCGGGATTGGGCGTTTGCGTCCGCCAAGGAGCCGCAGCTCAACCACAGATCGGTCCTGCTTTCCATGGGCAAGGTGCTCGGCGGCGGGTCCAGCATCAATGTGCTGGTGTGGTCCCGAGGCCACCAGGCAGATTGGGACTATTTCGCGGCGGAAACGGGCGACCCCCGCTGGAACCATGCCTCGGTGCTGGAGGTATACAAGCGCGTAGAGGACTGGCAAGGCAGGCCCGACCCGGAACGTCGGGGAGTCGGAGGGCCGGTGTTTTTAGAGCCGGCCTCGGAGCCGGGCGACCTCGCGCTTGCCGGGCTCCAAGCCGCCGGATCACTGGGCATCCCGAGTTTCGCAGGCGAGAACGCGCGGCTGATGGAGTCCCCGGGAGGCGCGACCTTGAGCGACTTCACCTTGAAAGGCGGCCGTCGCCGGTCCATCTTCCGCTCCTACACCTATCCCGCGATGCGGGGCAAGAACCTGACGGTGCTGACCGGCACCCTGGTGACCCGGCTTATCTTCGAGGGCGCACGGGTGACCGGGGTCGAGCTGCTGCGCGGCGGCAAGGCGGTGCGGGTCACGGCCGGTAAGGAAGTCGTGCTTTCGCTCGGCGCGTTCCAAACGCCGCGTTTGCTCATGCAATCCGGGATCGGCGACGAGGAGCAGCTTCGGCGTTTCGGCATCCCCGTGGTGCAGCACCTGCCGGGCGTGGGCCGCAATCTCCAGGATCACACCTGGTTCGGGTGCATCTGGGAGAGCTCCGCGCCGCTGCCTCCGCAGCCCACGGGAGTTTTGGCTTTGTTCCAAAAGAGCAAACCTTCCCTCCCTTCGCCCGATTTGCTGTTGTACGCGGCACCGTTTCCGGTACCGAGTCCGCAGACCGCGGATTGGGGCGTACCGGAGGCCGGCTGGACCATGTTCGCCGGGTTGTCGCGCCCGCACAGCCGCGGACGCGTTTCGCTTACCGGGCCCAACCCGGAAGATCCGCTGCATATTGAAACAGGCTGGTTGACCGACCCGTCCGACGCGGCACCTGCTGCCGCGGCCGTGGCGCTTGCCCGCGAGCTCGGCAACAGCCCCGCGATGCGGGCGTTCAGCAAGCGGGAAGCCCTGCCCGGTCCGCGCAGCGGGGAAGCGCTGACGGATTATATGCGCAATGCCGCGCAAACCTACTGGCACCAAAGCTGCACGGCCAAAATGGGGCGGGACAGCATGTCCGTGGTGGATGGAGAGCTGCGCGTGTACGGGGTCGGAGGTTTGCGCGTTGCGGACGCCTCGGTGATGCCGCGCGTGACAACCGGCAACACCATGGCTCCTTGCGTGATCATCGGGGAACGGGCGGCGGAGCTGCTGCGTGCCGCGCATGGCGCGTAGGCAACATCGCTGTATATAAAGCCTTGGACCTTTGTGGCGCATCCCACAAAAGGTGAACCGGGTCGCGACCCGGCCTGACCCTGAAGGAGGAACATTGGCACACGAACTGCCCCCGCTTCCCTACGACTATTCCGCGTTGGAACCGCACATCGACGAAGCCACGATGAAGCTGCACCACGGCAAGCACCACCAAACCTACATCACCAACCTGAACGGCGCGATCGACAAGCACCCGGAACTCGCCGACAAATCAGCGGAGGATCTGCTCCGGTCGCTCGACTCGGTGCCGGAAGATGTGAAAACAGTGGTGCGCAACAACGGCGGCGGCCACGCGAACCACTCCATGTTCTGGCAGCTGATGAAGCCCGCGGGCGGCGGCGAGCCGACCGGCGCGATCGGGGACAAGATCAAGCAGGACTTTGGCTCCTTCGAGGACTTCAAAAAGCAGTTCAACGAGACCACGGCCAAGCAGTTCGGCTCCGGCTGGGGCTGGCTTGTGCTCGACGGAGGCAAGCTGAAGGTGGTGACCACGCCCAACCAGGACAACCCCATCTCGCAAGGCAAGTACCCCATCCTGGGCAACGACGTGTGGGAGCACGCCTACTACCTGAAATACCAAAACAAGCGCCCGGACTACCTCGCGGCCTGGTGGAACACGGTGAATTGGGACGAAGTGAACAAGCGGTTTGAAACGGCGCAGAAGGGCTGACCGGGCCGGGCGAACCCCGAGCCGCCGGAGCGACATTTCGGGCGGTTCGGGGTTCACCCCTGTGAGGCTTCGATGATCCGTTTCCTGCCCATTTTTGCTTGCTCGGCTCTCGCTTTTTCCGCCCTGGCGCAGGCTCCCGCGCAGTTCCACATCACCCAAAATGGTAAGACTCTGGGGGAAGCGCATATTTCCGTCTTGGAGGCCGGAGGCGCCGATCACTGGAGCTCCGGCGGCAGCATGCAGCTTGCCGACTTCGCCTACTCCTTTCAGAACACGGCGACCACCGACGCGCAGAGCAACCTGGTGCGCGATGAGCTGTCCGGCTCCGTCCACGGCGGCAAGGTTTCAGCAAGCGACATTCATTTCGACGCGGAGTCGGATGCCACGGGGCGGCAGGTCCGCATTACGGTGAACGCGGCGGGCGTGACGACGAACAACACGGTCGACCGGCACCAATACATGGTGCTCGCGCCGGACCTGGACCCGGCGGCTTACACGCTGATGGCGCGCGTCGCACTCCGGCAGCCGCAAACCGGCTGGGTGCTCATTCCCAAGGAGAACGGCATCCTGGTGCCCGCGATGTACACCCGCGCGGCCGACCTTGCCGGCAGCCTGAACGGGCGCGCGGTCCCGGTGCGGCACACGGTAGTCGCGCTCGGCGGCGAGCAGGCGCTGGTCATCGAGCTGTTCTACACCCCTGAAGGCGAGCTGATGGAAGCCGACCTGGATGCGCAAGGCTTCCGCGTCGAGCGCGCCGGCTGGCGGCTCCCTAACCACCCGGCGCCCGCCCCGCCGCCCAAGGGCGAAGCCCCGCCGGCGCAGCCTACACAGGAGCTTCCGCCTCAGCAATGAGTGCCAACCCTTCCTCCGTCGTCGCGATCCGCCCTTCCAGCTGCGCGTCCTCGGCCAGCGCGAGGAGGCGCTTGAACACCGGCCCGGGCTTGTACCCGGCGGCGATCAGGTCGCGGCCCGTGACCAGCAGCTTGGGCCGCACCTCCACCTCCGGCGTGTGTTCGTAGCGCTCTTTCGCGAACGCGTACAGGCCCAAACGGTTGTGGCTGGACGAGCAATCCAAACGGTGCAGCTCCAGATGCTCCCCGAAGCGCGGCAGCCGGAAAAACCGCTTCAGCGTCGACTCACGCATCTGCTCCACATCGCCGAAGCGCATATGGTTCGCCACGAGCGAGCAAATCTGCTCCGCATCCTTATTTGAAAACCTTAGGCGCGCGCAAATTTGCTCCGCGATGCGTGTGCCCATTTCGGCATGGCCGCTGAACCGCCAACGCCCCCGGTCCCACACCGCGCAAGGGGGTTTGCCCACATCGTGCAGCAGGGCGCCCCAGGCCAGGGTTGCCGGGCAGCCGGGTTCCAGCTTCTCAAGCAGCAGCATCGTGTGGACAAATACATCGCCCTCGGGGTGCCAATCGGGCGGCTGCTCTACATCGTGCATACGAAAAACTTCCGGCAGCACTTGTTCGAGCAAGCCCGTCCGGTCCAGCAGCGCAAACGCGTGGGCGGCGCGCCCCTCGGTCATCATGCGGGTCAACTCGTCCCGGATGCGCTCCGGGCTGACCTGACCGACGGCCGCGGCCTGCGCGTGGATGGCCGCTTCCGTTTCGGGTTCCAGCGCGAAGCCGAAGCGCGCGGCAAAGCGCACGGCCCGCAGCATCCGCAATTTGTCCTCACGAAAGCGCCTCGCCGGGTCGCCGATGGCGCGGATCAACCCGCGCGCCAGATCCTCGCGCCCGCCGACATAGTCCAGGACCTCGTCCGCGGCAGGGTCGTACAGCATCCCGTTCACGGTAAAGTCGCGCCGGGCTACATCCTCGCGCACATCGAGCGTGTACCGGACCTGATCAGGGCGGCGGCCGTCCGAGTAGGCCCCGTCGTGGCGAAAGGTCGCGACCTCGGTTTGAATCTCGCCGGTACACACCAGCACGACCCCGAAGTGCGCGCCCACGGCAAAGGTGCGCGGGAACAGGTCGAGAACAATCTCCGGAGTCGCGCCCGTAGCCACGTCGTAGTCCTTCGCCTCGCGCTCCAGCAGGCGGTCGCGCACACAGCCGCCGGCATAAAAGGCCTGGAAACCGGCGCCGCGCAGCGTTTGAACGATGGAAAAAGCGGCCTGCTCGGCCATGTTTGCTGACGGGGAGAGACTCATCCCTTTTAAGATAAGCAAGTGCGCGGTTTCGCTGTGTTCGCGGTTTTGATCGGCTCCCTTGCCGGGGAGGCGCAGGATGCATCGCCGCCGCGCGACGTGGCGGGGGTGCTCAATCGGGTTATCGCTCACCAGACCGAGGTGGAGAAGCGCCGGGAAAACTACACCTACCTGCGCCGGGTCACGCAGCAGCAGGTCGACAAGAAGGGTGCGGTTAAAAAGACCGAGTCGACCGACGAGCAGATCATCTTCGTCAATACGCACGAGGTGGCCCGTCTTGTCGCCAAGAACGGCAAGCCGCTCTCGGAAGGCGACCAGAAAAAAGCGCAGGACGAAACGGAGAAGAAAATCGACAAAGCCCAGTACACCCCGCCCGGCGTGTCCTTGGACGGGAATACGGTCAGCGTGAGCCGCATTCTGGAGATTATGAAGGTGTCCACGCCGCGGCGCGAGGCGATCGATGCGCGGCCCATGATCGCGTTCGACTTTACCGGCGACCCGCACGCGAAAACCCACGGCCGCGCTGAAAACGCCTCCAAGGACATCAGCGGCACCGTATGGATAGATGAGCACGATTTGCAGGTGCGCCGGCTCAATGCTGTGTTCCACGATGACTACAAGGTCGGCTTCGGGCTGCTCGCCGTCGGCAAGGGATCGAGCTTCTCCTTCGATCAAAAGCTCGTGAACCAGGAGCTGTGGCTGCCCACCAGCGCGCATGTACATGTGCTCGGCAAGGCGCTGGGCTGGACCGGCTACCGGGCGGAAATCCAGATCGACGATGGAGACTACCAGCGCTTCCACACCGATGCCCAGCAATCCAAGTAGCGGGCTGGTGCTTGGGCTGGAAAGCTCGTGCGACGAAACAGCGGCGGCCGTGGTGCGGCGCGGCCGCGAAACGTTGTCCAACGTCGTCGCCTCGCAGTTCGCGGTGCATGCGCCCTGGGGCGGCGTCGTGCCGGAACTGGCCTCGCGCGAGCACCTGCGCAATATCGTGCCCGTGGCGCGGGCAGCGCTGGCCGAGGCTGGAGTTTCGCTTCCTGAGCTGGATGCAGTTGCCGTCACGGAAGGGCCGGGGCTCGCCGGGGCTTTGCTGGTAGGGGTGACATATGCAAAGACGCTGGCCTGGGCCTTGCGCAAACCGCTCGTCGCGGTCAACCATCTTGAGGGCCATATCCACGCCGTGCTCTTGGAGCACGAGGCTGTCGCGGCTCCCGCGCTCGCGCTTGTGGTTTCGGGCGGGCATACGCACCTTTATCTCGCTTCGCGTACCGACGGAGGCTGGCACTACCGCATCGTGGGGCGCACGGTCGATGACGCCGCGGGGGAAGCGTTCGATAAGGTTGCGAAGATGCTGGGCCTGGGCTACCCCGGCGGCCCTGCCATCGACGCGCTCGCGCCGTGGGGCAATCCCCACGCGGTGCCGTTCCGGTTCGCGGAAGTGCGGCCGCGCGAGGGCCGGCAGCGGCCCGGACCCGCGGAGGCGGAAGCCTTATTCTCATTTTCCGGCATCAAGACCGCGGCTTTGCGCCACGCGGAAGCGCACGGCCTCCTTCCCGCGGCTCGGGAGCGGGCGGGCGCACCGCGCGAGGAACTCCGGGCGCGTTGTGATGCGGCAACGCTCGACTTGCTCGCGTCGTTTCAGCACGCGGTGGTCGGGAACCTAGTGGAGCGCACCCTGTCCGCGGCCGCGCGGCACGGCGCGCGCACGGTCCTGGTTTCAGGCGGCGTCGCCGCCAACCGCGAACTCCGGGCCTCCTTCACGGCCCGAAGTTCCCTGCCGGTGCTCTTCCCCTCGCTCGCGCTTTCGACCGACAACGCCGCGATGATCGCCGCCGCGGCCTGGCCCAAGCTCCTCGCCGGGAACACAGCCCCGCCTGAGATCGAAGCAGACCCCCGGCTCCGGCTCGGCTGACTAAGAACTCTCACTCAGAGCCTTTCGGCCAGCCTTCGACATTTCTCATTGGTTACCGTGGTGTACTATGCAGCCTGTATGCATGTGACTGAGGCACTAAAAGCAGCGGACTCGGCCGGCAAATCGACTTCCCTTCCCGCGCCGGAAGACGCCGGAGCGCGCAACCGCAACCTGGACTTGTTCCGGATTGCGTTTGCGCTTTCGGTCCTGCTGTCACATGCGCCGGAGCTTACGGACGGCAGTAAGTCACGCGAGCTGCTGGCTCGCGTGACTCATACAAGCATCACTTTCGGCAACCTGGGCGTCGATGGCTTCTTTCTTTTAAGCGGCTACCTGATCACCCGCAGCTGGGAAAGTGAACCACGGCTTATTCCTTTTTTCCGAAAGCGCGTGCTGCGGATTGTTCCCGGCTATATGGTGGCTGCGCTGCTGAGCACGATTGTGGTCGGCGTGGCTGCACCCGGAACTACGCATTTCTTCTCCAAATTCAGCTTTATGTTTCCATTCAGCCTAGCTACGTTGAGCTACCCGTTCACGCCGCCGGTTTTTCCCGGCATGCCCTACCCTTCAGCAAACGGCGCGCTTTGGACGATCAACTACGAATTCCGCTGCTACACAGGCATCGCGCTCCTGGGCGTTTTCGGGATTCTACAGAGGCGGCGCATGGTCGCCGGGATTGCGCTCGTCGCCCTCGCCGGCTTACTCCCGGGCGGCATACTGGGCCGCTTTCATCTCCCCCTACGTTTAACCCTGCTCGTCGGTGATCCGTTTCAGCAGTGCCGCTTGACCTTTGCCTACCTGGTGGGCACCCTTTTTCACCTTTTCCGTGACCGCATCAGATTCCTTCCAGTTGTTGCAATGGCTGCGGCCGGGCTGCTTCTACTCAGCCCGCTCGGCGGCCCTTTCCTGTTTGAATCCTTGCTGATCCTGTGCGGCGGCTACTTGCTCTTTACGCCGGACGTTTGCCGTGGCCGGCACCGGTGCGATGGAAGCTCTTCCCAGACGTCTCCTACGGACTTTACCTTTATGGTTGGCCGGTGGAAAGCTTGCTCATTTGGCACCGCCGGGGCTCGCCATGGATCACGTTTCTTATCGCCTCCCTGGTGTGTGCTGCACTCGGCTGGTTGAGCTGGCACTGGATCGAGCGGCCCATGCTCCGCTTTAAAGGTCGAAGCAGCGCACCGCTGCCCGCATCTTGAGCGCTTCCGCACGTCCACCCGAGGATGGAGGCCTAGTAAAATCGCGAGTGATGAAAAGCTCCCGCCTTCCCGCATGACGGTTCGCCTCTTCAATACCCTGAGCGATCGCTTGGAACCGCTTGCTCCCCATAGTGGATCGACGCTCCGCATGTACGCCTGCGGGCCGACCACCTACGATTACGGCCACATCGGCAACTTCCGCACGTTCCTGCATGTGGACGTGCTGCGGCGCGCGCTGGAGATGTGGGGCAACTCAGTCGAACACGTCATGAACATCACGGATGTGGATGACAAAATCATCCGCAACGCGGCGGCGGCCGGTCTGCCCATCGCCGATTACACGCGGCGGTTCGAAGAAGCTTTTTTCGAGGACCTGGACTGGCTCCAGGTCGAGCGGCCCACCGTGGTCGCGCGCGCCACCGAGCACATCCCTGAAATGGTGGCGCTGGTCGAGCAGCTGGCCGCGAAAAAGCTGGCCTACCAGGTTGAAGACGGGTCCTGGTACTTCCGCATCGCGGGCGACCCCGAATACGGCAAGCTGTCGAAGAAGGACTTCAGCGGCATGCACGACGGCGCGCGGGTCGACGTGGACGAATACGACAAGGATTCCGCGCGGGATTTCGCGCTGTGGAAGGCGCCCAAACCCGGCGAGCACCACTGGGCTTCCTCGATCGGCCCCGGGCGGCCCGGCTGGCATATCGAGTGCTCCGCCATGGCGATGCGCTATTTGGGCCCCTCGTTCGACCTGCACGCCGGCGGAGAAGACTTGATGTTTCCGCACCATGAGAATGAGATCGCGCAGTCGGAAGGCGCGACCGGCGTTCCATTCGCGCGGCACTGGTTCCATGTGCGGTTCCTGTTGGTGGACGGCAAGAAAATGTCGAAGTCCGAAGGGAATTTTCACACGCTGCGCGACCTGCTTCTGCGCGGCTACAAAGCCTCAGCCATCCGCTCGCTGCTCATCGCGGTCCCGTATGGGCAGCCTTTGAACTTCACCTTTGAAGGGCTGCAGGCGGAATCGGCGGCGCTGGAGCGTTTGCGGGCGTTTCGCGACCGTGTTTCAGCTCTGAAGACACAAGGCGGCAGCGAGAATCCGGAGCTCGCAACAGCGATTGCACGGCACACCGAGGCGTTCGACCAGGCGCTGGCGCACGACCTGAACACGGCGGCGGCCAGGGCGGCGGTGTTTGAAACCGTGCGGCTGGCGAACACTGCTGCTGACTCGGGAAGGCTTGGGTCCGCCAACGCGCGCGCGCTCCTGGATTTGCTGGCCCGCTTTGACCGTATCTTCGCGGTGCTCGCGACCGACGATGCGGCGATCACGCAAGCGGCCCTGGCCTGGGCGGAGTGCGAAGGCCGCCTCGGCGAAGCCCCGGCGGCCCTGCTCGCGCAGCGCGGGCTTTCAGACGCCCGCGTCAACGCTCTGTTGGAAGAGCGTAAGGAAGCCCGGCGCGCGCGCAATTTCGCCCGCTCGGACGCAATCCGCGATGAGCTTACAGCCAAGGGCATCGTAATCGAGGACGGAAAAGACGGGGTGCGCTGGCGGCGAAAATGAGTGGGAGCACGCCCGCCTGTTCACTCAGCCTGCGCTTTGTATAAACTCGGGCTGCCGCGCAGGAGGAAGAAACAAGGGGCGAATAGGGGCAAGGCAAACAACCAGATCGCTCCAGGAAGTTGCGGCAGCTTTTGCTGAAGCAGGCCGTACAGGCTGGAAGCGGCGACCGGAGACAATACGGCGAGGACGGAACTGATGCTCGTGAGCACCCCTTGCAGTTCGCCTTGCCGTGCTTTATCAACGTAGTCGGCCAGCATGGATTGCAGAGAAGGCAAGGACACGCCACTGGCCGCGAACAAAGGCATGACCGCGAAGGCCCCCGCCGTGGTGCGCGCGACGGCAAACAGTCCGAAGCCGGCCATATCGGCGGCAATGCCGCAAGCGACCGTGCCCGGCCGCCCGAGACGTCGTTCCGCATGGGCAGGCAGTACAGCTTGGCCGATTGCATATAACAACCCATATAAAGCCAGCGATGTGCCTACCAGCATAGGCGACCAGCCGAAGCGCGTATTGCCGTAAATGACCCAAAGCGCACCCGTAACCTGATTCACTGCGCTGATTGCGGCAAAGACGTACAACAGTGGAGCGATGCCGATGATCCTGAAAACGCTTGCCAAGGGCGCGAATGGGTTGAGCTTGCCGAAACTGAGCGGTTCAACCTGCCCGCGCTCCCGCGACTCGGGAAGCGCGAACAGACAAACAAGTGCGCTGATGCAGTTCAACCCAGCCGCCAGCAAAAAGGGTGCGCGGACACTGTAGTTTCCGGCAAAGCCGCCCAGCATGGGCCCCGCGATAAACCCGATGCCGAAAGCTGCGTTCATCCGCCCGAATGCCTGCGCGCGGTCCTGTTTCGCGGTGTCGACGATGTACGCATTCGCCACCGTCAAGGTGGCTCCGGTGATCCCGGCAAGCGTGCGGCCCAGATACAAGATCGAAAGGTTGGGCGCGAGCGCCAGGATCGTGTTGTCGAACGCGGTCCCGAACAGCCCTGCAAGCAGTACGGGGCGACGTCCGTACCGGTCGCTGAGCGCGCCCAGTACCGGCGAGGACAGCAGATTCGTGCCGGCGTACGCTGCCAACAGCCAGCCATAGTGCCGCGCGACCATGGCGGTCCCGCCGCCATGGAGGAGCATGCGCAGGAGGGCAGGCATGGTCGGAAACGCCATGCCGATCCCCATGGCATCGAGCAGGACGATTAACAGAATCAGTGAGAAGCGCTGCCGCAATGTGAACTTTGCCTTTCGCGGCGGACGGCCGGAAAACAGGAGAGGCAGCCCTTGCGGGCTGCCTCTCCTGAATTTGTTCTGGTGCGAGGGTTACGCGGGAGACGGGCTGCCTTCCGGAAACGCGCCGCCGTGCTTGGGTTCGGGCTTGAGCACCTGCTGTACATCGCCGGTCGGGTTGCCGTTCGACGGACCTCCGGAGGACTTCATCGGGGGCAGTTCCCTGCCCTCAAGAATCGCCCGAATGTCGTTGGCATCGATTGTCTCGCGCTCCAACAGGGCAGAGGCCATGCGGTGCATGCTGTCCTGCTGGGAGTCAAGGATGCCATAGGCCGACTTGTATGCCTCGTCGACCATGGAGCGGACCTCAGAGTCGATCTGCCGCGCCGTTTCCTCGGAGAAATCGCGGTGCTGCGCGATTTCACGGCCCAGGAAGATTTGCTCTTCCTTTTTGCCGAAAGTAAGCGGACCCATGCGGCTCATGCCATACTCGCACACCATCTTACGGGCCAGGTCGGTGGCGCGCTCAATGTCGTTGCCGGCACCGGTGGTCATCTGCTTGAGGAAGATCTCCTCGGCGATGCGGCCGCCCATCAAGATGGCAAGCTGCGTTTCCAGGTAGTCCTTGGTGACGGTGTGCTTGTCGTCCGTGGGGAGCTGCATGGTGACGCCGAGCGCCATGCCGCGCGGGATGATGGTGACCTTGTGCAGCGGGTCGGCGTGCTTGCGAACCGCGGCGACCAAGGCGTGCCCGGCTTCGTGGTAGGCGGTGACCCGCTTTTCCTCGTCGCTCAGCAGCATGGACTTGCGCTCCGCGCCCATCAGCACCTTGTCCTTCGCGGACTCGAAGTCAAGCATGGTGACCGACTTCCGGTTCATACGGGCAGCGTTCAATGCGGCCTCGTTCACCATGTTGGCCAGGTCGGCGCCGGAAAAGCCCGGTGTGCCGCGCGCCATCACGCGAAGGTCGACGTCCTCGGCCGTAGGCACTTTGCGGGCGTGGACTGCGAGCACTTCCTCGCGTCCGCGCACGTCGGGCCGGCCTACAATCACGCGACGGTCAAAGCGGCCGGGACGCAGCAGCGCGGGGTCAAGTACGTCGGGCCGGTTCGTGGCTGCGACCAGGATCACGCCGTCGTTCGCCTCAAAACCGTCCATCTCTACAAGCAGCTGGTTCAGGGTCTGCTCACGCTCGTCGTGGCCGCCGCCGAGACCCGCGCCGCGATGACGTCCGACCGCGTCGATTTCATCGATAAAGATGATGCAGGGAGCATTCTTCTTGCCCTGCTCGAACAGGTCGCGTACACGCGATGCGCCTACGCCGACAAACATCTCGACGAAGTCCGAACCGGAGATGGAGAAGAACGGAACATTTGCTTCGCCGGCCACCGCGCGCGCCAGCAGGGTTTTGCCTGTGCCCGGAGGTCCGACAAGCAGCACGCCCTTGGGAATGCGCCCGCCCAGCTTCTGAAATTTCTGCGCTTCCCGGAGGAACTCAATAATCTCCTTGAGCTCTTCCTTGGCCTCGTCCACGCCGGCCACATCCTTGAATGTGACCTTTTTCTGCTGCATGGACAGGAGGCGCGCCCGGCTCTTGCCGAACGACAGCGCCTTGTTGCCGCCCGACTGCATCTGGCGCAGCATAAAGAACCACAGCGCGCCGATGATCAGGATGGGACCGAGATTGAACAAGAGCGGCAGCCAGGACGAGCCTTGGTTGTCGCGGACGGAAACCGAAACGTGGTTGTCCTGCAAAACGTCGTACAGCTTGGGGTAGTTGGCCGGAACCGTCACATGGTAGGCGGTGCCGTTCTTGAGCTTGCCATGCACCTCGCCGCCCGTAACCGTAGCGTCCTGTACCTGACCCGCCTGTGCATCCTGGAGGAATGACGAAAACGCCATATCCTGATCGTGCCCGGAGCCTGAGCTCTTCTGGAACACCTGCCACAGCAGAATCAGGCAGGCGAAGATGAAAACCCAGAAGATGATCGTCTTAACCGTTGAATTCACTAGAAGCCCTCACTTCTCTTTCGAGCGCAAACCGAAACTTTAGTGCTTTAGACGCAAATCCCGTGTGAAAGAACCAAGGGCGCCGGAGCGGTATCCATGCGCTCAAAGAGAGTTCCTATCAGATTACAGGACGCTGGTGCGGGTGCAAGAACTGTTTTCGCTTTTTCAAACCTGAGACGTCTTTCCTGTTCCGTTTTGGAGTTGTAAGCGCGCTCCGTTCCAAAACGGGTAAGCCCGACGTAAAAACATCGGCGGCAGGCCACAGAATACGGACCGGGCCGTACCCTGAAGCAGTGCCCCGACCCGCCGTCATGCCGCCGTCTTTCACCGCTCGGCTGCCCGCCGGAACCCGGCTCGGGCTCATGACCTCAGGCGGCGCGGACTCGGTGGCGCTTTTGCGCTCGGCCCACATGCTCGCACCCAAGCACGGTTGGGCGCTCCGCGTGCTGCACGTCGACCACGGCCTGCGGGCGGAGTCCGCGAAAGATGCTGCATGGGTGGAGGCGCTCGCAGGCTCGCTCCACCTGCCCTGCATCGTGTACCGGCCCGAGCTGGGAAAGCTTCCGTCCGGATGGGAGGAGCGGGGCCGGGCCGAACGCTATGGCTGGGCTAAGCGCCTCCTTGGCTCCGGCGAGCTCGACGTAGTCGCGACCGGGCACACGCTCGATGACCAGGCGGAAACTGTTCTGGGGCAGCTGCTGCGCGGCGCGTGGACGCGCGGGCTGGGCGGCATCCATCCCATCGTCTTCGCGGCCGACCTGCCCGGATCGCCCGGCCCCTGCGCCGGCATCTTGGTCCGCCCGCTGCTCCAAGCGCGGCGAACCGAACTGCGCGCCTACCTTGACAGCCTGGGCCAGCCCTGGCGCGAGGACGCGACCAACCAGGACCCGCGGTTTACCCGTAACCGCATCCGACATGAAGTGATGAAGGAGTTGAATCCACAAGCCCCCGAACACCTGGCGCAGGTGGCCGCGCTGGCCCGCGAAGACTAGGAGTACTGGCAGGCGGCGGTCCGGCGGCTCCTGCCCGGGCTGCTCCTGCCGGGCCGGGCGGTACGGGGCGGCGGCCGCGCGAGCTCGACTGTTCCAGGAGAGCGCTCGCTCGCGATCGAGGTGGAAGCCCTGCGGCGGCTGCACCCGGCTCTGCGCGGGCGCCTCCTGCGCGCGGCTGCTGAGGAGCTCGGCGGCCCGCTCGGCTACGACGAAACCGCGCGGGTGCGTGCGCTCGTGGAAGGGCCAGCGGGCCGCACGCCGCGTAGGGG
>CAXTSB010000002.1:52770-55052 GCA_964246845.1 uncultured Acidobacteriaceae bacterium
GAGCCGGGTGCAGCCGCCGCGTAGGGAGCAGCTTACGGCCGAGCTGCGCGCTGAGCGCACCCCGCGCGAGCTGCGCTTCCTGCGGCAAGCGCCTGTTCAGGAGACGGAAGCGAAGGTAAGCATCGCTGTTCCCGGCGAGGGTGCCGGGTTTGGTCACCGCGTTCGCATCGGCATGGCTGCCGGAGCAGAAGGCGAACACCCGCCCGCCATCCTGCGCGCGGCGCGGCCCGGCGACCGGGTGCGCCTGCGCCACTCCTCGGGCGCGCCCAAGCGGGTCAAGGAGGTGCTGGAGCGCATGGGCGTCGACCCGCCCGACCGCGCGGGGTGGCCGCTCTTGGAGTGGCAGGGCGAGATCGTCTGGCTGCGCGGAGCCCAACTCGAACCGACGCCCACCAATCAGCAGCTCACCGTCAGCGAGGCAGAGCCTCCTCCAGCCACTCCGTGAACGCTTCCGGGCTTTGCTCGCGGCCCAGAAACGCCTGCACGAGATCCTTGCCGGGCTTGGAGCCGCCGGGCGCGATCACCTGCTCCCGGTAGCGTTCGCTCACCGCCGCGAGCTCGCCTTTCGCGAACTCCCGGAAGAAGTCGAGCGCGATCACCTTGTCATACATATAGGTGTAGTAGTTCGACGAGTAGCCGGTCAGGTGCGTGAAGCTCGCGTACAGGCGGTTGCCTTCGACCCAGGCATATGGGAGAAAGCGCCGGTAATCGTCTTGCAGCAAATGCTCCAGGTTCAGCTCCGAAGGGGCAATCCGATGGGTGTCGAGCGAGTAGCTTGTGTAGAAGAGCTGCGTGCGGATGCCGTCGGCGCGGCCGAAGGCTCCGGCGCGGTTCATGCGGTCCACCAGCTCGATCGGGATCGGCTCGCCGGTTTGGTGGTGGTGCGCGAAGCGTTGGAGCAGCTTGGGGTCGTGGAAGAACTCTTCCAGCATCTGCGAGGGCACCTCGACGAAGTCGCCCTCGGTCGCGATGCCGCTCAGGCCCGCCCACTCCTGATGGCCGCCCAGAAGCGCATGCATCAGATGGCCGAACTCATGGAGGAAGGTGGTCACGTCGGAGTACTGCAGCAGCGCCGGCTCGCCCTGTTTTGATTGGGGAAAGTTGCAGATCAGCGCCGCTTCCGGCAGGCGCGCGCCGCGCACGCCGGGGATGAGCGGCGCGGCGGAAAACCACTTGTCCTTGCCCTCGCGCGGGTGCATGTCCAGGTAAAAGCGGCCCAGCTGCGCGCCGGGTTCCCGCGCGTCGAATACGTCCCAGGTCGTCACGTCCTCGTGCCAGGTATCAGCGTCCTCGACCGGCTCGAAGCGAACGCGGAACAGGTCGGCCACCAAGTCGAGAACACCCTTTTGGACGGCGGCGTAGGGAAAGTACGGACGGACCTCCTGCGAGTCGAACGCGAACTCGGCCCGTCGGTATTGTTCGAGCCAAAAGCCCCGGCTCGCGGCGTCAATGTCGGCCTCCGCGCCCAAACCACGCCCGCGCGCGAAGCCGAGCACCTGCGCGTATTCCCGCTGCGCGCCTTCCGCCGTAGCCCGGTCCAACTCGTTGATGAAGCCCTGCATGTTGGCCGCGGAGCCCATCATTTGATCGGCGGTGGCCAGGTCGGCCCAGTTCGCGAAGCCGAGCAGGTCCGCGATCTCATGCCGGATCGCAAGCAGTTCACGCAACACTTCGACGTTTTGCGGGTAAGCCCGGGTTTGATAGGCCAGAAACATGCGGCGGCGCAGGTCGGCGTTTTCCGCGAACGTCATCACCGGCAGGTAGTCCGGGAACGCGGTTGTGAGCGTGATTGTGCCGTCCTCGGCCGGCGGGTGCGAGGCAAGATAATCCGCGGGCAAACCGCCCAACTCTTCCGATAAAGTCACGACGGTCCCGACGCTTTCCTGTACGTTGCGCCCGAACTGGAGGGACAGCGCCGTCGCGCGCTCATGGAGCGCCCGCAGCTTTTCCCGCGTCGCTTCGTCCCGGTCCACGCCGGCCAGCCGGTAGCTTAACAGGGTGCGTTCCAGGTAGTGGCGGGTCGCCGCGTCCTCATCGTCGAGCGAAACCGCGCTGAGCGCCGCATATACATCGCGGTTCAGCCCGAGGGCCACGCCTGCCTGCGCGACATTCTGGATTTGCGCTTGCGCCGTGTCGCGGATGTCGCGGTCGGGATGCACGCTGTTCAGCAAACCCAGCTGCGAGCCGGTCATGCTTAGGATCGCGACCGCGTCGTCGTAGTGGCGCAGGGCTGGTTCCGTCGTGGGGGGCGGGGCCGGGGGGGGTGGGGGCGGGGGGCGCGG
>CAXTSB010000002.1:55062-56059 GCA_964246845.1 uncultured Acidobacteriaceae bacterium
TAGCGCGACCGCGTGGGGGTCGGGGCGCTGGGCTGTTTCTGTGGTGCGCGGCGCGCCTGCGGCGGTAATGGCCGCGACCAGCATCATGTGGCGGCCGAGCGCGCCGCGCACCCAGCTTTCGAGCGCTTCCGGCGTGGGTACGGTCCAGGGGTGTGTCTGCTGCTCGGGCGCGGGAGAAAGCTCGACGGTTGATTCCATCTCCTTATTAAACCGTACCGGCCCCCGCGCCGCCGGTTTACTCCGTTCCCGCTTCCGTCTAGCATCAGGACGCGCCGCCTCCGCGCACGAGAAAGCGACCCGCTTGCCGCCACGCCCCGCCCATCTTCCTCTCAGACTCGCCCGGCTTGGTCGGGTGTGCGTCGCGCTCGGGGCCGCGACGCCGGAAGAGCTGCTCCGGCAGGCGCTCGCGGAAGCGGAGCACGGCGGCTTCTTCGAGTTCCGGTTCGATCTTCTGAAAGCGCCGGACGAGGGAACGGCTGTTTTAGAGGCATTCCTGCGCCGGCATCCCGAAGCGCAGGTTCTCGCGACGTGCCGTCGGCAGGAAGGCGGAGGCGGCTTTGCGGGGTCACCGGAAGAGCAGCTGCGGCTGCTGCTCCGGTTTGCAGAGAGCGGCGCGGCCCTGGTCGACCTTGAGTTGGAAACACTGGCCGCGGTTCCGCCCGAGCGTCTGCACCGGTTCGGGCAGGAGCTCGCGCCCGTCTCGGCAGAGCTTGTGGTCAGCGCGCATGACTTCAGCGGCACCGGCGACCTGTCGGGCACTCTGGCCAGGCTGCGCGGCCTCGGGGCAGCCGCGGGCGCGTCTGTATGTAAAGTGGTCGGCACCGCGCAAAGCTTGGCCGACAACCTCCATATGCTGCGCTTTGTGGAGGCTGCCTCGCGCGAGGTGCCGATTGTCGGCATGTGTATGGGCGTGCAAGGGCTGCCCAGCCGCGTGCTGGGCCTGCGTGCCGGAAGCGCGTGGACCTTTGCCGCGGCGTCGGCCGGCGAAGCGACCCCC
>CAXTSB010000002.1:56069-56963 GCA_964246845.1 uncultured Acidobacteriaceae bacterium
GGTTGCGGCCTCCGCCCTGCTCGGCATGTACCGAGCCGCCCAGATCGGGCCCGATATGCGGGTTTACGGGGTGGCCGGCAACCCCGTCGCGCACTCGCTTTCCCCCGCGATGCACAATGCCGCATTCCAGGCGGCGGACGTGGACGCGGTGTACCTGCCGCTGCAAACCACATCCCTCGACGACCTGCTTCAGCTTGTGCGCGGGCTGCCGTTGGCGGGGCTGAGCGTAACCATGCCGTGGAAGGTAAGCCTGCTGCCGAGGCTGGACGTGGTCGACCCGCTGACGGCGGCCATCGGCGCGGTCAACACGGTGCTGCGGCAGGAGGACGGCACCCTTTGGGGCACCAATACGGATGCGGCGGCGATCGCGGAGCCGCTCGCCCGGCGCATTCCGCTTCCTGGGGCGCGTGTGCTGCTGCTGGGCGCGGGCGGGGCTGCGCGGGCGGCGGCATTCGCCTTGCAGGCCGCGGGAGCCGAGGTCGCGATCCTGAACCGGACCCGCGCCGCGGCGGAGCAGCTCGCGCGCGAAAGCGGCGCGCGCGTTGCGGAGCGCTCGCGCATCCGCGGCTTCGACGTCATCCTGAACACAACGCCTTCCGGCATGGCCGGCGCGCTGGCCGATGTACTGCCCGTGGACGAGGACGCGCTTGACGGCGCGCAGGTGGTGTTTGAAACCGTGTACCGCCCCCGCGAAACACCCCTGGTGCGTGCCGCGCGGGCCCGCGGCATCGAAGTGATCGACGGGCTGGAAATGTTTCTGCACCAGGGGGCGCGGCAATGGTCGCTGTGGACGGGGCGCGCCGCCCCGCTCGCGGCCATGCGGGCCGCGCTTGCCGATGTGCACGGTGCGTCCGAGCTGCCAGTCGCCGACAAGGAGCGCCATGGGGAAGTTTA
>CAXTSB010000003.1:0-1406 GCA_964246845.1 uncultured Acidobacteriaceae bacterium
CTGTAACTTTAACCCATGCCCATCGCCGACCGCCACGGCCACGCGCTCCCCGTCCGGCTCCTGCGCGAGTCGCTCCTGGTCGAGCGCTTGCCGCACGCCGTCCTGCTGTCAGGGCCGCGCGGCGTGGGCAAGTACACCCTCGCGCTCATGCTGGCGCAGGCGGCCAACTGCCTCGCGCCGCCGCCGGGCGCGCTGCCCGACTTTTGCGGCGTGTGCGCCAACTGCCGCCGCATCGCCGCGTCCGCGCCGCTCAAGGCGCGCGTGGAGGAGGCCGTGGCCGCGCGCGAGGAGCTGCGCGAGGCCGATAAAAAAGACACGAGGATCCTGGTCCGGACGCACCCGGATGTGCTGGTCATCCCGCCTGACCCGCCGCAGCTGCTCGTTAAGCTCGGCCAGGTGCGGACGGTCATCCGCGAAATCTACCGCGTGCCCGCGGAAGCCCGCCGTGCGTTCTACATCTTTCCGAGCTCCGCGTTCATCAAGGAAGCCGCGAACTCGCTGCTGAAAGTGCTTGAAGAGCCGCCCCCGCACGCGACCTTGATGATCCTCTCCGCCAATCCCGGCGAGCTGCTGCCGACTATCCGCTCGCGCATGGCCGCCTTCGCGCTCGCGCCGCTTCCCGTCGCGGAGCTTGAAGGGTTGCTCGCGGAGCGCCGCCCCACGCTGAAACCGCAAGAACGGGCGCTCGTCGCACGCCTGAGTGAAGGCGCGGTCGGCGCGGCGCTCGGCTTCGATTTGCCGGCGTACCTGGAAAGCCGTACGCAAGCCCTGCTCATCCTGCGTACGGCGCTGCGCGAGCCGGACTGGAGCGCCCTGTTCCGCACGACGGAAGGCTTTCGCGCCGGGGCTGAAGGGCAGGAAAAAACCCAGGCTCTCTTGCACGCCCTGCGCGGCCTCCTGCGCGACCTGATGCTGCACAAAGCGGGTCAAGCCGGAATGACCCGCAACGTGGATCTCGCGCGGGAGCTCGGCGGCTTGATCGAGGACGCCCGGTTCGCATGGATCGAGGGCGCGGCGCACTCAATCAACGAGGTCGAGTCCGGCATGCGCCGCAACCTGCTGCGTTCGTTGTCGCTCGACAGCATGGCGGCGGCCCTCGCTGCTTCAGCCGCACGGCGGTAATCCGGGGCCGGTCGAAATGAATTGCGGTCCATGCGTTAGCTGCGCTACACTCGCGGGCAAATCCTCAAAACATCAGCCCGCTTCGGCGGGCGCGACGAGCACAGACCATGGCCTATGCCGCCAAGCCTTTTCCGCAGATTTCGCGTGCCCACGCAGCTGCGCCCGTGTGCGCCGTGCCGGACGCGCCGAACCTGGAAGGCCCGCGCAAGCTGGTGAGCCCGCGGCTGCCGAACGGTGCACGGCCGGTGCCCCCGGCACCCCGCCGCCTGCGCGGGCCTTCCAGG
>CAXTSB010000003.1:1416-53012 GCA_964246845.1 uncultured Acidobacteriaceae bacterium
GCGCGGGCCCGCTCCGCTTGTGCGCCATGAAGCCCTGCCCACAGGCGGACGCCAAACGGCGGCAAGCCACGCCGAGGCGCTTTACCTCCATAAGCAGGTACACGCGCAAACCGCCATGGTGTTTGTTATGGAGGACGGCGAGCAGATTTGCGGGGTGATCGAATGGTTCGACCGCGACTCGATCAAGGTCCGCAACTTCGCCCGCACGCTGATCTTTAAGCGGGCTATCAAGTATCTGCACAAGGCAGCTGAGTTGTAAGAGGTTTACACCATAGAAGGACCGGGTCATCCTGAGGAGCGAAGCGACGAAGGATCTGCTTTTACGGCGCGGCGCGCAAAAAGCAGATCCTTTACTTCGTTCAAGATGACACCTTACTTGACTGCATAGATTGCAAATACGCTCTCAGGCTTTCGCTGCCAACAGGTTCCGCTCGACCAGCTCAACCAAGGCCCGCTCCTGCCTCCTAAGCGCGTGCCCTTCTTCGAGCGCTTCTTCCACCTCGTGCTTGACTTCTTCCTTCACGGCTTCGAGCGTTTTGCCGCCCAGGTAGGCTTCCAGCACCACCGGGTGGACATAGCACTTGCGGCAGATCGAGGGCGTATTGCCCAGCCGCTCCGCGACCGCTTTGATCGCTTCGACGACGTTCTTTTTGGCCTGCGTTTCGGTTGAAAACGGTTCGAGTCCGTGCAGCATTTCGCAGGCCAGCACGGAGCCGGCCCAGGTGCGGAAATCCTTGGCCGTGAAGTGCTCGCCGGTAATCTCGTGCAGGTACTCGTTCACGTCCGCTGAGTCGATCGAGTGCCGCTCGCCTTCCTTGTCCAAGTATTGGAAAAGCTCGTAGCCGGGGATATCCGAGCAGCGCTTGATGATGCCCGCGAGCCGTCGGTCGCGCAGGCTGATGGTGTGCTGCACGCGGCTCTTGCCCTGGAAGGAGAACGTGATCTCGGAGCCCTCAACCTCCACGTGTTTGTTGCGCATGGTGGTCAGCCCGTAGCTCTTGTTTTCCTTCGCGTACTCGGCGTTGCCGACGCGGATGTGCGTTTCCTCCATGAGCTTGACGATGGTTGCGAGCACCTTGCGGCGGGGCAGCCCGGGCAAGCTCAGGTCTCCCTCCACATGCTCGCGGATGCGCGGCAGGGCGGCGGCGAAGTGCATCATGCGCTCGTACTTGGTTTCATCCCGGGTCTCGCGCCACTTGGGGTGGTAGCGGCTTTGCTTGCGGCCTTTCGCGTCGCGTCCCGTGGCTTGCAGGTGCGCGTTTTCGCGCGGAGCGATCCACACATCAGACCATGCAGGAGGGATCACCAGGGACTTGATGCGGGCCAGCACTGCTTCATCCTTGACCGGCTTGCCTTCTGGGTCGAGGTAGCGGAAGTGCGCGCCGTGCTTCTTGCGTCGGATGCCCGGCTGCCGGTCGGTCACATAGCGGAGTCCGGCGGCCTTGGCGGAGGCGACCGGGTCGGTGATGGGTTCGGGCAGTACGGACGGAGATGCACTGCGCCGGGGTCGTGCTGGTTTCATGTCGAAGTGAGATGCCGACCCACGTAACGCACCGGCCCGCTGCGCATCTCAGACTGGTGCCGTCGATGGTGCACGATGAACTTCCCCCAAGGATCTGCCCATGAAACTCGGTTTTCTCAGCCTGCCCCTTGCGGGCCACCTCAACCCCATGATGGCGCTTGCCCGCAAGCTTCAAGCGCGCGGCGACGAGCCGATCTTCTTCGGTATTCCCGATTGCGGGCCTGCCGCAGCGGCTGCCGGCCTCCAGTTTGTGTCCTATGCTGAGGAGGAGTATCCGCGCGGTTCGGTCGCGCGCATCTGGGGTCCGATCGCCTCCATGCACGGCATCGAGGTCATGCGGTATGCCATGGGTACGATCCACCCTCCATTCCTTGAGACCGCGTACTGCCGGCTTCCGGGCAAGCTGCGGGAAGCCGGGGTGGAAGCCGTTGTCCTGGACGCGGCTTTTGAAAAGGTGGAGCTCGTTGCGCTCAGCCTCGGCTTGCCGTACGTCCAAATTTGGAACATCCTGCCCCCCGACTACACCGACGCCACACCGCCGATAGTCCTGAGCCTGCCGTATGAGGACACGCCCGAAGCCCGGGCGCGCAACCGGGCAGGCTTGCAGGAGTTCGGCGGGCTGTTCGCGGCGGTTCAGCCGGTCGTGCAAGCCTATGCCCGGCAGTCCGGCTTGGAGATCGATTGGAGCAATCCTGGGGCCACAGCGTCCAATCTGGCCATCCTTGCCCAGTGCCCCAAGGAGTTTGAACTGCCCGGCGTGCCGCGGCCGCCTTACTTCCACTACACCGGTCCATTTTCCGACGGCGCAGGACGCGAGCCGATCCCGTTCCCCTGGGACCGCCTGGACGGGAGGCCGTTGGTATATGCCTCGCTCGGCACGCTTGTGAACGATCATCCGCAGCTCCATCGCGCGATCCTGGGGGCGGCCGCGGAGATGCCGGAGATCCAGATGGTGTTTTCCGTCGGCGGGAACAGCACGCCCGAGGAGCTGGGACTGATACCCGCGAACGCGGTGCTTGTTCCCCACGCTCCGCAAGGGGAGCTGCTCAAGCGCGCGGCCTTATGCATCACGCACGGGGGCCTGAATACAACGCTGGACGCCTTGGCGGAGGCGGTGCCGCTTGTGGCCGTCCCCATCGGCTACGACCAGCCGGGGGTAGCTACGCGCATCGCGCACCACGGCGTGGGCGAGTTTCTCACGCTCGACCGAGCCACGCCGGAAAACCTCCTGGCGCTCATGAAGCAGGTGCTTGGGCAGCCGGGGTACCGCGACAAAGCGCGTGCCATGCAGCACACCATCGCACAGGCAAAGGGCCTGGACCGGGCTGCCGAGCTGGTACGGCAGGCGTTTGGGAGGTAAGACGGCCCGCCTGGAAATTTGCTGCGAAGCAGCGATGTAAGATCGCAGCATGGCTGCCCTCCACATCTCCGAAGCTGAAGCAGTACGGGATTTTGCCGGTGTATTGGCGAAGCTCGACGCCGGGACGGCAATTATCATCGACAGGAAAAACCGGCCCGCGGTGCAACTCGACGTTCATTTGCACGAGATGCCCCGACTCGCATCGGAGTGCCTGCGTTTGGCTCGCGAGCACGGTTCGGGTATTACTTTAGATGAAGACTTCGCAGACGACCTTCGCGCGGTGATTGCGGGCAATCAGGAGCCGCTCCGAAATCCGTGGGATTGATCCTGGATTCGAGCGTCGTAATTGCAGGCGAGCGTCGAGGAGAAACACTGGATTTAGTCATAGAGCGCATTGTGCGCACGACGGGCGAACAGGAACTTGCTCTTTCGTCCGTCGGGTTGACTGAGCTGGTAATCGGCGTTTATTTCAGGCGATTCGACGTAAAGCAGATGCAGCGGAAGTTCTACGTTGAACATCTTCTGCAAACCATTCCGGTGTACCCGTACACCAACGAGGCTGCCTTGCTCGCGGGTAAGCTGAACGGCGAACAGCGCGCCCGAGGCGTCACCGTTCCTTTCGCCGATCTGCTTATCGGAGCAACCGCGCTTTCGCTCGGGTTCGGCATACTGACCGGCAACCCGCGCCACTTCCGGCTGATCCCGGGCCTGTACGTGCTCCCGCTTTAAACCTCACTCCCCTTCTAAAATCCCCATCTCCAACGGCGGCTCCAGGAGGCAGTCCAGCTCTTCGACCTCCGCCAGCGCGCGGCGCAGGGCGGAGCCTGGGCAGGGCTCGACCGTGACCACGAACGGGAGGCTCGCCTTGCCGTGACCCGGCTTTTGCAAGAGGGCGTCAATGTTGATGCCTTCGCGCGCGAGCGCGGCCGCGATGCCGGCGACGATGCCGGGCCGGTCGCGCACCAGGAAGCGGACAGCATGCCGCAGGTGCAGGTCGCTCGTCACCGGTGCCCGCTTGCTTGGGATGTCGACCGACCCGGCCCCGTGCGCGATGGCGAGCAGGTCGGAAACGACAGCAACGGCCGTGGGATGGCCGCCCGCGCCGTGGCCTGAAAACACCACATCGCCCCCGAACGCGCCCGTCACCAGCACCCTGTTTTCGGTCCCGCGCGACCAAGCGAGCGGCGAGCGCTCCGGCACGAGCATGGGCGCGATTAGGGCGATGACGCTGCCGTCCCCGGCAAGCTCGGCGCGGGAGATTTGTCGGATGGTGCAGCCCAGGAGCCGCGCGTATTCAAAGTCCACCGCGGTCAAACGGGTGATCGCGCGGCAGCGCACGTCCTCTACCGGCACGTCGGCCCGCAGCGCCAGGCGGGACAAGATGACCAGCTTCGCCCGCGCGTCGAACCCGCCGACGTCCTCCGTCGGATCGGCCTCGGCGTAGCCGCGGGCCTGCGCCTCGGCGAGCATGGGCGCGTACTCCCGGCCTTCCTCCATGCCGCTGAGGATGTAGTTGCAGGTCCCGTTCAGGATGCCTTCAATCCGGGTGACTCGCTCGCCCGCCAACCCTTGCCGCAAGCCTGGGATGACCGGCACGCCCCCGGCGACGGCGGCACCGTAGAGCAGCTGCGCCCCGTGCTGCTTTGCAAGCGCATGCAGGGCGAGGCCCTCGGCCGCGATCAGCTTTTTGTTGGCCGTCACCACGCTCTTGCCGCTCGCAAGCGCCTGCCGCACCCATTCTCCCGCGGGTTGCAGGCCGCCGATCAGCTCCACCACGATATCGACATCGGAAGCGAGCACCTCCTCGGCGTCTTCGGTCCACCGCACCCGCGGGCGGACCCACGCTGCCCGCTTGCGCGCGATGCCGCGGTTGGAAATATAGGCAAGCTCAAGCTCGGCGGCTGCCGGCTCTTCGTGCAGGATCCGGGCCACCGAAGAGCCTACTGTACCGAAACCGAGGATCGCGACTTTGGCCGTGCGCATGGCCCCATGCTACCGGAGAGCCGCCCGATAGAATGGAACTGTGCCGTTCCTCAACAATACGATCGCGGTTGCGATGTCCGGCGGCGTCGACTCCTCAACCGTCGCCGCGCTGCTCAAGGCGGAAGGACGCGACCTGATCGGCCTGACGCTCCAGCTTTGGAACCAGCGCCGCTTGGCCGGGCGCGAAGGCATGCCGGAGCAGGTGGAAGGCCGCTGCTGTTCGCTGGATGATGTGTACGACGCGCGGCGCGTGGCCGAGCAGCTCGGCATGCCGTACTACGTGGTGAACGAGCAGGCCCGGTTCGAGCGCGACGTGGTCCGGCCGTTCGTGGATGAGTACCTGGCCGGGCGCACGCCGATTCCCTGCTCGCTTTGCAACAACCACTTGAAATTCGATCAGCTGCTCAAGACCGCGCGGCAGATCGGCGCGGACCGCATCGCCACCGGGCACTACGCGCGCAACCGCTTCGACCCGGAACGCGGCCGCTGGATTCTAAGCCGCCCCGCGGACCGCTCCAAGGATCAAACCTATTTCTTGTTCGGCCTGACGCAGGAACAGCTCAGCCGGACGCTGTTTCCGCTGGGCGAGATGACCAAGCCGGAGGTGCGGGCGCTCGCCGGGGAACATGGCTTGGCGCTTGCGCAGAAGCCGGACTCGCAGGAAATCTGCTTTATCCCGGGCGGGGATTACAAGAAGTTTCTGGAAGCCTATCTGGACGAGCAGGAAGAGCCCATGCCCGCCACCGCCGGTGTGCTCGCCATGAGCAGCGGCCAGCAGGTGGGTTCGCATGGGGGTATTCATAACTTCACAGTCGGGCAGCGGAAGGGGTTGGGGCTTTCCGGGCCCGATCCGTTTTACGTGCTTGCGATCGACCCCGCCACGCACACTGTTACGGTCGGTTCGGAATCCGAACTGTATACGAGCCGCTTCCGAGTGAACCGGCTGAATTGGGTGAGCATCCTTCAAGCATCCCCGGGGCTGCGCGTCACGGCGAAGGTCCGGCACCGGCATGAGCCAGCGCCCGCTGTCCTGACACCGCTGTCGGATGAGTTGCTTGAAGTGGCCTTCGACGAGCCGCAGCGCGCGGTGACTCCAGGACAAGCCGCGGTGTTTTACAACGGGGATGAGGTCGTCGGCGGTGGGTGGATCGTCTGATCGCTGACAGTTTCTGTAGGGATGTGGCCGCTGCGCGGCGGCCGGCTCTCAAACAGGCTGTCGAGTCCGACCCGGATGCCGTGGAGAATGCTGCTTACCTTGCGCACGGGTTTCGCCACCCCGGCTGACACCGTGGAACCCGCGTGCGAGATGCCGCCCAGCACGGCGGACACCATCTCATCCACCTTGGTCGCTTGCGCCCGTGTTTTATCGACGACATCGTCGACGGTATTGTTGACGTGCTTGGTTTGATCCCGCACCGTGGTGGAGATTTCGACCAAGTGACTCGAGATCGTGCGCACCTTCGGCGTGAGCTCCTGAACAAGCGACTGTACCTCGCCGACGATCGGAGTTGCCTTCGCCTTGGCCAGGTCTAGGACCTCAGTCACTTTCTTGACCGTCTTGAGGGCGACAAACAGCAAACCGAGCAGCACGCCGATCTCAATCAGCACGCTGATGACAAAGAAAATAACGAAGATCAGGAAAAGCGTGTTCGAAGCGGGCATGGGGATGAGTGTCTATCCTGGTACGGGTAAAGGCGCGCCGGAGTGCGGATGCTCCGGCGCGCTCGACTAGCTGTTCTCGACCGTGCCGCTCGGAATCAGTTCTTCCTGGGTTTTGGGGGCGGAAGTCTCGATGTATGCCTTGCGTCCGGCTTCGTAGGAAGCAGCCAGCTTTTCTTTTTGCTCCTGCACCGCGTTCGCGCCTTGGCTGTAGATGTCGTTGATCTTTTGCCGCCCGGCTTCCACAGCTCCACGGCTGCGCGCGACGTAGTCGTTGACCTGGCTTTTGCCGGTTTCGGCATATTGACCGAACTGCTGCTTGCCCCGGACCACATACTCGTTCACCTGCCCGCGCCCGCGGTTGACGTACTCGCCGGCCTGGCCCTGCGCATCGCGCGACCGCTGGCGTACATACTCGCCCGAACCTAGGGCGGTCGACACCAACTCTTCACGGGTTTCCTGGCCCGCACGCGGCGCATACAACACACCGAGCAGGGAGCCGAGGCCCAAGCCGGCTAAGAACCAGCTGAACGCACCACCGCCGTTATTCGCCATCGCTCATCCTCCTTCCGCCCGGATTACCGCACGGGCGGGGTTCCCAGGGGTAGATGCAGCCCTGGGCTGCCGCGCTGTCCCCGCGCCGGCCCGTCAAGAAGAAACAGCCCCGCTTCGGGGAAGCGGGGCTGTACGGGATGCTGCAATTACTTTACTGCGCGCAAGCGGCAACGATGGTTGTGGTATTGCTGCCCGAGGAAGAGCTGGAGCTGCCGCAGCCGACCGCACCCATGACCCCGACCATGAGCAGCAGGCCCAGCATGGCCCGCCAAGCGCGACGCCGCGCGGGTATGCCGAACAGCAAAACCGCGCAGAGCGCCGCCGCGCCGCCTTCGGTCGCGAACAAAAGCCCGCGCCGCGGCTGTACGCTGCTGGTCGAGCTCGGGGTGTAGCTGCAGGTCGCCGCCGTGGAGCTGTTGTAGTTGGTGTCGCCAGGATAGGTCGCGCTGAAGCGGTTGCTGCTAGTGATGGAAGAAGCAGGAACGCTGAAGCTGGCGAATAACGCCACCGCGCCGGTCGAGATCGCGCCGTTTTGGACGGAGGTGCTGTTGTAGGTGGACCCGTTTAAGGTGAGCACGACCGCGCCGGACGGTGCGGACCCTGCGCTGTCCGTGTCGAGCTCGACGGTGATGGTCCGGCTGTTGCCCGTGGTTGCACCCGTGCCTACATGGACGGCGAGCGAGGTTGCACCTTTCGAGATAGTTAGGGGCAGCGATGCCGTTGTGGAGCTTGAGTTGTAGCTGCTGTCGCCGCTGTACTGGGCGGCAAAGCTGTAGGTGCCCGGTGCCAAGCTGTACAAAGGAAACGCCGCTTCACCTTGGCTGTTCAGGGATTGGGTTCCAACCGTGGAGCCATTGTTCTGTAATGTTGCCGTGCCCGTAGCCGATCCGTGCGACCCGACGCCGGAGTTGAGCGCGTTTGCGTTCTCCGGCTGGACGTAGGCGAAGCCGTACTCGCCGTAGGTGATCGATGTGGGGTTGGGAACAATCCTGCCGCTCGTGTCTGCAAGGTCGGTTGCGGCAAGCGACAGAAACGGCGAGCTGGCCTCAGGCGAAATCGTAACCGGGATGCCGGTGCTCGATGTGCTCGGGGCGTGTGTCGCGTCTCCCTGGTAATAGGCCTGAAGGGTGTAGGAACCTCCCGGCAGGGTTGTTACGGGCGAAAGCGTTCCCGAGCCGGAAACAAGTGGAATGAGCTGAGTGGTCGCGAGTCCGCCCTGCCCTGTGGCAGTTGCAGTGATTGAAACATCCCCGGTCGCATTCGCGGGCGACACATTGACCCCCAAGCTGAGGGCGGTCCCATGCTGGAAGGAGATTGCGGAAGTGCCGCCATTCGCTTGCAGAGTCGTCGTTGTCGGCGTAAATACGACTGACGGCCACGCAGCGATCAGCTGCGCGATGTCCACGCTGCCTAGTCCCGTCGCGAGATCATAACCGGCAGTCGCATTCCAGCCGCTGAGGAAGTTTGTGCCTTGGCTCGAAACAGTACAGTTGGTTGAGCTGGCTTGGCATGGCACGGAGATATTGCCCGCCGTGACATCGTGAAACACGCTCGCATGCGTGGCGGCCAGGTTATAGATGACATTATTGGCTAAGCCCAATCTCGGCGTACCAGGCAGGGATGCGATCACGTCGGCGAGGATGCCGGCGAACGTCGGTGCCGAAGCCGAAGTACCGCCGATGTCGGAAACTTCAGGGCTGCCGGAGGCGGCTGTTGCTTGGCAGTCTGTGTAGGTTGTCGACGCCTGCGCGACATCGCTGTCGGCGCAGAAGGCCCACCCGGCCCGATGCTGGCTGCCCGGAGCGGCGAACAGCGAAACATCCGGGATCAGTCGAACACCTGAAGGGATCGAAGTGTCCGCCAGGCTGAGGCTTGATTGGAAGGAGGGCCGGGCGTAGCCGGTGAGCGCCACCGAGCAGTTTCCGTTTCCATCAACTATACCGTTGCAAACGCCTGCCGAGCTAGGACCGCCGCTGCCGGCGTCGATAACGGTAAAAGCGTTGCCGTTAGCGTCCCTGTACTGAGCCGCCGTGTTCGTAGTGATCTGACCCGGCGGGTTATTGGAAATGGAATCGTTCCAGGGGTTTTCCGGGATGTAGCCGAGCGCCGTTCCAAAGAAGCCGTAGGTCGCCCCAAGATACTGTGTAAACCCGTTCGTGAGCGAAAGCGCGTCGAAGTCAGTCCCACCCACGGCCACGTTGTAGGGTGTCGAAGCGAAACCGCTCACCGCCAAACCGCCGGTGGCTTGCGTCGCATCCCCACTGTCACAGCCCGCTGAGCCGGTGTCGCCGGATGAAACAACGACCGTGATGCCTTGTGCCGCCGCCTGCCGCCAAGTTTCGCTCAGCTGCTGGTTTCCCGAGGCACCCAGGTTGCTCTCGCATAAGCCGAAGCTCACGCTTAGGATTGACACCTGATTGTCCTCGACAGCGCGCAGCGCAGCATCGAGAGGGCCAGATTCAAGCAGGTCGTTCGCGCCCGAGTAGAAGTAAATTTGCGCGCCCGGCGCGGCTCCCTGCGCGAGCTCCGCATCCAGCAGCGCTTCTTCCGCGTTGCCGCCGTTCACCACGCCCGGGTCGGCCCCATCTACAACCAGCCTGGGGCTTGGCGTATTCTGCCCGGACAAGAACAAGTTGACAAAGTTCTGGTAGTCGGCGGTTTTCAGGTCCGAGTCGCCCACCAAGCCGATGTTCACCCCCGCGCCGGTCCGGGGCGTGCCGCTTGTGAAGTTCCGGTTAAGCGAGTTCGGGGCGTCATAAATCGTAGCCGCATCCGAAGGCGTGACATAAAAAAAGGAGTTACTGTCGACCGTTTCGGTGAGGAGCGGCGAAGCACTCCGTCCGGTTTGCGTACCTGACGGCTGGCCCTTGACCGACTGCAGCTGACCCCGACCGCCCAGGACATGCAGCGGCTTGGCCCGGAAGTCGTTCAGCGGCGAGACTCCCGCGACAACCGGAGCCAATGCCGCAGGAATCTGCGGGTCGGCCGCGTTGCTCAGGTGCTGCACGCCGTTGATGCTGTAGCTATGAATGTTGGTGTGAAATGCCTGCGCAACCTCCCCCATGGTGCCCGAGAACACGATGGAGTTCCGGCTCGCGGGTACGCCCTCGATCTTGAATCCATTGCTTTCAAGCCAGGCTTCAATGGTCTGGATGTCCGCGTCCGCGACCCCGAACGATGCGCCGAACTCGGCGGGCGAAAGCCACTTGCGGTAGTTGGGCGAGTTCGGGTCCTGGAGGCCGCCCATGAATTGGGTCAGCGCCGTGTCCTGCGCCGGGCTGCGCTTCAACAGCAGGCGCAGGCGGCCGGTCGCCAGGCTTGAGTTGACCGCCCCGCCGTCGTATTTCGCCAGCGCCCGCGGGCTCGTGTTGCCCTTGAGCGTGACCATCGCACTGCCCGACACCGGCGCGGTGATACGCACCTGCGGCACGGCGAGCAGCGGCCGGCTTTCCTGCGCCAGGACCTGTTGCGGGATGAATAAAGCCGGCAATGCGGCGGCGAAAGCGAGGGGAAGAGCGGTGCTGCGAAACATGATCGAGTCCTGATTTCGGTGGCGGTTGCGTGTTTCCCGCGCGCTCTGCGCGGGCAAGGACCGGCGGCACCCGCCTAGCACCTTGTATGGGAGCCGTGCATCGTGCGTCAAGTCACCAAAGTACCGTGCTTTGGCGCAACAAACTGACGAGAGCCCCTGAACAAAGTTGCACATCCTGCCGATATAACTCTTACAACACCCAAAGGAGGCCGGCAGACTGATCCGCCGCGCTTGGACGCGCGAGGGAGACCATGTACCCTGCCCATGTAGCTTGCTTGCGGAGCCGCGCGCTCCCAGTGGAGATCCATGCCGTCGATATCCCGCTTCGCACCGCTTCTCGCCGTTGCACTCGCTGCCCCGGTTTCGTCGGCTTTCGCGCAAAGCGATACCGCCCGGGCCCTGGCAAGCTTTGAGCAGCGCACAGAGGTGAAGGTGCTGCCGAACGGACTCACCCTGGTGCTGTGCGAGCGCAAGGATGCGCCGGTGTTCGCCTACACCACGATCGTGGACGCCGGAGACGCGAACGACCCGACGCAGCAATCAGGCCTGGCGCATATGTTCGAGCACCTGGCGTTCAAGGGAACAGAGGATATCGGGACCAAGGACTACGCGAAGGAGAAAGCCGCGCTCACGAAGCTGGAAAGCGCCTACGCGGCCTATGACGCGGAGGATTTGAAACGCGTGGGGCAGGACGCGGCGAAGCTCAAGCAGCTGCACGACGCGTACCAGGCCGCGGAAACCGAAGCAAACAGTTACGTGATCCCGAATGAGTTCACGGAGATCGCCGAAGCGAACGGCGCGCACGGGCTGAACGCGGAAACCTCGCTCGACGACACGCGCTATTTCTGGTCCATGCCGGAGAACCGCCTGGAGCTGTGGGCGTACCTGGAGAGCGACCGCATCGGGCACCCTGTTCCCCGGCAGTTCTACCGGGAGCGCAGCGTAGTCGAGGAAGAGCGGCGGCTGCGGGTCGATACAAGCCCGGTCGGGCGCTTGGTGGAGCAGTTCCTTTCGGCGTCCTACGCGGCGCACCCGTACGGGCGGCCGAACGTCGGCTGGCAAAGCGAGCTCGACCACATCACGGCCACGGAGGCCGCCGCATTTCATGAGCGCTACTACGTTCCGTCCAACGTCGTGATCGCGGTCGTGGGCGATTTCCGGAACGCGGACGCGCTGCCGATGCTTGAGAAGTACTTCGGAGCAATCCCGGCGGGCGGCCCCAAGCCGCAGGGCGTGATTACGGTGGAGCCGCCGCAAACCGGCGAGCGCACCGTCTCCCTCCAGGACCCGTCGCAGCCGCTCTACCTTGAGGGCTATCACCGGCCCGACTACCGCGACCCGGATGATGTCGTGTACGACGCCATACAGGACATCTTCTCCAATGGACGGACCTCCCGCCTGTACCGAAGCCTGGTGCGTGACCAGCGGATCGCGGTTGAGGCGGAAGGGTTCACCGGCTTCCCCGGCGACAAGTACGCCGGCTTATTCGGCTTTTTCGCCGTTCCCGCGCCGGGGCACGGCAATGCGGAACTGCGGACGGCCATCCACAAGGAAATCGACAGGCTCAGAACCGAGGATGTTTCCGATGCCGAACTCCAAATGTTCAAGACGCGCACCCGCGCTTCCCTGCTGCGTGGTCTGGATGAGGATCAGGGCGTGGCTGAACAGCTGGCCACCTATCAGCTGCGCTACGGGGACTGGCATGAGCTCTTTCGCCAACTGGACCGGGTGGACAAGGTGAACAAGGCCGATATCCGACGCATTGCCGGCAAGGTGTTCACTTCCGCGAACCGCACCTATGCCGAGATCGACCCGCCGGCGCAAACCGCTCCAACCTCAACCGCCGACAAGCAGGGAGCCGCCCAGTGAAGCGCCTCATCCTTTCCGCCCTTCTTTCCACCTGCGCGGCCGCTGCGCAGACCACGCATCCCGTGGTGCCGCCCGACGCCCGCCAAGCCGCACAGCCGGGCGCATGGCAGCAGCTGAACCTGCCGCCTTTAGCCGACTTCAAGCCGCAAGAACCCAAGCGCATCTCCCTGCCGAACGGCGCGCTCCTTCTGCTCCAGGAAGATCACGAATTACCGTTCGTCAGCGGCTTTGTCGAGATGCGCGGCGGCTCGCGCAACCTGCCGGCGGACAAAGCCGGGTTGGCCGGGCTGTACGGGGAAACCTGGCGCACCTCCGGCACCGCGGCGATGAGCGGCGATGCGCTGGACGACCTTTTGGAAGCGAAAGCGGCCAAGATCGAAACAGCTGCCGATGTGGATTCGAGTTCGGTTTCCTGGTCGAGCTTGAAGGGCGACAGCGACCAGGTGCTTCAGCTTGCCGTCGACCTGCTGCTCCATCCCAAGTTCAGCGCCGCCAAGCTCCAGCTCGCGCAGCAGGCGGCGGTCGCGGGCATCCTGCGCCGCAACGACGACCCGGGCGGCATCGCCGAACAGGAAGCACTGAAGCTGGCCTATGGCGCGGCGAGCCCGTACGCGCGCATCCCCGAAGTCGAGACCGTGCTCGGGGTGACGCCGGCCGACTTGGAATCCTTCCACGCAAAAACGGTTTTCGGCAACAATATGGTGATCGGCGTAGAGGGCGACTTCGACGCGGGCGCGATGGAAGCGAAGCTGCGGAGCGCTTTCGGCGCATTGCCGAAAGGGACCGTGCCGCCGAACCCGCGGGAGTCTTATACCGGGCCGAAGCCGGGGCTTTACCTTGTCGATAAGAAAGATCTGAACCAAAGCAATGTATGGCTGGCAGGCATCGGGATCCGGCGTGATGACCCGGACTTTTATACGCTTTCCGTGATGAATGAAATCTTCGGCGGCGGCTTCGGCTCGCGGCTGTTTCAGAACGTCCGCACGCGGCTCGCGCTGGCCTACAGCGTGAGCGGCGGGGTCGGGGCCTCCTGGGACCATCCCGGCCTGTTCAGCGTGGAGGCGACCACGAAAAGCGCCAGCACGGAAGCGGCCGCGGCGGAGATGCTGAAGCAAACCCGCGACTTGGCGCAGACCCCGTTCACCGAGGATGAGCTGAAGCTCGCGAAGGACCAGGTCTTGAATGGATTCGTATTCAATTACGACACGCCGGGTAAAGTGCTCGCAGCCGCGGCGCGCCTGGCCTTTTACGGCTACCCGCCCGACTACCTGGAACGCTATCGCGCCGGGGTCGAGAAGGTGACGGTCGCCGACCTCGAACGTGTTGCCAAGGCGCGCATCGATCCGTCCAAGCTCGCGCTGGTGGTTGTCGGCAATCAAGCGGAGTTCGGCGACGCGCTTTCCAAACTGGGCTTGGGCCCCGCGCAGCCGCTCGACATTACCATCCCGATCCCGCCCGCGCTCAAGCAGCAGCTGCAGGGCGGAGGCGGCCCGGGCCAATGAAGCTCGCCGTCGCTGTACTCGCCGCCGGCAAAGGAACCCGGCTGAAATCGAAGCGCCCGAAAGTGCTGCACACGGTGGGGGGCAAACCGCTGCTGGAGCATGTGCTCGCCGCGGCTTCAGCCGTTGCGCCGCCCGAGGACACCTATGTCGTCATCGGCCACCAGGCGGAAGCCGTGCGCGCCGCCGTTGCCGGACGCGGCGTCTATTTCGTAGAGCAAACGGAGCAAAAAGGGACCGGACACGCCATCCAACAGGCCTTGCCTGCGCTTGAGGGGTATGACGCGCTGCTGGTCCTTTCCGGCGACGTTCCCCTGCTGAAACCGGAAACAATCCGGCACCTCATCACTTTTCACCAGGAGCACGGAGCCGCCATGACGGTGCTGTCGGCCAGGGTGAATGCGCCGACCGGGTATGGGCGGATCGTGCGGCGTGCGCCCGCGGCACCTGAGCTGGCCGTGATTGTCGAGCAAAAGGACCTCGCGCCCGGACAGGAGCGTATCCACGAGATCAACTCGGGGATCTACGCCTTTTCCCTGCCTGAACTGCGCGCCCACATCGGCGGGCTGACCGCGGACAACGCCGGAGGCGAGCTTTACCTGACCGATATGGCCCGACTGTTGAACCAGGCGGAAGCGCCGGTGTTCGCACTTGAAACCAGCTCCGCCGGCGAGGTGCTTGGAGCCAATACCATTGCCGAGATGATGGCATTGGACAGCGAGCTGCGCCGCGCCGCGACGGCCCGGCATATGGCGGCGGGCGTCACTATCTTTCAGCCGGAAACCGTGGTCATCGACGCGGACGTGGAGATCGGCCCGGATACGGTTCTGGAACCCTTCACACAGCTGCTCGGCGCGACCCGGGTCGGCCCCGGCTGCCGGATCCGCTCGTACTCCGTGTTGGAAGATGTGGAATTGGGCGAAGGCGTTTTGGTGCGGCAAGGCTGCATTCTTTCCGGGTCGCGTATCGCCGCGGGCGCGCTGCTCGGCCCTTATACGCATATCCGCCCTGAAAGCGAGGTGGGCGCGGGCGCGCACGTGGGCAACTTCGTGGAACTTAAAAAAACCCGGATGGCGGCCGGCGCGAAAGCAAACCACCTGGCCTATCTCGGCGACACCACGATCGGCGAGGGCGCGAACATCGGCGCGGGCACGATCGTGTGCAACTACGACGGGGTCCGGAAATACCCGACAATGATCGGGGAGGGAGCCTTTATCGGCAGCGATTCGGTCCTGGTCGCGCCCGTGACCATCGGTGCCGGGGCATATGTGGCCGCGGCTTCCTGCATCACCGAATCCGTACCGGAAGGCGCGCTCGCGCTCGGGCGGGCCCGGCAGGTGGTCAAGGAAGGCTGGGCGGCGAAAAAGCGCACGGAGGCCGGAAGCGCGGGAGGCTGAACCCGGCGCGCGCCGTAAAGCCTCGCCTAGGCTGAGATCCCGACCGTCCGAACCGCCTCCGTCGGCACGGGCGAGCGCCGCGCCTTAATCTGCTGAAGGGCGCAGCGCATCCGGACGCGCGCGGAAAACACCGCCCCCGTGATCTCGCACGCTTCCGCTCCGAGCAGCGCCGCGATGCGGTCCGGCGCATACCCCTCCACATCCTTCAGCAAAAAGATCAGCCGTTCCCTGGCGGGCAGGGTGCGGACGGCTTCCTCCAAATCGGTTTTCCGGACCTGACCCAACAGCCTGCCGGCACCGGCGCTGATGCCCGCCGGCGCGACCTGCTCCAGCGAGAACCGCTGTTCCAGACGCTCCAGCAGCGCGCGGTCCACCTGTTCGGCATCCGGCGCGGAGGTTTTTGTAAACGCGCCCACAAAAGTTTCCATTAAGATGCGCTCCGCCTCAAACTCATCCGCGGTCATGTAGTAGGAAAGAGAAAAAACACGGTGCCGGTGCGCTTCAAAGGTATCGCGCTGTTTTTGCTCGGCCGTCAACTCGCAGCTTTCAACCGCGGCAGTTCCCTGCGGGGAGTGCCGGCGTGGATCTAGAGCAAACAAAGGAACTCCTTTTTCTCCACTCTTACTTTCGGCCGTACATTGCATCCAGGGAAAACAATTGCAAATACCACTAGCTTAACGCGGCCGAACCATGGATTCTGTGTGAAAGCGGTCCAGCGGCGGCTGGGTGTATTCATGGGTTCACCATGGATCGCCGATAGTGATACCGTGCGGGTGTTTGTGGCACCTTAGTGCATGGCGGCCTGCAAGCCGGGCGGGAAACGAGGGCGCGGATGGCATCGGAACGTATTTTGGTCGTCGATGACGACCCGTCGGCGCGCACGCTTTTGGCATCCGTGCTCCGGCGCGAGGGCTTCGCGGTGGAAAGCGCGTGCAACGGAGAGGAAGCCCTACGGGCTCTCGGCGTACGCTCGTTTGAGCTGATCCTCACCGACTTGGTGATGGAAGGCTACGATGGGCTTCGGCTTCTCGAGCAAATCCGCAAGCGCGGCCTGCAAACCCCGGTGATCCTGATCACGGCCGTGCACGAAACGCAGACAGCGGTGGCGGCCATGCGCGCGGGCGCCCTGGATGTGCTGCTCAAACCTTTCGACGAGAAAGGACTGCTGGCCGCCGTGGGCCGGGGCGTCACACAGGGCAGCGAGTCGCGCCGGGACACGATCCATCGCAACACCCTGGAGCAGCTGGTGGACCAGCGCACGGGCATGCTCCGCGACTCGATCTCCGAATTGGAGCGCTCCTACGACACGACGCTGGAAGCGCTCGGCGACGCGCTGGATTTGAAGGACACGGAAACCGAAGGGCACTCGCGGCGCGTCACCGCTTATACGATCGCGCTGGCCCGCTCGATGGGCATCGACCATGCCGATATTAAGAGCATCAAGCACGGCGCGTTTCTTCACGACATCGGCAAGATGGCCATTCCGGACGCCATCCTGCTCAAGCCGGGCCGCCTGAACGCGGATGAGCTGGTCGTGATGCGGCAGCATTGCGAGCTGGGCTTCAACATCGTGCGCAAGATTCCGTTTCTGCGGGAAGCCGCCGAGATCGTGTTCTCGCACCAGGAGCACTATGACGGCGGCGGGTACCCGCGGCAGCTGCACGGGGACGAGATTCCGCTCGGGGCGCGCATCTTCGCGGTCGCCGATACCTTGGACGCGATTACCTCGGACCGGCCTTACCGCCCGGGCTCGCCGTTCGCCTCAGCCCGCATCGAGATCGCGCGCTGCTCCGGCACGCAGTTCGATCCTCGGGTGGTGAATGCTTTCCTGGATGTGCCGGTGCGCGTGTGGGAAGAATTGCGGGACGCTATCCGCGGCCAGCATATCGCGCTGGACCGGGCCGTGAAGGCCTAGCCGATTAAGTAAACTCCCGCGGGTTTAGCTTTTCCTGATCCGCCGGCGGGGCTGCCGCCTCTGTTTGGGCCCGCATGCGCCGCAAGGACGTGCGGTTCCAAAGCGCCACGGCGATGCCGCCAAGGCAGGCCGAGCTCGCGACGACAACAGCGATGCGGAGCCGGGAAGCCTTGGGAAGCGCGGGGTCGGGCGGCACGGCTTCCGCTTGCGGAGCGCGGCGGAAAGCCTTTTTCAAGCGGGCGACAACTGGGTGCGGCACCTTTTCTCCGAAAATATGTAGACTCCGGCTTGCGGAAATTCATAAAAATGGTATTCTAGGTTCACTTCGGAGCGCCGGCGGCTTCCAAGCTGGTTGTTGATCGTAGCAGGTTGCTCTCCGACCGGTGAAGGGTTTGCTGTACCGAGTTGCGTCACTGGCCTCCCGGCATGAGCGGTTTCCGCTCATGCCGTCTTTTTTTGTTTGGAAGGGCGGTTGCGCTAAAATAGCGTTAAGGGGGCGTCACGGTTTCGACGGGACTGGTTCGGACAAAGAGGCATGCCGGGGTGCAGGCACCCGTAATCGCCGGCAACACAAGAATTGCCAACACTGAATTCGCACTCGCAGCTTAATTAATTAAGTTGCCGTCTGCCCGAGCTTCGCCTATGGGCCCGGAGCGGACGTCATACAGTAGGCTGGCCTTCCCTCCGCGGTCCGTGGAGTGAAGGCGAGATCATCGGGCTAGCGTCCGGCTCACCTTGTCCGTTCTGAGGGCTGGAAGCGAAGTCACTGGAACGCGACTGAGCATGGAGCCTCTCTTTGTTGCAAGCAGTTTCGGACGCGGGTTCGACTCCCGCCGCCTCCACCATTACCTCTGCTGTTCTGAAATGAGCCGTTGCGCTTTGGGCAAAATGCCGCTAGTCTTTAGGCAGATTGCTTGCTGAGGAACACATATGCTTGGCTTCCACTCCGGAACTTCTGATCCGATAGGTACCCATTTCCTTCGCTTGGCGCAAAAGCTCGGTTCTGCCCTGATGCAGTCTGATGGCGATGTAGCCCGGCTGGTGGAGCAGCGTTTGCCGCTGGCTGCTCTCGACTCGCTTTCCAAACACGGCGTCAGCGACGAGGAAATCTTCACGTATGTGCTGCCGCGGCGTACGCTGGCGCACCGTCGGAGCCGTCATGAGCCGCTGACGCATGAGGAATCGGATCGCGCGGTACGCATTGCCCGCATCGCCTCGTTGGCCGAAGAGGTATTCGGCGATGACGCGAAAGCCGGCCGATGGCTCCGCAAGCCGAAGCAGCGCTTTGACGGCCGTACGCCGATGGGAATGCTGCGGACCGAGGCGGGCGCGCGGCTTGTGGAAGAGCTGCTGCTCCAACTGGATTTAGGTATGGCCGCGTAACAGTGTGATCCTGTGGCGGATCAGCAATCACCCTTCGCTGGACGGCACGGGCGGCCTGCTTACTTCGGGGCGCTGGCACTACCGGGGCCGCCCGATCGTGTATCTTACACCCCATCCCGCGACGGCGCTGCTTGAAACTCTTGTGCACTTGGAGATCGATGCGGAAGACCTTCCCATGCGGGTAGCCGTGCTCAAGGTCGAAGCGCCTGATTCCGTTTCGCATGAAGTACTCAGCCCGGAAGGACTGCCGGAGAACTGGCCGGAACAGCCCGCGGCCACGCGGCAGATCGGCACCGGCTGGCTGCGGAGCCGCGCTTCCCTGCTGCTGGAGGTGCCGAGCGTGCTCGTTCCCGAGGCGAACAATTTACTTCTAAACCCGCTGCACCCTGAAGCGGGCTTGCTTCAAATCGTCCGGCACTATGCGTGGCCGCTCGACCGGCGGCTCTTCAGCTGAACCGGCTCCGCTGCGCCCACAAGCCTTGCCCGGGGTTATCGACAAAAAAGACCCGCTCGCCCTCAACCTCATTCCAGCCGGGCAGCATTGATGCTGGGTCATAACGGCTGAGCGCCTTCTCTAGATCGCCATAGGCGAATCCCGCACCCTCGGTCTCTTCTCGGCTGAGCCCGCCGGGGCAGTAGGTGACCCGGAAGCGGCCTTCCGTCGACCCGTGGATCAGATGGGCGGCCGCGCTCAGGTTGCCGCGCAGGTCATCGTTCGCCTCCACCGCCGCGAGAGTCGCGGGCATTCCCCGGTAGCCGTACTTGCGGATCAGCCGGTCGATCGCGGGATCCTCGCCGAACTCCTTCACGCCGGGCGCGAGCACGACCAACTCCGCGCCGTCCGCGAGCGCCATGCGCGTACGGTAAATCGCTTTGTTCCCCAACCAGGTGCTGTGGAACTCGTGCGGGTCAAGGTACACCACCGCTTTCGCGATCGGCTCGTGCAGCAGCGTGAAGTTGACCGTGAGCGAAAGCGCCGCGGCCTGCTCAAAACACTCGCCGTCGTCGCCGATAAACAGCCCCCGCAGCGCGGGACGCCCGTCCTCGCCGCGGCCCACTACAGTGAGAACGTACACAATCGGCAGGTCGCGCAGGAACCGCTCCGACGCGTAGTTCAGAACACGGCGCACGGGGGTGTCGGCGCGGCCCATAATGCGCTCCATCCCGTAGACCGCGCCCAGGTAGTGGCTGCGGTCGATGCCCGCGGCCCCTCCCGTGCCGACCAGGATGTTTTTGTTTCCGTTCGCCATGCCGATTACCTCATGCGGCACGACTTGGCCGATGGAAACGATCAGGTCCCAACCGCCTTCCGGCAGGAGGCGGTTGACCTGCGCCGGCCATGCGAAATCGAGCTTGCCCTCGGACTGTTCGCGGATGAATTCCGGCGGCACTTCGCCGACGGTGAGGACGTCTTCGCGCCAGCGGTGGACCCGAAACAAGGAAAGCGGCACGCGAGGAAACATGCGGGATAGTGCTTCGGCAGGCATAGGCGTGTGCGTGCCGAGCGCCGGCAGCACGGCCCCGACGCGTTCGCCGTACAGCACGTAGAGCTCGCCCGCGATCTCGCCGGCGCGGGACTGGATGCGCGACGCGTCCGGCGGGACCAGCAGCACACGCTTGCGGTCCCGAAACCGGGCAAATCCTTCCTCGAGTCCGGCCCGCATATTTTCCGGGCTAAGCGATGCCGTCGTCGAGCCGACTCCCCAAAAAACCGCCATGCCACCAACTTACCGCAGCCGAGGAACGGCCCGAGCAATCATTTGCGCGCTTGCGACGCCGGCGCGCTCTTGCCTTCGACCACGGTGGTGATTGCATCGACAGCCGGGGGAGCAAGGGTTTCCCGCAAGCCGTCGGGCCAGCGCACCTCCAGCTTTTCCACCGCCGCCGCCGTGCCGAGGCCGAAGTGCAGGCGCGGGTCGCATGAGGACGCATAGCTGCCGCCGCTCACCGCATCCGCCCTCTGCTTGACACCGCCGGCAGTCAGCCATACGGTCGCGCCCGTAGCGTCGCGGGGGCTTTTCGGGCCGCCCACCAGCTTCAGCTCCACCCAGTGCCCGGGCGCTTGCACGACATTGCGCATGAACGACGGCGTACCGTTGAGGTTGTTGATGACCGCGTCCACGCGCCCGTCGTTGAACAGGTCGCCCCAGGCCAGGCCGCGGCCCACGCCCAATTTCGCGAGCGAGGTGCCCTCGACCGCCGGCACCAGGGTGAGCTTGCCGTGCTCGCTGTGAAACAACAAAGGCCGCTCCTGGAAACTCGTGCCCCACTGCTCTTTGTCGACGCCCGGGTACACGTGGCCGTTCGCTTCCAGCAGGTCCAGCCAGCCGTCGTTGTCGTAGTCCAGGAAGCCAGCGCCCCAGCCCAGAAAGGGCGTCGTCGCCTCGGCAATACCGGCGGGGTAGCTCACATCGGTGAAGTTGCCGCCGCCGTCGTTGCGGTACAGCACCTTGTAGTCGTCGGAGAAGGTCGTATTGAACAGGTCCACGTTGCCGGAGTGGCGCAGGTCGCCCGCGCCGATGCCCATGGACGCGGTTTCGCGGCCCGCATCGTTGAGCGCGTAGCCCGAGGAGAAACTGGCGTCCTCAAACGTGCCGTCACCCTTGTTGATGTACAGGTAGTTGGGCGTGGAGTCGTCGGCGACAAGCAGGTCCGGGCGGCCGTCGTTGTTGATGTCGATAAACAGCGAAGCCAGGCCGTAGTACCGGCCCTTCGCATCATCCGTGCCGGTTTTCGTGCTCACGTCGGTGAACGTGCCGTCGCCGTTGTTGTGGAACAGGTGGTCGGGTTCGCCCTCAAGCCCGCGCGGCCCGCACATGACCGGCGCGCCGCGGAACTGGCACGCCACCACGGGTTTGCCCACTTGCGAGGCGTCGAAGCGCACGTATCCCGGCACAAACAGGTCCAAGCGTCCATCGCCGTCATAGTCGCCCCAGGTCGCGCCCGTGGACCAACCGCCGACCGTGACGCCCGCTTTTTCGGCGACATCGGTGAAGGTGCCGTCGTGGTTGTTGCGGTACAGCCGGTTGCGGCCGTAGTTGGAAATGTAAAGGTCGGGCCAACCGTCGTTATCGAAGTCTGCGGCTGCCGCGCCGATGCCCCAACGCCCGTTCGCGACGCCCGCCTTCGCGGTCACGTCGGTAAACGTGCCGTCATGGTTATTGTGGTAAAGCGCCGCCTTAGGCGCGGGCGCGCGGCCCGCCTCGGCCTCGAAATTCGACCCGTTCACCATGTAAATGTCGAGCCAGCCGTCGTTGTCGTAGTCGAACAGCGCCACACCCGAACCCAGAGTTTCGACGATGAAGTTCATCTGCGGGGTGCCCATAGTGTGGTGGAAGCGCGCAAGGCCCGACTTCGCCGAAATGTCTTCGAACACCACGGGGCCGTCCTTGACGAAGCCGCCCGCGGTGATGGGCCGGTGCTGCGCATCGAGCACAACAGCGGACGGCGCGCCGGTTTGCACCTGCGATCCGCCCGCGGGCGCTTGCATGCCGGCCGGGGCCTGCGCCCACAACGCCGTGGAAGCCGCGAAAAGGAGTGCCGCTGCTGAAGGAAAATGCATTGCTCTCAACCCTGTTCAAGCCCGAGTAAACCATATCCGCGGCTCGCTCCGCTCCCGGCACCTCGCTTTCAGACAGTCAAATCAGTACCGTTTCCCACCGACTCTAGGCCGGAGCACACCCTAAAGTAGTACGGACATGACAATTCGACGAAGTACCTTCTTGTCCCACCTGTCCATCTCCGGCGAGCACTCACGCCGGCTTGCGATTCCCCTTCTCCTGCTCACCCTGCCCGCCGCCGCTCAAACCACCAAGGGGCGCATTTTCGGCGTCGTCCATGACGCCACCGGCGCGGCCGTTCCTGATTCCGCGGTAACGCTCACCAGCACGCTCACCCATCAAGCCCGCTCGGTGCAGGCCGGGCCCGACGGCTCGTTCACGTTTCTTGATCTTGAGCCGGACACTTACACCCTGCACACCATGCACGAAGGGTTCGGGACCAAGGATGAGCAGGGCGTGAACCTTTCCGCCCGCCAGCAGCTGCGGCTTGAGGTCACCTTGGAGCCCGCGAGCGTCGCCCAGGAAGTGACGGTCACCGCTTCCAACGAAGGCGCGCTGAATACGGAAGACTCCTCCATCGCCGCCGCGCTCACCCCGCAGGACGTGCTCGCGCTGCCGGCGAACTATCGCGGCAACGGGTCCACAAGCCCCCTTACGGTCATCCAAACCCTGCCCGGCGTGCAGCCGGACTCCGGCAACTTTCCCCCGTCGGCTTCCACTTCGCCCAACCCGGCCGTGAACTTTTCCATCCAGGGCGGTCTGCCTTCGCAGTCTGAAACCACGGTGGACGGCATTTCCGCGCAGAACCTGACCACCAACAGCGTGCAGGCTGACGCCTTCCCGTCGGCGCAGTCCATCGCGGAAATCCGGGTCGACGGCGTGAACAACAATGCCGAGTTCGGGCAGCCCGGCGAGATCACAACGACGACAAAGCAGGGTTCGAACGCCGTACACGGCGCGGCTTTCTGGTACTTCCAAAACCAGGCATTCGACGCCATCCCGTACGGCGCGGGCACCAAGCCGCACAAGGTCGCGAACGACTTCGGCGGTTCCATCGGCGGCCCGGTCGTCATCCCCCACTTATACAACGGCCACGACAAAAGCTTCTTTTTCGGCACGTATGAGGGGCTGCGGTTTCCGCAGGCGATTGTGGAACAGTACTTAGTCCCGACCACGCTCGAAAAAGCCGGGAACTTTTCGCAGGAGCCCGCCAGGCTCCGCAATCCGTTTACCGGCGGCAACTATGCGAACAATATCCTGCCCGCGGTCAATCCGAGCTCCGCGGCGTTTCTTTCGCTGTTCCCTGACCCGAATATCGGCAATACGCAGTCGGTCGCGGCCGCGCAGGCGGGGCTCGGCTATAACTACCTGACGCAGAAAGACAACACGATCGGTTCCAACCAGTTCGACATACGGGGTGACCAAAGCTTCGGGCCGAAGGCTTTTGTTTTCGGCCGGTTTACCTGGAAAAATCTCAATCAAAGCGCGCCGAATGCGCTGCTGCTGCCCAACTCGACAAACTTCGCCCAGTACCGGATTCTGGCAAGCTCGTTCAATTACACATTTACGCCGACTATTTCGAATGAGTTCCGTTTCGGCTTCACCCTGGAGCAGGACGGCTTCAACAATCCGCTGAACGGTGCTGCCTACACCAATGCGGCAGGCTTGAACGGCATCGGCCCGGCTTACCCTTTCAACGGCATTACGTTTCTCGGCTTCAGCCAGTTGAGCTCGCTGACAACGCCCAACGGCAACGGCCGGCTTAACTCGAGCGAAGCTTCGCGGCTGTTCCAGTACACCGACAACCTTACCTGGCAAAAAGGCGGACATACCCTGCGCTTCGGCTTGGACATCCGGACGCTCCAAGCGAACACCCCGGTAGACGCGACGCCGGGCGATAACTACGGCGCTTTCAACTTCAACAACTCCGCATTTACCGGCAATGAGTTCGCGGATTTCCTGATCGGCGCGCCTTATCAATCGCAGCCCGACAACATCACGGTCAACAACCGCGGGCGCTCAAAGGCATACGCGTTCTACGCCGAGGATAACTGGCACGCCACGCCCAACTTCAATCTGAACTTCGGCCTCCGCTACGAGTACCACCCGCCCTTTTACGCGCTCGACGGTAACCTGGGCAATTTCGATCCGAGCGTCGCGCGTTCCGGGCGCCTGATCTATCCGGCGGGTGCGGCAGGCCTGCTTTCCGTTCAGGAGCTCGCGAACTTCAACGCCTGCCCTACGGCGGGCATCAACAACCCGTATGCGACGGGCGGCGTGCAAAACGGCGCGCCCTGCACCCCAGTGCTCACCAATACGCAGGCCGGGCTGCCCCAAGGACTGCGCCACGCGCCGGTTTTGCGCTTTGAGCCGCGCCTCGGCTTCGCGTACCGGCCTTTCGGGAACGACAAAACGGTGGTAAGCGGCGGCGCGGGTTACTACAACATCACCACCTCGGGCGCGCTCTTCTATGCGCTTTCCGGTACGCTGCAAACCAACGCGCAGCTGTTCACCAACTCGCAAGCCGCGGGCGGCCCGGCGATCCTGTTTCCCAACATCGGCTTGGGGACAACGTTCACGCCGCAGTTCGGTTCGAACAGCTTTGTTTCCGCCAACGACATCAACTGGCACGACCCTTACTCGCTCCAAACCGCGCTCACGGTCGAGCATGAGTTCCCAGGCTCGCTCGCGGCGCGGGTGTCGTACATCGGCCTGTACACGCGGCATTTAGTGTGGCAGCCGAACCTCAACGACCTGCCGCTTTCAACCACTACCCGCGCGGCCGACCAGCCGCTGTCCGCCTTCCCTTTCCCGAATTTCCAGACCATCGACGACCGTTCCACCTCGGCCAACGCGAACTATAACTCGCTCCAAGGCCAGTTGACGCGGCGGTTCCGGCAAGGGGTGTCGTTCACGGCGGCTTACACCTTGGCGAAGAACCTGTCCGACGACCAGGGCACGTACGGCGCGGCCAGCTCGGTCGCGAGCTCATTCAATGCCGAGCAGGGCGGCTATGACGGTACCTACGCGTTCAATCGCGCGCTTGATTACGGCAACGTTTCCGGTACGCGGCGGCAGCGGCTGCTCCTGACCGGGATTACGGACCTGCCGGTTGGGCGCGGGCGGCACTTCGGCAACACGATGCCGAGGCTCGCCGATGCGGCGGTCGGCGGCTGGCAGCTCACCAACATCTTTGTGTGGCAGACCGGGCCGTTCCTCACGCCGTACATCCCTGCGGGCACGGCGGACCCTTCCGGTACCGGTTCGGGTTCCCTGTTCTCGCGCCAGCAGCGGCCCGACCGCGTGGCCAAGGGCAACACGAGCGCGCAAAGCCGGCGGCAGTTCTTCAATACGGCCGCGTTCGCCTGCCCCGGGGGCGGCGGCTTCGACGTTCTGCAAGCAGGCGGCTGCACGACCGGCATCGGCTCGGCACCTATCGGCCGGTTCGGCAACGAGGGTGTCGGTTCGGTGGTTGGGCCGGGCACGGTCAACCTGAGCTCGGGCGTCAACAAGCGCATCGCGCTGACGGAGCGGTTCTCGCTGCGCGCCGAGGGCACGTTCACCAATGTGCTGAACCACACCAACCTGAACGACCCCGTGTCGCTCGACGTGACCAACCCGGCCTTCGGGACGATCACGCAAGCGCGCGGGTCGGACTTCGGCGGCAACCGCACGGGGCAGGTGTCGATGACGCTGGAGTTTTAGAAGCGAGGGAATAGGGATCAGGGAACAGAAAAGCAAAAAGCTCCGGCGGCTCTGTTTCCCTGACCTCTCGGCCCCGGCCCCTCCGTCTCTTGTCTCTTCTTATCCCTGACCCCTCGTCCCGCCTTCCCGTGCTATGCTTGAGCTACGCCGAAGTGATTGGTTGTTCAGCGCGTTCCTGCCTTTCGAGCAGTTTCCCTCTGCACAGAAGCTTCCACCAAGCCCCTGAAGCGTACCCGCCTCCTCCATGCGGCATCCGAGGCGCGGTCCCGTGGCTGCGTGCGGCAGAGTTCATCTCCCTTACGCAATCTGATTGTTGACGAGCCTCACCGACGAGGCTCACTCGCAGGCGTATACGCCCGAGCCTGAGTTTCCGCGCGCAAGGAAGCGCAGCGTTTGAAGCCGCTCGTACTCACAAGGATCCATGCAAGAGCAAGCAACAGCAGTACAGTTCAACGATTTTGCAATCAGCACCACACTCAAGCAGCGCATCGCCGCTTGCAGCTTCGTCACCCCCACTCCTGTGCAGGCCGACGCCATCCCGCCCGCGCTGGAAGGTAAGGATGTGCTCGCGACCGCGCAAACCGGCACCGGCAAAACCCTTTCCTTCCTGATCCCGATTGTCGAAAAGCTTCAAGCGGACAAGACCCGGGGCGCGGGCGCGCTCATCCTTCTGCCGACGCGCGAGCTCGCGATGCAGGTCGAGAAGGCTTTCCGTCAGCTCACCACCGGCATCTCCGTCGCGCTCGTCGTGGGCGGCATGGCCGAAGGCCCGCAGATCGAAGCCCTGCGCCGCGGCGCGCGGCTGGTGGTCGCCACGCCGGGCCGTTTGCAGGACTATATCGACCGTCGGCTCGCGAAGCTTGAGGGCGTCAAGATTCTCGTCCTCGACGAAGTCGACCGCATGCTCGACATGGGCTTCAAGCCCGCGATCCGCCGCATCGCCGACTGCCTGCCCGCGTCGCGCCAAACCCTGTGCTACTCGGCGACGCTCGACAAGCAGGTCCGCGAGGTCGTCCACGACTACCTCCGCGAACCGGTCCGCATCGAGATCGGCTCCGTGCTGAAGCCCAGCGAAACCGTTGAGCTCCAGGCTTTCGAGGTGGAGCAGGAGTCGAAGCTCGACCTGCTGACGCACCTGATCAAGTCCGAGGACGGCTCGTTCATCGTTTTTGTGCGCACCAAGCACGGAGCCGACCGCATCGCGATGCGCCTGGAAAAGGCCGGCATCCAGGCGGCGCGCATTCACGGCGACCGGACGCAGTCGCAGCGCAACGCCGCCCTGCGGTCCTTTTCGACCGGCCGCGAGCGGGTGTTGGTCGCCACCGATGTAGCCGCGCGCGGGATTGATGTAAAGCACGTGGCGCACGTGGTGAACTACGACATGCCGAAGGAAGCCGAGGATTTCGTGCACCGGGTGGGCCGCACAGGCCGCGCCGAGGCCACGGGTCGCGCGTCCACCTTTGTAACCGGCGGCGAGCGGCGCGATCTCCAAAAGTTCGAGCGTCAGCTGAACATCAAGATCAAGCGCTTCCGCGTCCGCCCGCACCAGGCCGCGAAGCCCGTGCTGGCCGTCGCGAGCTGAGGAGCAGGGGTGGAGGGGAGAGGGTAGAGTGAAAAGCAGATGCGGCTCTGCCCTCATACGGTTATGGTGAACACCTTCAGCATTCGCCCTTATAAGCATGAGGACCGGGAACGCCTGCAGGCGATCCGGAAAGCGGCTTTCAAGCGCATCCATGACGGTTTCCGCGAGCAGCTCGGGGAAGAAATAGCGTCGATGGTCCGCAAGGATCAGGAGCAAAAGCAGGCGGAGTACCTCGACACCATGATGGCCGGAGGCGAGCGCAAGGAGTTGCATGTGCTCCTGCACGATGACTCCATCGCCGGTTTCGTCGGTCTATCCTTCGACGAAGACGGGATACAGGGCGAGATCGAGCTCAACGCGATCGATCCGGCTTATCAAGGTCAGGGCGGCGGACGTCTCATGTACGAGTTTGCGTTGGGTCGGATGAAGGCAATGGGTGTGCGGCTGGCAAGAGTCGGTACGGGGCTTGACGACAACCATGCGGCCGCGCGGAAAGCGTATGAGGCGGTCGGGTTCACAAGATCACTGTCGTGGACAGCGCTCTATAAATTGATCTAAGCAGGGATAGGAGCAGCATTAGGGCAGACTGGCGAGAACTCAAGTTAAAATCCGTACCCTGTCCCCTACACGCCTCGCTTTTACCTCCCGCTTGACCCGAAGCCGGCCTCAGCGCGGGGGGTGGAGTTTAACTCCTCGACCACTGCTATCTCCAAATGCGTCATTGCCTGAAAGGGGGACATTTGCACGATCTTGTCCCCGGCCCGGATGCCCACGCTTACATCTGTGGCTTCGAGCGTCGCGTCCAGCAGACGGCCCTCACTGTTGTGAATCAGCCGCAAGCTGTATCGGGGCTGGTTCACGTTGATCAAGCACACCAGGATTTCTCCGCGGTAGCCCGCGTCGATGCGGCCGCCCGCATATGTGACGCCCCGTGCGGCCATGCTGGAGCGGTCGCCCAGCACAAAACCCATCCCCGGCGGACCTTCGACCGCGATGCCGGTCCGTACCTTGACGGGGACGCCCGGCTCCAACCGGACATCCTCGACCGCATACAAGTCGAAGCCGAGATCATGACCGATATGATGTACTGTCGGCACCCGCGCGGACGGGTGCAGCAGCTTGACGCGGATCATGACGGGCTTGAGGGCTCGTCCGTTGCCCGCTCGCGCGCCCAGCGCCGCTTTTGCGCCTGCGCGATGCGGGAGCGCGCTTCCGGGCTGAGCGCGCGCGGCTGTTTGCCCTCTTTCGCGATGGGTGTAAACCGCTCCGTGGAGGACTGCCGCAGGAGCGACGCGGCTTCCTGGAGCCTGGCGATTTCGCCCTCGATGGCGGCGATGACCTCGGCGCGGGTCACCGGCCCGCGCCGCCCGCGATCGAAGGGATTACAAGCACCTCATCGCCGTCTTGGAACCGGTACGCGTCGCTGCCCAGGAAGCGGATGTCCTCGTCGTTGACGTAGAAGTTGATGAAGCGGCGCACCTGCCCGTCCTCGCCGCGCAGGTGCTGCTTCAGAGCCGGAAAATTGCTTTCCATGTCCGCGATGAGCTGGGGAAGGTGCTCGGCGGTGGATCGGAACTCGCGCTCGCCGTTAGTGTGTTTTTGAAATGCGTTCGGCAGCAAAACCCGTACTGGCAAAGTGGTCTCCTGGAGCGTCTTCATGTAAGTGGTGAGCGCGGCTTTTGCACAAGCCGCGCTTTTCTCAAGGTCGCTTCAGGCGAAAGCCGGGGCGAACTGGTTGCGCTCGATGTACTCCTCGAAATCGGTAAGCCGCGGCCGCACCGCTTCCGTCCGCGGGAAGCAGTCCGCCACCGCATCGGTCGTTTTCAGACCGTTGCCGGTGATGCAGGCCACGGTGAGCTCATCGCGTCCGATGCGTCCGTGCGCGTATAGGCGCGCCGTGACGGCCGCGGTGACGCCGCCGGCGGTTTCCGTAAAGATGCCCTCGGTTTCAGCGAGCTCGCGGATGCCGGAGACCACTTCCAAATCCGACACGTCCTCGGCCCATCCATTGGTCGCGCGAATCATGCGCGCGGCATACATGCCATCCGCCGGGTTGCCGATGGCGAGCGAGCGAGCGATGGTGTTGGGCCGCTGCGGCTCAATCTCTTCCCTGCCCGCCTTGACCGCCGCGGAGATGGGCGAGCAGCCTGTGGCCTGCGCGCCGAAAAAGCGCACCGGTTTGTCCTCAACCCAGCCGAGCTCGACGAGCTCCTTAAAAGCTTTGCGGATTTTTGTAATCAACGACCCGCCCGCCATGGGGCAGACAATGTTGTCGGGCAAGCGCCAGCCGAGCTGCTCGGCAATCTCATAGCCGACGGTCTTCGAGCCTTCGGCGTAGTAGGGCCGCAGATTGACGTTGACGAAGCCCCAGTGAAACCGGTCGGCGATCTGCGAGCACAAGCGGTTCACGTGGTCGTAGTTGCCGTCGATGCGGACCAGGTTCGCGCCGTACACCTCGGTATTGAGAATCTTCGCGGCTTCCAGGTCAGCGGGGACGAGGATGTAAGTCTTCAGGCCCAGGCGGGCCGCATGCGCGGCGACTGCGTTCGCCAGGTTGCCGGTCGAGGAGCAGCCCACCGTATCGAAGCCGAAGTCGACCGCGTTCGCGAGCGCTACCGCGACCACGCGGTCCTTGAACGAAAGCGTCGGCATGCACACGGCGTCGTTCTTGATGTAAAGGTTGCGGGCCCCGATGCGCTCGCCAAGATTCGGGGCGGCGACCAGGGGCGTCCAGCCGGCGGGGGTGCGGGGAGTGTAGTCGTCGGGGACGGGCAGCAAACCTTGGTAGCGCCACATGGAGGCCGGTCCGCGCGCGACCGAATCGCGGCTCACGTAGGACCTGGCCAGGTCGAGGTCCACGAAGACCTCAAGAGGGGAAAAGCATTCGTCGCAGATGGAAAGGGGTGCATTGTCGAAGCGCTTGGCGCACTCGCGACATCGGAGTTCGTATGCTGCTGCCATCAGGCCCTCGCTTGATCTCGAGAGCGGTCGGCGGTACGGGCCCAAACGGGTGCTGCGTTCAGTACGGAAATGAGCGAGATGGCGAACGCGCGCGGCGCTCTACACCCCGAATCTCATGTTCCCCATCCGGCCGTGAGGCCTTCGGGAGAGAGTTGACACCGATGTCCGGAGTTGCTCCGGCCGGTTGTCGTGGCGTCACAGGGCCCGTCCCTCAACCACTCTTCATGAAATCCAGGCTCGCCCTGCGGGGAAACCCGAAGGAGCAAACTTGAACTATCTACTGGGATACCACGAAGGGGGGATTGGATGCAAGGCGAAGGGGTGATCAGTTCCAGAACAGCGGGACGGCTTCGGCTTGGGCGGCCCGGATCAAAGCCTGATCCAGCGTGGCCAAAGGTAGCTGCCGGCGGGAGGCAAGTTCCAGGTAGGAAGCGTCGTAGCTTGTGAGCCGATGTTTGGCGGCGAGCTGTAGAATCGCAAACCAGGCACGCTCGCGCGTTTGCATATCAACATAGACGCGAAGTCGGTGCAGGTCGGCGATATGGCTTTCCACCACCGCAAGATCGTGCCTGCCTTTCCGCAACCCTGTCAGCAGGACATTTGCGGCTTCAATATGCCAGATCTGAGGAACAACGGCCCCTGCCCGCTCCACCTCTCCGTACAGCAAAGCCAGATCTTCGGCGCTCCCTTCGGCATACAACCAGGCTATGGTCGCCGACGCATCCAGAACCACGTTCAAGGACGGCCCTCATCGCGCCAAGTCTTGTACTCTTGCCAGTCAAACGGCCCCATCTGTAAAGCCCCGGCGCGCGCGCGGATTCTTTTGTAAGCGGCTCGTGCTTCAGCCGCGTCTTCCTCGCTCCAGGCGCGCTCTTGCCGAGGCTTCACCATCATTGCAACCGGCCTGCCGTCACGCGTGATAGTCACCTCTTCGCCTTGCTCCACGCGGTCCAGCAAAGTTTCCCAAACGGCTTCGGCTTACCCGGCACTGACTTCGAGCATGCTCCACCTCGCCTTCCAGAATAAGCTCATTGCGAGGGAACAAAGAAGTATTTTGCCCGCGCGCTGTGCTGCTCCGGGTATGCTGACTCCCATCCTTTCCGGAGGCCATTCCCATGCGCCGACTTCCCCATCTCCTGTTTCCCGCCCTGCTCCTCGCGTCTTCGCTCCCGGCCCAAACGCCGGGGCTGACCCTCGGCTCTTCCAACCCCGCCACGGCCGAAGCGCCCGTCACCCGCCCGTCCACCACGCCCTGCGTCGTCACCCTGTTCTCAGCCCAGCAGTTCGCCGACTTTTCCGACAAGTTCTCCACCTACACGCCGCCCGCGAACTGCCCCGGGCCGTGGGCCAAGGTGGTCTTCAACGTGGACTTCAACGTTTCCGCCGGACGGCAGTTCGACCGCACCGGTTCGGTGTACGTCGGCGGCGCGAACGTGTTCTTCGGCACCACCGCCGAGCCACGTGCCGCGCTTTCCCCGTCCTGGCACGCGGAGCGCGACATCACCGAGTTGAGCGCGATCCTGAACGCCGCGCAGCCCGTGCGTGCTTCACTCGGCAACTTCGTCGGAACTTCAAATGGAGTGAACTTCAACGGCATCATCACCGGCACGGCCACGCTCCAGTTCTACCCCGCCAACCCGGCCAACCCCGCCCCGGCGGTTCCCGATGCGGTGCTGCCGCTCAACCCCGCAGGCGGCGTCACGGGCGTGAACACCACCGCCGACCGGCTCCAGCGCACGTTCACCGGCCTGCCGCGCAACATCGCGCGTGCCGAGCTCGAGATATTTTCGCAGTCGCAGGGCAACGACGAGTTTTGGTACACATCGTCGCCCGACTCGGTCGCGGTCGCGCTGCAAAACACAGGCGGCACGGCCTTCCGCGAAACCGAAATCTATATCGACGGCGCCCCCGCCGGCATCGCGCCGGTGTTCCCGTGGATCTATACGGGCGGCATCGACCCGGCGCTGTGGGAGCCCATCACGGGCGTGCAGACGCTCAACTTCAAGCCCTACACAGTCGACCTGACTCCGTTCGCGGCCCTGCTCTCGGACGGCGCGCCGCACACGGTTTCAGTCGGCGTGTACAACGCGAACAGCTCGTTTTCCGAGGTGGGCACGCTATTGCTCTACCTGGACAGGGGCAGCGCACAAGTTACGGGCGCGCTGACCGCGAACACGCTCGGCCCCGCGCCGGTGCCGCAGATCAGCGCGCAAGCCACCACGGACGCAAGCGGCACCACGCGCGGCAACTCGCTGGTGAGCTCGATCCGTACGTTTACGTTGAGCGGCTACGTGAACACCTCGCAAGGGCGCGTGACCACCAGCATCGACGAGGAGGTGAACTTCGCCAACTACCAGCTCATCAATGTGAACTCTGTTTTCTTCACGCAGGACATCGCGCAGGCCGCCACGGCGCAGATCAATATCAAGCAGCAGACCGGCGTACTTACCCAGGAAACCGACCGCAATGTCGTGTACCCGTTCACGTTCAACTACAGCTCCGTGCAGAACGCAGACGGCTCGGGCTCGTTCAACGCGCACTCCTACCAGCAGGATTTTGAGTTCACCAGCAATTTGCTGAATGGTTTTGAGCTGTACTCGACCAGCTTGCAGGAGGAGGTCTCGTCCACTGACGGCTACACGCTCAACGCCGGCGGCGCGGTCGCCGGGCGGACCACCGACAGCACCGCCGACTACCGGACCAGGGACACGCGCGGCCCTTGCTTCAGCCGCGCGCTCGCATCGGCAAATCTCCAGCTCACCAGCATTGTTGACGGGGCAAACTGTGGAGGGGCCAACCGGCCCTGACTTTGTCCTTCGGCTGACAAAGCCCGGCGGCAGCCGGGCTTTTCCATGCGGCCTGAAACGTCTTTGTATACGGGTTGCATCGCATGATCCGCACGAAGCTTCCTTGTAGCCGGGCAGCACATCTGCTCTGGAAGGAAACACCGTCGCAAGCTCGGCTTCGCGCGTGGAAATAGCCGCGCTTTGAGGTTCCAAGGAGCACCAAACCGATGACAGATGATTTCGCGGACGCGCGAAAAGGCGGCCGGCGCACCGGCGGGGTGCCGTGCGCGGAGCTCGAAGCAGGCGAGCCCTGGCAGCCGACGCCGACCAACTCAGTAGGAACCGAGCGCGTCAGCCGCCGCGGCTTCCTCCAAGGCGCTGCGCTGCTGGCAAGCCTCGCCGCGGCACCGGGCGCGCAGGCCCAAGCCGCCAAGGAAACACCGCCGCAGAAGTTGAGCCTCACCATCAACGGCAAGCCTGAAATGCTCGACGTAGACACGCGCACGACGCTGCTCGATCTGCTGCGGGAGCGCTTGGACCTGACCGGCACCAAGAAAGGCTGCAACCACGGCCAGTGCGGCTCCTGCACCGTGCTCGCGAACGGCCGACGGATCAACGCCTGCTTGTCGCTCGCGCTGTCGTATCAGGGGCAGTCCATCACAACGATCGAGGGTCTCGCGAACGGCGAGCAGCTCCATCCCGTGCAGCAGGCATTCCTGGACCACGACGGCTACCAGTGCGGCTACTGCACCCCAGGGCAGATTGTATCGGCGGTCGCGACCATCGAAGAAGCGAAGAAAGGCCAGCCCAGCCAGGTCACGCGCGACCTCGGCCAAACTGGCCCGATCGAGCTCACCCCGGAGGAGATCAAAGAGCGCATGAGCGGCAACATCTGCCGCTGCGGCGCGTACCCCGGCATTGTGGCCGCCGTGCGGCAGGCCGCGGGAGCACAGGCATGAACCCGTTTACCTTTGAACGCGCGGACGCACCGGAAGCCGCAGTCAAGATGCTTGCCGGCACACGCGGCGCGAAGCCGCTCGGCGGCGGCACCAATTTGATTGACCTGATGAAGCAAGGCGTCGAGCAGCCGCCGGTCCTGGTCGATATCAACGCGGTTGAGCTTGCCGGGATCACCCCGCTGCCGAACGGCGGCCTGCGCTTGGGTGCGACCGCGCGCAACGCGGACACCGCCGCCCACCCGCTGGTACGGCGGCAGTACCCCATGGTCGCGCAAGCCATCCTCGCCGGGGCTTCCGCCCAGCTCAGGAACATGGCCACCAACGGCGGCAACATGCTCCAGCGCACGCGGTGCTACTACTTCTACGACCCCGCCTACGCGGCCTGCAACAAGCGCAACCCGGGCTCGGGCTGCGCGGCCATCGGCGGGTTCAACCGCATCCATGCAATCCTTGGAGCGAGCGAGCAGTGCATCGCCACGCACCCCTCCGACATGGCCGTCGCGCTCGCCGCGTTTGAACCGACCGTGCGGGTGCGCGGGCCCAAGGGCGAGCGGAATATTCCGTATGCCGAGTTCCACCGCCTGCCCGGCACCACCCCGCAGCTTGACACCAACCTGAAGCCCGACGAGCTGATCCTCTCCATCGACCTACCGCCTTCGCCGTTCGGCGGCCGCCAGCACTATTTGAAGGTGCGCGACCGAGCTTCGTACGCCTTCGCCCTCGTTTCAGTCGCGGCAGCCCTGGAGATGGACGGAGGCACCATCAAGCAGGCACGTCTCGCCTTGGGCGGCGTGGCCCACAAGCCCTGGCGCGCCGAGGCGGCCGAGCGGGTGCTCAAAGGCAAGCCCGCGACCGAGGCGAACTTCCAGCAAGCGGCCGAGCTCGCCGTGGCCGACGCGAAAACGTACGAGCACAACGCATTCAAGGTTCCCATGGCCAAGGCCGCCGTCATCCGCGCTTTACAAGCCGCGCAAGGGGAGCAAGCATGAATCCCGCATCAGTCGGACCAGTCGCTCTTGAACCGGCCGCTCTTGAAACGGTAAAGATCGGGCAGCCCATCACCCGCGTCGACGGTCGCGCCAAGGTCACCGGCGCCGCCAAGTATGCCGCCGAGTTCCGCGTGCCGAACCTGGCGCAGGGCGTGCTCGTCACCAGCACGGTCGGCGCGGGCACCATCACGCGCATCGATGCGACCGCGGCTGAGAAAGCGCCCGGCGTGGTGGCCGTGCTCACCCCGGCGAACGCCCCGAAGCTGCCGCCCAACAACCGGGAGACCGCGAAGCCGCCCGCCGGGCGGGTGCTGTCGCTGCTGCAAGACCCCGACGTGTTCTATAACAACCAGCCGATTGCGGTGGTCGTGGCGGAAACATTGGAGCAGGCGGAGTACGCGGCCGGCTTGCTCGACGTGCGCTACGCCGCCAAGCCGCCGCGGCTCGACTTCGAAGCCGGCTTCGCCGAAGCGCACGAGGGCAAGAACAAGGTGCCGCCGGAGCTGTCGGAGGGCGATCTTGACGCGGCGTTCAAGCAAGCCGACGTGACCATGGACCAGGTGTACACGACGCCGAAGCAGAACCACAACCCGCTGGAAACACACGCGACGGTCGCCGAATGGAACGGCGAGCTGCTCACGCTTCACGATGCGACCCAGTACATCTTCGGCGTTAAGCGCATCGTCGCGAAAAATCTCAACATCCCGGAGGACAACGTCCGCGTCATCTGCCCGTTCACGGGCGGCGGCTTCGGGTCAAAGGGCTCCACCTGGTCGCATGTGGTGCTCACCGCGATGGCGGCCAAGGCCGCGAACCGCCCGGTCAAGCTCGTGCTGGAGCGCCCGCAGATGTTCGGGCCGGTCGGCGGGCGGCCGCAAACGCACCAGCGTATCCGGCTCGGAGCCAAGCGGGACGGTACGCTTACCGCGATCCAGCACGACTGTTACTCACACACTTCGGTTCTTGAGGATTTTGTCGAGCCCTCGACCGCGCAAACCCGCATGCTGTACGGCTGCCCCGCCATCGCGACCACGCAAAAGCTGGTCGCGCTCAATACAGGCGTGCCGACCTTTCAACGCGCGCCGGGCGAGGCGACCGGCTCCTTCGCGCTTGAAATCGCCATGGACGAGCTCGCTGAACAGCTCAAAATGGACCCGGTCGAGCTCCGGCTGAAGAACTACGCCGAGGTCGACCCGACCAGCCATAAGCCGTTCACAAGCAAGCACCTGCGCGAGTGCTACCGGCAGGCAGCCGACAAGTTCGGCTGGTCCGGGCGGCCCGTGCGGCCGCGCTCACGGCGCGAAGGCCGCGAGCTGATCGGCTACGGCATGGCGACCGCGACCTACCCGGCCAACCGCTCGACCGGTTCAGCTTCGATCACCTTTGAGCCGGACGGGCGGGTCACCGTCATGTCGGGCACGCAGGACCTGGGCACGGGCACGTACACCATCATGGCGCAGTGCGCGGCCGCGACCCTGGGCCTGCCCATGGGCATGGTCACGGCCAAGCTGGGTGACACCAAGCTGCCGAAGGGCGTGGTGTCGGGCGGCTCGCAAACCGCCGCGTCTACCCTGCCGGCCGTAACGGCGGCCTGCAAGCAGGCCGTGCTCAAGCTGGTGACTTTAGAAGTCGGCAACCCGCAATCGCCTTTTCACAATGCCGACCCGGCGGAGTTCGACGCGAAGGGCGGCAAGCTGTTCCGCAAGCAGGAGCCCTCGGGCGGCATCCCGGTCACCGACGTGATCGCGCGCAGCGGCGGCAAGCCGGTGACGGCGGAAGCCTCGGCGGAGGCGAGCCAGGATGTGGAGGAATACTCACAGCACTCCTGGGGCGCGGTGTTCGCGGAGGTGGCGGTCGATGAAACGCTGGGCATGCCGCGCGTGCGCAGGCTGACCGCCGTGTATGACGTAGGCACCTTGCTGAACGCGAAAACCGGCGCAAGCCAACTTATCGGCGGTTTGGTGTGGTCGCAAAGCCTGGCGCTCGCCGAGGAAACGCACATCGACACGAAAACTGGACGTCCGGTGAACAACAACCTCGCCGAGTATCACGTGCCGGTCAACCTCGACGTGGGTACGATCGAGGTGTCGGCGCTGGACATCCCCGATAAGAACTTCAACGAGCTCGGGGCGCGCGGCATCGGCGAAATCGGCATCACCGGAGCCTCCGCGGCCATCGCGAACGCGGTCTACAATGCCACTGGCAAGCGCATCCGCTCCGCGCCGATCACGCCGGATAAGCTGCTCGCCTGAGCGCCGGACGGGGAGGCTTCGGCCTCCCCCGATCCGAATCAGGACAGCCGCGGCCCCATATTCGCCAAGCTGTAACAAAGTTTTGGGACGATGAAGCCGTTTGGGTTCGACCTGAACGCCTACGGCAGGCAGTGAGCCGAGCGGTCCCAATTACTTTGAGAGGCTTGATGAATATTCCATTGAAAGCGCTTGCGGGCTTGGTTTTAGCGTCAGCTATCGCAGGCCAAGGCTATGCGGCGGATGCGGCGGCAGCGGAAGCTCCGGCAGCGGCCAAGAAGCACGTGCGCGTGCGCAAGAGCACTCGTCCTACCGTGCAGTCCCAACTTGAGGCCCTGCGAAGCGATCTGACCTCCCAAAAGACGCAGATCGACGCGCTTCAGCAGCAGCTTTCAGCGCGCGATGCCCAGCTGCAGCAGGTGCAGGCCCAGGCGCAGCAGGCCGTGCAGCAGGCCACCGACCAAGCGCAGCAGGCCATCGCTGCCCAGCAGTCGATCAATACGCAAAACCAAACCGCCGTTTCCGCGCTGCAAAGCTCGGTGACCGACCTCCAGGGCAATACGGCTTCCATCGCGACGACTATTCAGGCCGATCAAACGGCGACGAAGAAAGCGATCGAGAATCCTGATTCGATCCACTTCAAGGGCGTGACCCTCGCGCCCACCGGCTCGTTCATCGAGTTCGCGACGGTGAACCGGACCCGGGCGGAAGGCGCCGACATCAACACCCAATTCACCAGCATTCCCTATACGGCGTCGGACAACGGGCAGCTCAGCGAGTTCTTCGCGACCGGCCGGCAGTCCCGCATCGCGCTGCTGGCTCAGGGCAAGGTGGGACAGACCGCTCTGTCCGGCTACTACGAAGCCGACTTCCTAAGCGCCGGCACCACTTCGAACAACAACGAATCGAACAGCTACACCTTGCGCCAGCGGCAGCTGTGGGCGCAGGCGGCGCTCCATAGCGGGCTCACCTTCACGGGCGGCGCGCAGTGGACGCTCGCGACCGAAAACGGCCACGCCATCGACAACCGCACCGAGGTGCTGCCGCAGACCATCGACCCGCAATACCAGGTCGGCTTCATCTGGGCACGGCAGCCCGGCTTCCGCATCACCTATCGGGCCTCACCGCTTGTGAGCATCGGTATTGCGGCCGAACAGGCACAGCTTTTGGCCCCGTCCTGCACGGCTACCGCATTCGCGACCACCGGCGCGTTCTGCGCCATTAATTACCTGGCCGGGCAGTCCGGTCTTTCCGGCGGCTTGTATAACGGCGCGGGTACGCCCATCGGTGTTTCGGTCGGCGGCAGCACCGGCATCACCACGACACCTACCGACGTCATCGACGGCGCCCTCGCCAATTACAGCTACAACGTGGCCCCCGACCTGCTTGCAAAAGTTGCCGTCGACTTAAAAAATGCGCACCTTGAGGTGTTCGGCATCGAGCGCGAATTCCGCAATCGGGTGTACCCGAATGTGAACGCGCGTACCGGCACGATCATCAACGCAGCCGCCGCGGGCGGCGCGGGCAACGGCGCGTACAACAACACGACAATCGGCGGCGGCGTGGGCGGCAGCGCGCGCTTCTTTGCACTAGCCAAGCGGGTCGACTTCGGCGTGAAAGGCCAGTACGGCGACGGTACGAGCCGGTACGCGACCTCGCAGCTGCCGGACGTGACCACCGCGCCGAATGGCACGTTTGCGCCGCTGCACAACTTTTCCGCTTTCGGCTTTACTGACATCAATGTAACGCCGCGGATCGCGCTGTACGGCTATTACGGCACGGACTACGTGTTTCGGCGCGTGTTCAATCAGGGAACCGGGCAGTCAGGGTATGGTTCGCACTTGCTGGCGACAGCAGCCTGCGGCACCGAACCCGCGCCGGGGACAACAACGGCCGGCTCAACCGATACCGGCCCCACCACCGGCTTTTCCCCCATCGCGGTCAACTGCCCGGTCAACAATAAGGACTTGCGTGAAGCGACCTTCGGTTACTGGTATGACTTCTATAAGGGCCCGGCGGGCCGCTTGCGGCAGGGCATCCAGTACTCGTGGATCGAACGCAACACTTACACCGGCTTGAACAGGATCACCCCCACCGCGATCGACAACGAGATTGAAACCTCGCTGCGGTATTACCTGCCGTAAGCAAGCCGCAATCCTAAAAGGCGCTCGCCCAGCGGGGAGCGCCTTTTCTATTGCCGGACGATCGTGTTTTCTTCCTTCGTCGGCGCTTGATACACCTGCTTGGGGGTGGGCAGGTCCGCCACGTTCCATCCGCCGCCGAGCGCCTGCACCAGCTGCACCGCCGAGGTCATCACGGCCATCTGTGTGGTGAACAGGGTTTGCTGGTCGGCAAGCAAGGTGTTTTGCGCGGTGATCACATTCAGGAACGGATCCAGCCCGGTGCGGTAGCGGTCGAGCGCCAAATCAAGGTACTCCTGCGCGGACGCAGTCGCCTGCTTCTGCTTCGCGATCTCCTCCGAGTCGATGCGCACGGTCGCGAGGTAATCCTCCACCTGCTGAAAAGCCGTGAGCACGGTTTGCTGGTAGGCCGCGACATCCGCGTTGTAGGCCGCGATGAACTGGTGCACGGTGGACCGGCGCAGGCCCGCATCGAACACAGGCTGCGAGAAGGTCGGCCCCGCGGACCAAAACCGGCTCGGGTAATCGAACCAGTGTCGAAAGGTCGAGCTCTCAAATCCGCCCGTGGCCGAAAGCGTGAGCTGCGGGAAGTAGGCCGCGGTCGCGATGCCAATGGCGGCATTGGCGGAAGCCATGGTGCGCTCGGCCGCCGCGACATCCGGGCGGCGCTCCAACAGCTGCGAGGGAACGCCGATGGGGATGGGCGGCGGGGCCGCGTTCATAGCCCGCACGGGCATACGGAACTCCGTCGCGGACTTGCCGATCAGCATGGCGATGGCATGCTCATACGTCGCGCGCGGGCCGGCGATGGCAATGGCTTGCGCCTGCGCGCTTTGGAGCGTGGTTTGCGCCTGCACCAGTGCTTGGCGGTCGGCGATGCCGGTTTCGTACTGCGCCTGCGTGAGCTTGAGCGAGTCCTCGTCGGCCTTGACGACGCTGTTGACCACCGTCTGCAGCGAATCCTCGCCGTGGATCTCAAAGTATGCTTCGGCCAGCGCGGACTCTTCCGTAAGCCGTTGCAGCTCAAGGTCGGCGGCCGACACCTGCGCCTGATACTGATCCTGCCGGATGGTGTCGCGGATGCGCCCCCACAGGTCGGGCTGCCAGGTGAGCGAGAGCGGCGCGTTCCAAAGGGTGCTTTGCGTGCCGGAATTGGTGACGATGGTGGTGTTGCCGTTCGAGTTGTTGATACCCGAGCCGGTCACCGAGCTTGCATTGCGCAGGTTGCCGGAGGACCGGGACCGGTTGAACGAGGGCCCGATGGTGGCCGCCGGAAACAACTGCGCCCGAGCTTCACGGATCAGGTCGCGCGCCTGGAGAAACAGCTGGAACTGCTGCTTGATGGTTTCGTTGTTGACCTCCAGCTGCTCCTCAAGCGCGTTCAGCTCGGGCTCGTGGAACACCTCCCACCACTTGCCGCGCAGCATGGCATCCGAAGGCTCCGCGGGCTTCCACACGCTGCCGTCCTCGGCGACCGAGGCGGCATTGGTGTAGTTGGCGTTCGCGTAGCCCGGCGCGCTCGGCGCGACCGCGGACGGCGGCACGTAGGCGGGGCCCACCCGGCAGCCTGCGGCGGAAAGCGATAAAAGGGCAAGGGCGCGCCGCCTCAAAGCGCGGCCTCCGTGGCGCGGTTTGGGTGGAACACATCGCGGCGGCGCTCGCCGCGGAGCCGGAAGCGCAGGCGGTCCAGGTACAGGTAGATCACGGGCGTGGTGTAAAGCGTCAGCATCTGCGAAACGAGCAAGCCTCCGACAATCGAAATACCCAACGGGCGCCGCAGCTCCGAGCCCGTGCCATGCCCGAACGCAAGCGGGACCGCGCCGAATAGGGCGGCGGCGGTGGTCATCATGATGGGCCGGAACCGGAGCATGCACGCCTCGAAGATCGCGTCCGAGGTCGACAAGCCGTGCTCCCGCTCGGCCAAGAGCGCGAAATCGATCATCATGATCGCATTCTTTTTCACAATGCCGATCAAGAGCACAATGCCGATGATGGCGATCACGCTCAGGTCGGTCCCGGTGAACTCAAGCGCCAACAGCGCGCCGACCGAGGCCGAAGGCAGCGTGGAGATGATCGTGATAGGGTGCACCAGCGACTCGTATAGGACGCCGAGCACGATGTACACGGCCAGCAGCGCGGCGGCAATCAGGTACGGCTCGGACTTAAGCGACTGTTGAAAGGCCTGGAAGGTGCCTGAAGCCATGCCGCGCACCGTGGCCGGGGTGCCGAGGCGCTCGGCCATACGCTCAATAGCCGCCTGCGCGGTGGACAGCGACTGCCCCGGCGCGAGATTGAACGAAACAGTCGTCGATGGAAACAGGCCGGTGTGGTTCAAGGTCAGCGAGGTGGTGTTGATGTGCGTTTTGGAGAACGAGGCCAGCGGCATGGGGCCCGTGCTGCCGGGCGCGCGCAGGTAAATCGTTTTGAGGCCTTCGGGCGACTGCCAATACTCGGGCGCAACCTCCAGCACCACGTAGTACTGGTTCAGCTGCGTCCGGATGAGCGAAACCTCGGATTGGCCGAACGCGGCGTACAGACTCTGGTCGATGGCCATCGGCGTCAGGCCGAGCCGCGCGGCGGTATCGCGGTCATAGTCGACAAACGCGGACAAGCCCCCGTTCTCGGCGTCCGAGTTGACGTCGGCAAGCTCGGGCAGCGCTTTCATGTTCTTGTACAGCAGCGGCGACCAGTAATTGAGCAGCGGCAGCGTGTCGGCAACGATGGTGTACTGGTAAAGAGCGTTGCCGCCGCGCCCGCCGACGCGGATGTCTTGATTTGGTTGAAGAAACACAGAGGCGATCGGCCTGCGGGCGAACTTCGGCCGGAGCCGCGCGATGACCTGCTGCGCGGTTTCCTGCCGGAGACCCGGCCCTTTGCCCAGCGGCTTGAGCGCGACATAGATAAACCCGCCGTTGGTGTTGCCGCCCCCGCCGGTAAAGGCAATCGAGTTTGCCACGCCGGGGTCGGCCTTGATAATCTTCGCGATCTGCGAAACCGAATTGTTCATCAACGGGAAGGAAGCATCATATGGCCCTTGCAAGCCGCCGGAGACCGAACCTGTGTCCTGCTCCGGAAAAAAGCCCTTGGGCACGCGCACGAATAAGAGCCCGTTGAGCGCGAGCGTGAGGAACAGCACCACCAGCGTGATGCCCGGGTTGAGCAGCACCCAGGTGAGCGAGCCGCGGTAGATGCGCAGGATAAAGTCAAAGCCGCGCTCGGAGGTCCGGTATAGCCAGTTGTGCTTTTCTTCCTTGGGGCTGCGCTTGAGCAGGTACGCGCACATGGTGGGGGTCGTGGTGAGCGAGACCACCATCGAGACCAGGATGGCGGTCGACAGCGTAACGGCGAACTCACGGAACAGCCGCCCCACGATGCCGCCCATGAATAGGATGGGAATGAACACCGCGATCAGCGAAATGGAGATGGTGAGCACGGTGTAGCCGATCTCGCTCGCGCCCTTGAGCGCGGCCGCCCGTGGTGTCATACCCTGCTCGATAAAGCGCGAAATGTTTTCCATCACCACGATGGCGTCGTCGACCACGAAGCCGGTCGCGATGGTCAGCGCCATCAGGCTCAGGTTGTCGAGCGAGTAGCCGAACAGGTACATAACCGCGAACGTGCCGATAAGCGAAACCGGCACGGCCACCGTGGGGATGAGCGTGGCGCGCGGGCTGCGCAGGAAAACGAACACAACTCCGATTACCAGGATGACCGAGAAAACCAGCGTCTCCTCGACATTGCGCTCGGACGCAAGAATGGTGGTGGTGCGGTCGAGCACGATGGTCGCGTTGATGCCCTGCGGGATCGCGGAAAGCAGCGCCGGCAGCGCATCGCGGATACGCTGGTTGGTTTCGATGATGTTCGCGCCGGGCTGCCGCGTGATGATGACCGGAATGGACGGCTGCCCGTTGAGATAGCCGGCGGCGCGCACGTTTTGCGTGGCGTCTTGGACGTCCGCGACGTCCTGCAAGCGGATGGCGGCCCCGTTGTGGTAGCCGATGATCAAGGGCTTGTACTGGTCGGCGCGCGAAATCTGCCCGTTGGTGACGAGGTCGACTTTGCGGTCGCCGTCCTGGAAGGAGCCGCGCGGCACGTCTGTGTTTTGCGCGGACAGCGTGGCTTGGACGTTGGACAGCGTCAACCCGTACTGCTCCAGCTGCATCGGGTTCGCTTCCACGCGCACCCCGGGCAGCGCGCCGCCGCCTACGGTGACCAGGCCCACGCCTTCGAGCTGCGAAAGCCGCTGCTCCAGGATGGTCGAGGCCAAGTCGTAGAGTTTCGAGCGCTCGTACTTCTTTGAAGTAAGCGCGATGATCATGATCGGCGCGTCGGCCGGGTTCACCTTGCGGTAAGTCGGGTTGCCGGGCAGGTTGGCGGGCAGATAGGTGCGGGCCGCGTTGATCGCCGCCTCCACATCGCGCGCCGCGCCGTCGATATTGCGGTTCAGGTCGAACTGCAAACTGATGTTGGCCGAGCCGAGCGAGGAGGACGAGGTCATCTCCGTCACGGCCGCGATATGCGAGAACTGGCGTTCCAGCGGGGTCGCGACCGAGGACGCCATGATCTCGGCGCTTGCGCCGGGCAGCCCGGCGCTCACCTGAATCGTCGGAAAGTCCACCTGCGGCAGCGGCGCGACCGGCAGCACGGAGTAGCCGACGATGCCGGCCAGCGCGATGGCGATGGTCAGCAGGGTGGTCGCGACCGGGCGGTCGATAAAGGGGCGTGAAAGGCTCATACGCGGCTCGCCACCTCGGGCGTTGCCGTCGCGTGTTCAGGCTCGTTGCCGGTGGCGGGATGGCTGGGTTTGCGGCCCAGGCGCTTGCCCAGGTTGTCGAAGAAGATGTAGATCACCGGCGTCGTGTAGAGCGTCAACAGCTGCGACAGAAGCAGCCCGCCGACCATCGCGATGCCGAGCGGGCGGCGGATTTCCGAGCCCAGGCCCCGGCCCAAGGCAAGCGGAAGCCCGCCCAGGAGCGCAGCCATGGTCGTCATGATAATGGGCCGAAACCGCAGCAGCGACGCCTCGTATATCGCCTCGGTCGCGGACTTGCCATGGACCCGCTCTGCTTCAAGCGCGAAGTCGACGATAATGATGCCGTTTTTCTTCACGATCCCGATGAGCAGGATGATGCCGATGATCGCCACCACCGACAGCGACTGCCCGAAAAGCATGAGCGCCAGCAGCGCGCCCACGCCGGCCGAGGGCAGCGTGGACAGGATCGTGATGGGGTGGATGAAGCTCTCGTACAACACCCCGAGCACGATATACACGACCACGAGCGCGGCCAGAATCAGGTAGCCCTCGTTTGCGAGCGAGTTGCGGAACGAGGCGGCCGTGCCTTGAAAGTCAGCCTGGATGCTGGCCGGGAAATGCAGCTCCTGCACCACCTGGTCGATCTCGGAAATAGCATTGCCGAGCGCCGAACGCGAGCTCAGGTTGAACGACACCGTCACCGCCGGGAACTGGCCCTGGTGCTCGACCGACAAAGGCTCGGTGGTGTTGCGGATGGTGGCGAACGCGCTCAACGGGATTTGCTTTTGCGAGGCCGCCGGCGTCGTCACGGCCGCGTTCGATGCGGTGGTCGCCGTCGTTCCCGACCCGCCGTTCGCAAGCGCGGACGTGGGGGCGCTCAGCACCGCGGCTGACGGGGTGTACAGCACGCCGGTCGTGGTCGCGGCCGACCCTGCCGAAGCCGAGCTGGATGAGGAAAAGGACTGCGCCGCGCCCGTGCCGGACGCACCGGCCGAGGCGTTGGCCTGCAGGTAAATGTCGCTCAGGTTTTGCGGCAGGCGGCGGAACTCGGGCTGCGTTTCCAGGATGACGTGGTACTGGTTGAGCTGCGTATAGAGCGTCGAAATCTGCCGCTGGCCGTATGCGTCATACAGCGTATTGTCGATCGTTGTCGGCGCGATGCCCAGCCGCGAAGCCGTGATGCGGTCGATGTTGATCTGCTCGGCCAAACCGCCGGTCTGCTGGTCGGTGGCGACGTCCTCGAGGTCCGGCAGCTGTTTGAGCCGGTCCACGAAGCGGTCGGTCCAGGTGTTCAGCTCATCCTGGCTCGGGCTTTCCAGCGTGAACTGGTATTGCGTCCGGCTGACGCGGTCGTCGACTGAGATGTTCTGCACCGGCTGCATGAACAGCTCAATACCCTCAACCTTGCTCAACGGCCCCTGCAAACGCCGGATCACGTCCGCTGCGCTGATGTGCCGCTGCTCGAGCGGCTTGAGGTTGATCGAGATGCGTCCGGAGTTGAGCGTGGTGTTGATGCCGTCCGGGCCGATAAACGAGCTCAGGCTTTCAACCGCCGGGTCCCGGAGGATGACCTGCTGAAGCTGCTTCTGCTTTTCCGCCATCGCCTCGAATGAAACAGTTTGCCCGGCCTGCGAAATGCCTTGGATCACGCCCGTGTCCTGCACGGGGAAGAAGCCCTTCGGAATCACGATGTACAGGAAGATGGTGAGCGCGAGCGTGCCGACGGCGACCAGCAGCGCAACCGGCTGGAAGCGCAGGACAAAGCGCAGCGTCCGGCCGTAGAACGCGATCATGCGTTCAAACGCCCGCTCGGAGGCGTGATACAAGCGGCCCTGCTGCGACGCCGGCTTGTGCCGGAGGATGCGCGAACACATCATGGGCGTGAGCGTAAGCGACACCACGGCCGAGATGATGATGGTGACTGCGAGCGTGACCGCGAACTCGCGGAACAGCCGGCCCACTACATCGCCCATGAAGAGCAGCGGGATCAACACCGCGATTAGCGAAACGGTGAGCGACAGGATGGTGAAACCGATCTGCCCCGCGCCCTTGAGTGACGCCTGGAGGGGCGTGTCGCCCTCTTCCAGGTAACGCGAGATGTTCTCGATCATCACAATCGCATCGTCGACCACGAAGCCGGTCGAGATGGTGAGCGCCATCAGGCTCAGGTTGTCGAGCGAGTAGCCGAGCGCGTACATCGCGCCGAAGGTCCCGACCAGCGATAAGGGCACAGCGACCGACGGAATGATGGTGGCTGCAAGCGAACGGAGAAACAAAAAGATGACCATCACCACGAGGGCGACGGTCAGCAACAGCTCGAACTCGACGTCGTCGACCGAGGCCTGGATGCTTGTGGTCAGGTCGGTGAGGGTCGTCACGCGCAGCGAAGCGGGCAGGGATGCCTGGAGCTGCGGCAGGAGCTCCTTGATGCTCTTCACGACCGAGATGGTGTTCGCGCCGGGCTGGCGCTGCACGTTCAGCACCACGGCAGGGGTCAAATCCATCCAGGCCGCTTGGTTCGCGTTTTCGACCCCGTCCACCACATTGGCGACGTCGTGCAGGAACACGGGCGCGTTGCCGCGATAGGCGACGACGACATTTTTGTAATCCCCGCTGGTGTTCAGCTGGTCGTTCGCATCAATCTGCCAATCCTTGGTCGCGCCGTCGAACGAGCCCTTGGCCGAGTTGACGCTGGTCTGCGTCAACGCGGTCCGGACGTCCTCCAGGTTCATGCCGTAGGCGGCCAGCTGTGTCGGGTTGACCTGGATGCGCACCGCCGGCTTTTGCCCGCCGGAGATGGACACCAAGCCCACCCCTTGCAGCTGCGAAATCTTGGGCGCCATGCGCGTGTCGATCAGGTCCTCCACCTGCGACAGAGGCAGGGTCTGAGAGGTGATCGCCATGGTCAGCACCGGCGCGTCCGCCGGATTAGTTTTCGAGTACGTCGGCGGGATCGGCAGGTCGGACGGCAGAAAGCTCTGCGATGCGTTGATCGCCGACTGCACCTCCTGCTCGGCCACATCGATGTCGAGCGTGAGATTGAACTGGAGCACCACGACCGACACGCCGCCCGCCGAGGTCGAAGTCATCTGGCTCAACCCTTGCAGCTGGCCGAACTGCCGCTCCAAGGGCGCGGTCACGGTGGTCGACATCACGTCGGGCGCGGCGCCGGGATAAAGCGTCACCACCTGGATCGTCGGGTAGTCCACCTGCGGCAGCGCGGACACCGGCAGCTGCGTGTACGCAACGATACCCGCGAGCAGGATCGCGATCATGAACAGCGAGGTCGCGACCGGGCGCAGAATAAACGGGCGGGAAATGCTCATGGTGCGCTTGATCCTTCGTCGGAGTCGCTGGGGCCGATATGCTGCTGGACAACCCGAACCTTGCTCTTGTCCTGCAGTTTCTCAAACGAGCTGGTCGCGACCATGTCGCCGGCGTGGATGCCGGTCACGGCCGAGTTCACCTGGTCGGTCGTGATGATGTTGATATTGGTGATGGCCGCCGCCCCGTTGCGGAGCAGATACACATAGGCTTGCTGGCCATTGCGCTGGATGGCCGCGTTCGGCACCAGCACCTGATCGCGGAGGGTGTCCACCAGCAGCTCGGTGTTGACGAACTGGTTGGGAAACAGCGTGAAGGGCTGGTTCGCGAAGCGCGCCCGCAGCTTGAGAGTGCCCGTGGTGGTGTCAATCTGGTTGTCGGTGGTCATCAGCCGCCCGGTCGAGAGCAGGTGCTGCTGCGCGCGGTCGTAGGCGTACACGGTCAGCGGCCCCTTGCCCATGGCGCGCTGCACGGCCGGGATCTGGTCCTGCGGGATCGTGAAAACCACGGTGATCGGCTGCACCTCGGCCAACACAACCAGGGCAGCGGTACCGTTTGCCTGGACAATGTTGCCGGGGTCGACCAAGCGCAAACCCACGCGGCCGGAGATCGGCGCGACAATATGGCAAAAGCCCACATTGACCTGGTCGGCCTCGACAGTGCCTTGGTCGGCGGCCACCAAACCTTCGTCCTGCTCCACCAGCTTGGTTTGGTCATCAAGCAGCTGCTTGGCAATGGCGTTGCGCGCCCAAGCCGCCTGGTAGCGGTCCAGGTCGATCCTGGCCTGCGCCAGTACGCCCTGATCGCGATGGAGGGTGCCTTCCGCCGTGTGAAGCGTGGCCAGGTACGGGGCCGGGTTGATGTCGATCAGCGGGTCGCCCTTGCGGACAGACTGACCCTCGCCATAATGGACAGACACGATCTGCCCGGTCACTTGGCTCGTAATGGAAGCCGTGTAGGTCGGGGTCACCGTGCCGATGGCCAGCAGCTTGATCGCGATCTGCCCGCTGTGCGCGGCCGCCGCGTTCAAGGTCACCGGCCCTTGCTGCCGGTGGCGCGCTTGGGCGGCGTTGTTGGCGGCCACAGGCTTATGCTTCAGGATCAGGTAAAACGCCAACGCGAAGACCGCCAGGAGCACAAACCATATCCAGCGGCGGCGCTTCGGCAAGGGCGGGTCATTGTCCGTAGGACCACCGTCCGCGTTTCTGCCGTTGCGCTCCCGGTCGGGGCGCGTGCGGTACGGGTCGGCTGTGGACGGGCGTCCGGAGGTGAGCGGCGACGCGGGCGGGTACTGTTCCATAACTTAGGTTTGCTGACCTCCATCGGCGCGGCTTGTGGAACCCATCCTACTGCACGGCACGCCGGAACAGGTTTGGAGCAAGTGACGGATGAGATCGCCGTGAGGTTGCACGGGGCAAGCAACCCCGCCGGAGCTCCTTTTGCTCCCATGGCTATGAGCACATTCGCAGCCACCACCATTCCCGGTATCGACCCCGGCCCGCTTGATCCGACCGTGCCCGGCGGCGAGCCTCCCTTCAATCCGAATCCGACACCTGACCCCGACCCAGACCCGCTCGGCCCTTCCACGGGCATTCCCGGCATCGATCCGGGCTTTCCCATGCCGAGTCCCGGCGACCCTGCCCCGGCGTTTTAATAACCGGCCTCACACGTACTCCAGCGATCTCAACAGCTCGCGCGATCTGTTTTGGGGCATTTCTTCGCGCGGGAATTGTTACAATCCTATGAATGTGCTCGGCTTTCCCGGGCGCTTCTAGGACTTGTTTGCATGAATGTATATATCCTGCGTCACGCCAGTGCCGGCACACGGCGCGCCAATCCCCTCGTCGACGTGAAACGGCCGCTCGATAAAGAAGGCAAGGGGCAATGCCTCCTTGTCGGGAGCTACCTGAATGCACTGAAGGTCCATTTTGATCTTGTAGCTTCGAGCCCCTTGAAGCGCGCCCTCCAAACCGCTTCCCTTGTCGGGACAGAGGTGGGCTATGACGCGAAAATTCAAGTCGCGGACGCCCTGAAGCCGGAGGCCACCACGGCCGCGTTTCAGTCGTTCGTCAACGAACTTGCAGGCCACGAGAATGTCCTGCTCGTGGGCCACAACCCGAACCTGCCGCTGTTTCTGGCTTCGCTCATCATGAACGGGGCCGCCAGCCCCAGCCGGGCCGCCATGCGGCTGCGCAAGGGAGCGATTGCGCGCATCAACCTTCAACGGCGTCCCGGCATGCTCCACTGGCTTGTCGACCCGCTGATCCTGCGCGGCGTCTACGGCGGAGCCACCAAAACCGTCCGCAAGCGCGCCCTCAAGGCACCCGGCAAGGCCTGATACGCTTTGGGGGTAGCCGTCCGGGAGCAGGTGCGCTTCCCCGAACACGGCCGGAGTGAAGATCGAGCTTGCCGACAACTGAAGCGCAATGGTTCTGGGATAATTCCAAAAAGATGAGGCGCTCGGCCAGCGGCATTGTCGCCCGGCAAAGCCGGAACGGCGCGAGCGGGTCTTCCGCCGCCGCTGTGGCGCAGCCTGCTGTTCCAGCTTCTGTTCAGGCACCCTCACCGACTTTGCTCGATTCACCCCGCAAAGCCTGGGCTGTCCTGCTGCTCATCTTTCTGGCGGTCTACTTCGCGGCCCTGTTTTCGCCCGCGCTGCTGGACGACGCGGACGCGACCCATGCGCAAGCCGCGCGGCACATTGCCGATACGGGCGACTGGGTGACCCTCTACGTCAACGGCGTACGCTACCTGGAAAAGCCGCCGCTCTCCTATTGGCTGGTTGCCCTTGCGTACTGGGTGTTCGGCGCGAACGTATTCGCCACGCACCTGCCCATGGCCTTGGCCGTGCTCGCGAACGGCATTCTGGCTTGGGTGTGGGCGCGCCGGGCTTGGGGCGAACGCGCCGGCTTCTATGCGGCGCTTATGCTATTCACCACGGTCGGCGTCTTCCTGTTCACGCGCTGGTTTATTCCGGAATCCGAGCTCACCTTCTTCCTGGCACTGGCCTTGTGGGCTTTCCTGACCTCGCTTGAGGACCGCAGGCCGCGCCGCATGTACCTGGCCTGGGCTTCGCTCGGGCTCGCGCTGTTGACCAAGGGGCTCATCGCGCCGGTGTTTTTCACGGCCGCCGCAGGCGCGTACCTGCTGCTGACCGGCGAATGGCGGCGCTGGCGCGAGCTGCGCCTGGGCTCCGGGCTGCTTCTCTTCCTGGCAATCGGCGCGCCGTGGCACATCCTGGCCGCGCTCGCCAACCCCGACCACGGCAATCCTTCGGGCAACGTCCCCTCGCCCGGCCACGTCCACGGCTTCCTGTACTTCTACTTCATCAACGAGCACATCCTGCGCTTCCTGGGCCGGCGCTATCCGCACGACTACAACAAGCAGCCGTGGTGGGTGTTCTGGGCCGGGCACTTCGCCTGGCTGTTTCCCTGGTGCCTGTTCCTGCCCGCGGCCGCGCTGCGCTGGTGGCGCGGCCGCGCCCGGGTCACCGCCCCGCGTTTTACCCCCACGCGGCGCAACCACACGCTGGCGGACGAGCACCCTTCCGCGTTTCACGCCGCGTTCGCGGTCCGGGGCGAGCGCTTCCGTGCGCGCACCACCGTGCTCCTCGGCGCATATGCCGCGTTTATCCTGCTTTTCTTTTCCATTTCGACCAACCAGGAGTACTACACGTTTCCCGCGTATTTCGCGCTGCTCGTGCTGCTGGCCGGCTCGCTGTCCACCCTTGAACGGCCCTCGCTCAAGCTCCGTCCCGCGCTGGACTGGGTCCTGGGCGCGCACTGGGTTCTGGTCGGGCTCGGTCTCCTTTCCGCGGCGGCGCTGCTCCTGGGCCTGTGGAGCGCGCGCGGGCTGCCGGCTGTTTCCGATATCGGCTCGCTGCTGGCGCATCGCGGGGTCGGCGGCTACTCGC
>CAXTSB010000004.1:0-739 GCA_964246845.1 uncultured Acidobacteriaceae bacterium
AGCGAATGGCCGCCAGCGCGCGGGCAATCGACGGCTTGGCCAAGCCTCGGTCATATAAAAGCTGCATGTACGCGGAAATGTGCGTGTACAGGAGCGCTTCCGGCCCGGCAATCCCCTGCTCCCAAGCGAGAAATCGGGCAAAGTCGCCCAGCTCGCGCCGGTACGCGCGCAAGGTGTGGGGCGAGGCGGCCCGCTCATGCGCCATGGCGGCGAGAAAACTTTCGAGCGGGATGGAAAGGGTGGAGGGAAGAGGGTAAAGGGTGGAGGGTGGGAGCTCGATTTGGCGCGGGCGCTTGATGCCGGGCCCGCATACGGAGCGCGGTCTTCCCGGCTTCGGCCCCTTGCCCGACAGCAAGGCAGACGCGCGCGGCCGGCCGGCGACGCCGCCTGCGGGCTCACCGCGAACCGTGGACTTTCTGTTCGGCTTTGCAGGGGATGCCAACCCGCGCGGACGCCTCATGGCCGAGGCCCCGCTTTGGACACCCTCTGCTCCCGAGGGTGAAACCGCCGGTGCACCTCCCGCAAGCGCCCGAGCGCCACATGCGTATATACCTCAGTGGTCGCGATGTCGGCGTGGCCCAGCACGGTTTGAACCGAACGGAGGTCCGCGCCATGATCCACCATATGCGTGGCGCAGCTGTGGCGCAGGGTGTGCGGGCCGCCCGCGCCGCCGGTCGCGCGCTTCACCAGCGCCCACACAAACTGCCGGGTCATCGGCCGGCCACGCGCGGTCACAAAC
>CAXTSB010000004.1:749-17639 GCA_964246845.1 uncultured Acidobacteriaceae bacterium
GCCGCGCCGCGGCCAGCAAGGGCCGCGCTTCCTTCAGGTAAAGCCGCAGCGCTTCGGCGGCGGCGCGGCCGACGGGCGTGATGCGCTCCTTATCGCGCTTGCCGACAACCCTGAGCCGGAGCGCGGACAGCTTCAGGCCCGCGACCGGGAGCGCCGCGACTTCCGACGCGCGCAAGCCCCCCGCATAGAGCAGCTCCAGAAGAGCGTGGTCGCGCAAGGCCTCGGCCCGCGTCTGTTTGGTTTGGGTAAGGGCGCGGGTTTTCTCTTCCGACTCGGCGAGCACACGCGCGACAGTCCGCTCGCCAAGTGCTTTGGGCAGAACACGCCAGCCCCCGGGTGAGCGCAGATGCTCGGTCGGGTCAACGGCCGCGAAGCCCATGCGCACGGCCCAGCGGAAAAAGCCGCGCAAGCTCGACACTTTGCGGGCAACAGCCCGGGGCGAAAGCTCGCGCGCGTGCAGCGCGGCCAGGAACCGGGCCAGGTCCTCGCGCGACGCCCGGGTGAGCGGCGCACCGAGCAGCTCCGCGCACTGCCGCAGGTCGGCTCCGTAGGCATCGAGCGACAAAGGCTGCAGCCCGCGCTCCACCTGGAGAAACCGGAGATACTCGGCAATGCGCTGGTCCGCCATCGCCCCAGTATCGCGCGGCGGGAACAGGTCGGTACACTGAAAAAGGAACCAAGGAGAGTACCGATGAAGGCGCTGTACACAGCAAAGGTGCGGGCGGAAGGCGGACGGAACGGCTTCATCGCGTCCGAGGACGGGCTGCTCAAGGAAAACCTGGCCATGCCCAAGAGCATGGGCGGCCAAGAAGACGCGACCAACCCGGAGCAGCTGTTCGCCGGCGGCTACGCGGCCTGCTTCCTCAGCTCGATCGAGTTCGCGGCCAAGCGGGACAAGACAGAACTGCGATCTACCGCGGTGAACGCGACCGTGACCCTGAGCCCGACCGAAGCCGGCCCGTTTACGCTCGGCGTGACGCTCAACGTCGAGGTGGGCGGATTGGCGCAGGCCGACGCGGAAGCGCTGGTGGCCGAGGCGCACAAAATTTGCCCGTACTCGAATGCGACGCGCGGCAACATCGAGGTCGCCATCGAAACCCGGGCGGTGTAGTGCGGGAGTGGGTGAAAGCCGTACTGGCCCGCGAGCCGCGCACGGCTGTCTTCGACTGCGACGGGACGCTGTGGGCGCCGGACTCGGGCGCGGGCTTCATGGCTTGGTCCCTGAATCAGGGCCTGGTTATCGAAAACCGCGCGGCACGGCTCCGGGAGCGCTACCGGCTGTATGAGGCCGGGCAGGTAAGCGAGCTCGCCATCTGCGGAGAAATGGTGCAGGTCTACGCCGGGCTGCCGGTAGCGGAACTGCGCACGGCGGCCCGGACCTACGTGGAAGACTTCGTGCTGCCGATGGTTTTCCCCGTCATGGAAGAGCTTGCGGCGAAGCTGAAACAAGCCGGAGCGCAGGTGTGGGCGGTATCTTCCACATGCGATTGGGTGGTGGAGGCTGGGGTCGTGGAGCGGTTCGGCATCCCGCCCGAGCGCGTCCTGGCCGCGAAAGTGCGCGAGGAAGGCGGCTTGGCAACTGACGTGCTGCTTTCTGTCCCGACAGACGAGGGCAAGCAGGCGGCGCTTGAGGGCGCAGGCATTCCGGCCCCCGATGCGGTGTTCGGCAACTCAGTCCATGATTTGCACATGCTGTGCATGGCTCGCCATCCCTACCCCATCAATCCTTCAGCGGCCTTGCTGGCCGAAGCTGAGGCGCGGGGCTGGGCGGTCTTCCGGCCCGGGCTGCCCGGGTGAGCCAAAACCGGATTTCCAGCGGGGGCAGACCCGGCAAGCTCTTCCTGCGTCCAATGGTTGCATGGCCGCAGGGAGCGCAGGAAACAGCAGGGAGGCTTCCCCGGCGCCCGTGAAAAGCGGCGCGCCCGAGGTCAAAAATGTCCGCTTTGTCGTGGCGGCGCTCATCTTGCGCGGCGACACGGTGCTGATCTGCCAGCGCCGCGCCGACCAGCCCATGGCGCACAAATGGGAGTTCCCCGGCGGCAAGATGGAAGCCGGAGAAACCGCCGAGCAGGCGCTCCAGCGCGAACTGGACGAAGAGCTCGGCATCCGCGCGCGCATCGGTCCGCGCGTTTCTCGCCTGCGGCACAGCTACCGCTCCGGCGGTGCGGTCGATCTCCAGTTCTTTTTGGTGAACGAGTACGACGGCGAGCTGCGCAACGTCATCTTCCAGCAGATGCGCTGGTGCGAGCTGCGCAACCTGCCCGCCTACGATTTTCTGGCCGCCGACCGCACCCTGATCCGCGATTTGGCGGCGGGTAAACTTTTGTAATGGCTTGACAGGCGCGGCCGGGGGCACGACACTCGGGGCATCAGCTTCGGCCGCGGGGAAACGACCCCGGGCCGGGAGGGCGCGCGTGACGGCAATGCGGAAAGCCCGTGTAACCCTGACGCTCGCGTCCTCGCTCGACAGCGTCGATCGGGTGGAGCAAGCGGCGGAGCGCTTGGCCTCCGAGGCAGGCATGGATGAGGATGCGCGCTTCAACGTGACTATGGCTGTGCGCGAAGCCGCGGCGAACGCGGTATTCCACGGCAACGGCGGCGACGGCGCCAAGCAGATTCAGGCGAGCTTTGAGAACACCGGCCGCTCGCTGATCTTCTCGATCGCCGACGAAGGCAAGGGTCTGGACCCGGACGCGCTGCCCGACCCGCTGCAGCCTGAAAACCTGCTCCGCTCCTCCGGACGCGGAATTTTTCTGATCAAGTCCTTTATGGACGAAGTGCACTTCCGCCGCTTGAACCCCGGTACGGAACTGACGCTGATCAAGTATCTTGTTGCTACCCCAGAAAGCGAGGACAAAGCAAAATGAGTATGAAAATCAGCACGCGTCAGGTGGACGGCGTCACCATCCTGGACCTGAGCGGACGCATTGTGCTGGGCGAGGGCGCGATTCAGCTGCGCGACGCCGTCAAGGAGCTGACGGCCAAGGGCCAAAAGTACATTCTTCTCAACCTGAGCGACGTGAACTACATCGACTCCTCGGGGTTGGGCGAGCTTGTGACCGCCTATACCAGCGTGAAAAACGCGGGCGGCGAGCTGAAGCTGCTGGGACTGACCAAGAAGGTCCACGACCTGTTGCAGATCACCAAGCTATATACGGTGTTCGACGTCAAGGATGATGAGGCGTCGGCTGTGTCGGCGTTTACGGCGAAGGCTTGATCTAGCAAACCGACCGGCGCTCGCCTGACAAGGCAGCGCCGGTCAGTCTTTTATTGACCCTCGATCGCCTGGATGCGGCGCTCATGCGCGGTGACGATGCCGATCAGCTCCTGCATGGCGGTCATGACCTGAACGATGAGCTGCTGATTCGCTACGGACTCGACTGTCAGCTGGTCAATATTGCGTGTTTGCTGCATCACCTCATGGTGCAGCAGTTCTAAGGATTGCGCGAGGGCCTCATGCTTTTCCTCGATGCGTTTCATCCGTGCTTCGTACTCGGCATCCATGCATTTACCCCTCTAAGCGTTCCAAGCGGTCTTCGTGCGCGTGGACTATATCCGCTAAGATTTTGATCGCTCCGGTCAAATCACTTACTGCCCCGATAAGAGTGTCGAGCTTACGGCTCTGCTCTCGAGTTTCAGCCGCGAGCAACTCCACCGATTGCGTGAGCGCTTCGTGCTTCTCCTCAATCCGCTTCATGCGTGCTTCGTAGTCGGCATCCATGCCCGACAGTTTACTCCTGCGGATAAGTGTGCAGCGCAGCCATAATTGCTTCCCGCTCCTCATCGAGCCCGCCCGTGCACACGGGCTTGCCGGCTCGCCGATACCAGTACGCCGCATTGACCAAGTCGCCCTCGCGGCGGTGCAGGTAGGCGTGGACCCAAGCGGCTTGGGAGCCGTCCTCATCTTGCGCGAGCTCGTGCGCGCGGTCCCACGCACCCTGTACTTCATGATGGAGCGCTTCCAAAAGCGTGTGTACGCCCATTTTTAGTCAGATGCTTCGGATCTCCGACCGCTTCTGTCCGAGTTTGCGTTATGATGGCCCAAGTGAGGTGTCCCTCGGTGCGCATGGCCCTGCATCAGCTTCCCATCGGCGAAGCAGCGGTGATTGAAGAGCTGGAGCTGCCCCAGGCCGTCGAGCACCACCTTATGCACATGGGATTTTTTCCGGAAACGCGGGTGGTGGCGATACGCCGAGCCCCGGCCGGCGACCCCACCGTATACGCGGTGGACGGCATGGAAGTGGCGCTGCGGCGCGAAACCGCGCAGGGCGTGTGGGTCACGCCGCAAGCTGAACCGATCAACTTGCGGCGGCAACCGGGGGCGCGCGCATGAGCTGCCATGCAACGGGCCTCGTCGATATCGCAGCTGCCGGACCTCGGGTTGCGGGTCAAATCCGCACGGTGGCGCTTGTCGGGCCGCCCAACTCGGGCAAGAGCACCCTCTTCAATCGGCTTACCGGCTTGCGGCAAAAGGTCGCGAACTATCCCGGCGTCACCGTCGAGCAGCGCTACGGCAAACTTGCCGGCATCGGACGCGCGGACCTGATGCTGATCGACCTGCCCGGCATCTACTCGCTCGATTCCTACTCCGAGGACGCCCGGGTCGCCGTCGACGTGCTGCGGGGCGAGATGCCCGGGTCGCCGCGGGTGGATGCGGTGCTGCTGGTGCTCGACTCGCTCCACCTCCAGCGTCAGCTCATGCTGGCCGCCCCGGTGCTTTCGCTCAAGCTGCCGACCCTGGTGCTCTTGAACATGACCGACCTGATGGAAGTGCGCGGGGGCGCGGTCGACCCGCTGGCGCTGGCCAAGGAGCTGGGCTCGCCGGTGGCCCGCATCAGCGGCGCGCGCGGCATCGGCATGGATGCCATCGCGCGCTTCCTCGGGCAAAAGGACGCCCCGCTCACCAACCCGGCGAAGCTGGAACTGCCCGTGGTCGGCAATGCGCGCTCGTACCGGCAGTGGGCCACCGGCGTCAGTACCCGCACCCGCTACAAGGCCCCGCTTTCGCCCGAGTGGACCCGCAAACTGGACCGGGTCCTGCTCGACCGTGTGTGGGGACCGCTGATCTTTCTCGCGGTCGTCTTGGGCGTCTTCCAGGTTGTGTTTTCGCTCGGCCTGCCGTTTTCCGACTGGTCGCAGGACCACATGAACGACCTCGGCGACTTCCTGGGCAAGCACATCCACCCTGCCTCCCTGTCTTCCCTGCTCAACGACGGCATCTGGAAGGGCGTCGCCTCGGTCCTCATCTTCCTCCCGCAAATCCTTCTGCTGTTCCTGTTCATCGGCATCCTGGAGGACACGGGCTATCTGGCGCGCGCCGCGCTGATCGCCGACCGGGTCATGCGGTCGATTGGGCTCAACGGCAAGGCTTTTATTCCGCTGCTTTCGGCATACGCTTGCGCGGTGCCCGCCATCATGGCCACGCGCACCATCGAGAACAAACGCGACCGTTTCGCGACCATCCTGGTCGCCCCGTTCATGACCTGCTCGGCGCGTCTGCCGGTGTATCTGCTTATGATCGCCGCATTTGTACCGAACAAGCCGATCCTGGGCAAGTTCTTCGGGCTGCAGGCCGCGGTCATGCTCGGTTTGTACGCGCTCGGCTTTCTGGCGGCGCTCGCGACGGCGCGGCTGCTCAAGTCTTCCGTCTTGAAGGCGTCTTCGGCCCCGTTCATCCTGGAGCTGCCGCAGTATCGCGTGCCCACGCTGCACGCCCTAGGCCACCGCCTGCTCGACCGCGGAAGCGTGTTTCTCAAGCAGGCCGGCACCATCATCCTGGCGGTCACGGTGGCACTGTGGGTTCTGAGTCACGTGCCGTTCCACCTCGGGCCGGGCGGGATCAAATTGCCGGAGCTTGCAAATTCCTTTATCGGCCGGCTCGGCCACTGGATCGAGCCCGCGATCGCCCCGCTCGGCTTCAACTGGAAGATCGGCATCGGCCTCCTGTCCTCGATCATCGCGCGCGAAGTCATCGTGGGCACGCTGGGTACGCTGTACGGGGTCGACCCGGAAACCCATAAGCTGGGGCTGCAGCAGGCGCTGCACGCCGACCTGACGCTCGGCGGCGCGATGGCGCTGGTGGTGTTTTTCGCCTTCGCCATGCAGTGCTTCTCGACCCTGACGGTGGTGCGCCGCGAAACCAACTCATGGCGCTGGCCCCTGCTGCAGTTCGCCTACATGAGCGTGCTGGCCTACGCGGCGGCCTTCGCGACCAATGCGGTTGTTTCACGGTTCTTTTAGGAACCCTGCGGTAGCATGGAGACAGCAGACCCTGCGCCATTTTAGGAAAGATACCGCCTGCGCCCCGCGCGCGGGCCGCTTTCCGTCGAGGAACGACGATGATTTCAGTGAGCAATGTAAGCATGCGCTACGGCGCGAAGGTTTTGTTTGAGGATGTCTCGACCCAATTCATCGCGGGCCGGCGCTACGGGCTTACCGGTCCGAACGGCGCGGGCAAATCGACGTTCATGAAGGTGCTTACCGGCGAGCTCGACGCGCAAAAGGGCACGGTGGTGCGCCCGCGCAAGTTCGGCGTGCTGCGGCAGGACCAGTACGCGTTCGACGCCTACCGCGTGATCGACACGGTCATCATGGGCAACAAGCCTTTGTGGGCCGCGCTGGAAGAGCGCGACCGTATCTACGAGAAGCCCGAGCTGACCGACGAGGACGGCATGCGCCTGGGCGAGCTCGAAGGCGTTGTCGGCGAGGAAGACGGCTACGCCGCCGAATCCGATGCGGCGGTATTGCTGCAAGGGCTCGACATTGCCGACGATCTCCACGAGCGCAAGATGAGCGAGCTGCAGGGCGGCGAAAAGGTGCGCGTGCTGCTGGCGCAGGCGCTGTTCGGCCACCCGCAGGCGCTGCTGCTCGACGAGCCGACCAACTATCTCGACCTTGAGTCCGTGCAATGGCTGCAGGAGTTCCTGCTCAAGTTCGAGGGCGCGCTGATCACCATCTCGCACGACCGGCACTTCCTGAATGCGGTGTGCACGCATATCGCCGACATCGACTATCAAACCATCATCACCTACACGGGCGGCTACGACGACATGGTCGCCGCGAAGACACAGGTGCGGTCGCAGCTCGAAAGCCAGAACGCGCAGCGCGAGAAGAAAATCGCGCAGTTGAACGAGTTCATCGCGCGATTCGCGGCGGGTACCCGGTCCAGCCAGGTCACCAGCCGCAAGAAGGAAGTGGAGCGGCTCCAAACCAGCGAGCTCGCGCGGTCGAACATCCAGCGCCCGTACATCCGCTTCGACCAGAACCGCCCGAGCGGCAAGCAGACCATCGAGATCGAGGCCGTACGCAAAAGCTACGACGGCGAGCAGGCGGTCAGGCCTTTTTCAGCGACCGTGATGCGCGGCGAAAAAGTATGTCTGATGGGCCGCAACGGTCAGGGGAAAACAACGCTGCTGAAAAGCCTGCTGGCCGGGATGCCGGAGCTCGAACCGGAGTTCGCGGCCGACGGCGGCCAAGTGAAATGGGGCCATGAGGCGCAGATCGGCTATTTTCCCCAGGATCATACAGGCGCGATCGACCATGGAACCACGGTCTTTGAGTGGCTGTACCGCTGGGATACGAAGAAGACCAAGGAAGAAATCCGCGGCCTGCTGGGGCAGATGCTGTTCTCGGGCGAGGAAGGCCTGAAAAAAACCGAGGCGCTCTCGGGCGGCGAGGCGGCGCGGCTCCTGTTCTGCAAACTTATGCTTCTCAAGCCGAATGTGTTGATTCTCGACGAGCCGACGAACCACCTCGACCTGGAAGCGATCAACGCCCTCAACACCTCGCTCCAAAAGTACGAGGGCACGGTGCTGCTCGTCACCCACGACCGCGACTTGATCGATGACGTGGGCACGCGCATTTGGCGCTTCGAGCACGGCCGCGTGGACGACCACAAAGGCCCGTACGCGGAGATCGCGGAAGCGGAAAGCGTGGGGGCCGGGCGGTAAGCTTCACGGAACGGAGGCGCGATGAACTGGGACGGGTGTGCATTGGTGGAAAAGGTGGAAGGGCGGCGGGGTGGTCAGCCGACCGTCGTAGGCACACGCATCCCACCCGAGACTTTTCTGGAGTGGACGGAGGATGGTTTCAGTGTCGACGAAATTAGGCAGAATTTCCCATCCGTCTCCGTCGAGCAGATCCAAGGTGTCCTGGAGTTTGCGCGCCGGCAGCGAACAGCGGCATGAAGGTTTTGCTTGATGAAGATTTGCCGCACAATCTTCGTCCTTTGCTGGTCGGGTACGATGTTTTCACAACACAACACTTGGGTTGGGCTGGGGTGAAGAATGGCGCTCTTCTGAAGCTTGCCGAGGAGAATAGCTTTGCAGTGTTCGTTACAGCCGATCAGAACCTTCCATTTCAGCAGAACCTTCGACAGCGGACGTTCGGTGTAGTCGTACTCAGCTCAAATCGTTGGCCGAAGATCGCGCCGCACATCAACTTAATTACTGACGCACTTCGACAAACGAAACCAGGTTTGCTGACCTACCTACAGCTATAAAGAAACCCAGTGCTCATCCTCAACGCACAATCCATCACCAAGCGCTTCGGCGCGCAGCCGCTGTTCCGCGGCATCTCGCTCACCGTCAATGACGGCGACCGGCTCGCGCTGATCGGCCCGAACGGCGCGGGCAAATCGACCCTGCTCAAGATCCTCGCGGGCGAAGTCGACCCCGATGCGGGCGAGGTCAGCCTGCGCAAGCGCGCGCGCGTGGTTTACATCGCGCAGGAGTCGAGCTTTGCCCCCGGCGCGACCGTGCGCTCGGTGCTCGAAGCAGCGCTGGCCCGCGCCGGAACGCCCGAGAACGAGCGCGAACAGCGGGTGCGCGAGGCCTTCGGGCGCGCCGGCTTCCCTTCGCTCGACGACGAGGCGGCGGCCTATTCGGGCGGCTGGCGCAAGCGGCTTGCCATTGTTGAGTCCGTCGTGCAAGCCCCGGACATTCTTCTGTTCGATGAGCCGACAAACCACCTGGACCTGGCGGGCATCGGCTGGCTCGAAGAGATGCTGCGTACCGCCCCTTTCGCCTCGATCGTGGTCTCGCATGACCGCTATTTCCTCGAAAACGTCGCGAACGAAACAGCGGAGCTGAGCCGCGTCTACCCGGACGGCATGCTGCGCTTCGCAGGGGCTTACAGCGTTTTTCTGGAGAAGCGGTCGGCCTACCTCGAAGCGGAAGGCAAGCGGCAGGAAGCACTCGAAAACCGGGTCCGCGTGGAGCAGGAATGGCTGCGCCGCGGCCCGAAGGCGCGCGCCACCAAGGCGAAAGCGCGCATCGACACGGCAAATGCGCTTATCGCCGAGTTGGGCGATATGCGCGCCCGTTCCGCTTCCGGGTCCGCGGGCATCGACTTTTCCGCGACCGACCGTAAAACCAAACGCTTGGCCGTTATTGACGGGCTCACCTACGGCTTCGACGGCCGCACCCTCTTCAAGGACCTCAGCTTTGCCGTCACAGCGGGCATGCGCGTGGGGCTGGTGGGGCCGAACGGCTCCGGCAAAACCACCCTGCTGCGGCTCATCTCGGGCGAGCTCGCGCCGCAAGCCGGGCAGGTGCAGCGAGCCAATGCACTGCGCATCGTCTATTTTGAACAGAACCGCGAACTTGACCCCTCGCTCACCCTGCGCCGCGCGCTTTCGCCGGATTCGGATTCTGTCGTGTACAACGGCAAGGTCCTGCACGTCGCAAGCTGGGCGGCGCGGTTCCTGTTCACGGGCGAGCAGCTCAACCAGCCCGTCGAGCGGCTTTCGGGCGGCGAGCGGGCGCGTGTGCTTATCGCCCGGCTCATGCTGGAGCCCGCGGACCTGCTCCTGCTCGACGAGCCGACCAATGACCTGGACATCCCGACGCTTGAAATCCTGGAGGAAGCGCTGACGGAGTATCCCGGCGCACTCATTTTGGTCACACACGACCGCTACATGCTCGATCGGGTGTCCAACGTTGTGCTCGGTTTGGACGGGATGGGCGGCGCGGGCTCCTTCGCCGACTACGCGCAGTGGGAAGATTGGCAAAAAAGCACTCGCAGCTCCAACACAAACGCGGCCCCGCCGGCCGCAAACGGCGCAAAAACACCCGTCGGCAAGAAAAAGCTTTCCTATATAGAGCAGCGCGAGTGGGACGGGATCGAAGCACGCATCGAGCAGGCTGATGCCGTGCTGGCTGCTTGTCATGAGCGCCTGGACGAACCCGCGGTCGCGACCGATGCGGCCGCGCTCACCGCCGCCCTGGCCGCGGCCGCAGAAGCGCAGGAAACCCTGGACCGCTTATATGAGCGCTGGGGCGAGCTCGGCGCAAAGCAGGAGTGACGACGATGGTACACTTTTCCTAACAGCGGAACACGCTGCTTCCCACCTGCTTTCGGCGCCATGGTGTAACTGGTTAACACGCCGCCCTCTCAAGGCGGAGAGTTCGGGTTCGATCCCCGATGGCGCTACCATCTGCCCCAAAGTTAGATTCTAGAGAACGCGGTTGCCGCGGGTCTTCCTGCCTTGCTTCTGGAGGTAAAACCGGTGCCGGACATGTTGCTCTTTGTAGACTGAACGTACAGGTATAGAATTGTTCGTACACTAACGGCACAGCTTGCGAGGATGCAAGCGCGGCCGGGGAAAAGGAAGCCGCCCATGGGGGTCCGCGAACGCCAGCTCAGGGATAAAGAGCTTTTTCGGAAGCGGATCCTGGACGCAGCGCGGGAACTGATCGGCGAACACGGCTACGAAAAGCTGACCATCCGCAAGATCGCCGACCGCATTGAGTATTCACCAATGGCGCTGTACAGCCATTTCGCCGATAAGCACGACATCCTGACCGCCTTGGCGAGGGAAGGATTCGCGAAGCTGGGGAAGGTGCTGCCCAAGCCGGACAGCGGACCGCCCTTGCCGCTGCTGCGCGAAGCGCTTCTCAAGTACATCGAGTTTGGGCTGAAGCACCCGGATGAGTATGAGCTCGTGTTCATGACCCGCCGCTCTGCCGAGCCCAAGCGCGGCGTGGAGCCGACAGATGAAGAACACATTCCGGACGCGGCGGGCGGGCGCAGTGCGTTCCGGCGCATGCTCGACTACGTCGATGCGGTACTGGCGGAAAAACTCATCGCCGGCGAGCGCTTCGAGATCGCCACGGTGTTGTGGGCCGGCATTCACGGCTGCGTATCGCTTCAGCTGACGCAGACAGGGTTTCCGTTCGGAGAGCCGCAACAGTTCGCGGCGGCTGTGGTGGACGCGTTGATCGCCGGCCTCAGCGCCGAGGCGAAGCCGCGCGTCCATCCGGGCGAGCTTGGGCGCGCGTCCTAACCGGGAACGATGCGGTTTCCCAGAGCATTTCGCGCGGCAGAGCGGTTTAGTGCAGGCGCCCGTCGATATGCATGAAGCGCGGCAACCCAATACGGAAAGCCGCGCCCCGTCGTGTTTAGTAGTGGAGCTTCAGCACGGTTGCCTGGTCCGGCATGGTGACCTGCAGCTTGGCCTCCTCAAACCTGGGCGCGTGGGTTCGGGAGGTGACGTTGTTGGAAACAGCCCAGCCCTCCTTGGGCACGCCGAAGGCTCCGGTATCGAGCTTGCTGTTGTTGTTTTCGTCGTGCATGGCCGCGACCGCGTAAGAGCCCGGCTCCAGATCGGCAAACGTGGCGGTCACGGAACCGTCGACTGCCTGGGCGGCGTTCACCCAAACCGTTTTCGCGGCGTGTTCGGTTTTACGCGGAAAACCGTCTCCGGAGGTCCACAATTCAATGCGGACCCGGCCTTTTTCACTGCGTACGCCGCTGACGGTGACCTTGATGCTGTCAGGGCCTTTCACGGCGGCGGTTTGCCGCGGTTGAGCGTGCGTCAGGGCGGCAGGTTCGAGTAGAAGCGCGGCGAGCATCAGTGAACGGATCATGGGAAAACCTCCTTGTGGTTTGGTAAGTGAAAACCGTGTCAGGCCGTGCCCCATTTGCGCGCGAACCGCATGGAGGCTCCGGTCAAAATGTTTCTTCCGTGGCCGAACAAGGCTGTTTCAAAGCGAAGCCGGGCCAGCTTGGTGAGGACCTGCTTCCCCACCGCGAGATCCTCGTAGGCGATCGAAAGCCGCAGCCCTAGAGTGTTCGCCGCGGCGTCGCCGACGAACAAAACGCCGCCCTCGCGCGGCCAAAGAAAAGCGACCTGCCCCGCGCAGTGGCCGGGTGCGTGGATAACCTCAAGCCCGTCGAGGTCACTCAGGATTTCTCTGTCCGCCACGCGGCGGTCTATGGTTACGGGAGGGACTGGAGCGTGATCCTTCACGAAAAGCTGAAACAGCATCCAGTTCAGCAATCCCGGCGCGGGCGTCATCCGCCGCTGGCGGGCACCGCTTTCGATGATCACGGCGTCCAGGGCGTGCGCGATCACCTGTGCTCCCGTGGCCGCCTTTAACTGCGCCGCACTTCCCGCGTGGTCCGGATGCGCGTGTGTGAGGAGGATGTACTTGATCTCCGAGGGCGCGACGCCTGCCTTTGCGAGCGCCTTCAGGATCACGCCGCCGTGCTTCTGATAGCCGGTATCGATCAGCGCGCAGCCGAACGTACCCCGAAGCAGAAAGCAATTGCAGACGCCGAGATTGAGCGATTGGATGGAACGGGTGACAGGTTGAAAAGGCATTGAGTTGTCCTTCCCTTTCGCAGGATGCAGCGGCGAACCGCTCTGATGCGTACATGTATAGTAGATGTACGTTATCGGCAACAGATGCAGGCTTCATAGAAAAAGAGCAGAGTCGCCACGGCGGAAAACTTCAAATCGTGCGTCGATTGAAAATTGACAAAGTTTTCAACACACGACGCGCCGCTTCCGAGCAGTTCCCGCATCCTTTGGTGTATACATGTACACGAATAAAACGCGTACCGCTCCGAGATGCTGAAGCTGGTACGGCCGAGCAAAACGGCAACACGATATGAAAGGAACTTCCATGCGTTTTCAAATGAAGTCACTGCTTTGCGCAGCGGCCGCAGCGGGCTTACTCTTGGGCGGCTCCGGCGCGCTGAAGGCGCAAACCAACCAAACACCCCCGGCGGAGCTCTGCCGGCTCGGCATTATTCATCCGTTTGTCGGCACCTGGAATGAAACTTTGAACATCCCGACCGCCGGGACGGCCGCCGCGATGATCACGCTCAACCTCGACCAAACCTTGACCGAAACCGTGGTGGTGGATTTGGTGAACCTGGCCACGCCGGGGCACGGCGTTTGGAAAGCCCTGGACTGCCGAAACTACCAGGTCGCACTGACCAAGCTCACCTTTGATCCGAAGGAAGGCGGCTTCGGCAAGGAAATCTTCCGCGGCAATGCAGTGCTGGCCGCGGACGGCAATTCATGGACGGCCACGCTTCAGCGCCAGCGCTTCAATGGGCAGGGTGAGCTGTATTCCACCGACACCGTGACCGATGCCGCAACCCGATTCGTCCTGGATGCCCCCACGCAGTAAACTGCCCGCCGCGGGGCAAAGCTGCCCCGCCCCATGCCGACCCGAGACGACGGAATTGCACGTTCGTTCGTCTCCCAAGCCGATCCAAGGAGATTCCCATGAAGTTGCACAAGCTTGCGTCCCTCCCTGCCGTTGTCCTCACCGCCGTGTTCGCCGGCATCACCCCGTCGCACGCGCAGGGCATTACGCCGCCGCAGCCTATCTCGCAGATCAACGGCGAGTATTGCCGGCTGGGCATCCTGAACCCGTTCGTCGGGGCATGGGCCGATACCCTCGCCATCACCGGCGTGGGTACCTCGCAATCCTTGATCGTCCTGAACCAAGGCGGCACGCTGACGGAAACCGATGCGATCGACCTGAACGAGCCGACGCGCAACCCCAGCCCGGGCTACGGTGCGTGGAGCGCGCAGGACTGCCAGCACTACACGGTCACCATCAATAAAATCATCTACGACTCCTCGCTCAAGCAATTCCAAACCACTGTTCTTACGGGCACGGCTGTATTGAGCGCGGACGGCAACTCATGGACGGCGAACCTCAACCAGGTGTTCCGCAACGCGGACGGCGCGACGATCCGCACCGACGTTGTGACGGCCACGGCTAATCGGATCAAGGCCGGGTCGACCGACTAAGCTTTGGAAGCGGAGCGCTCGCCTGCTGATACAGCGGCGCTCCGCGTCCCGGCACATCCAGACGGTACGTGATTACTTAGGCAACTCTTACCGTAGCCTCGCTTGCGCTTACAGCGCGGCAGCAAAAGACACTCTTATGTAAGTTCGCCGCCCTGCCGCACGTCTTTGTCGGGCCGCGTATCGCTCAGCTTACGGAGATCGGCGACAGGGTTGTCGCCGTTCTCGCTTTCAACGACAGGGACATAGCCGCGGCCGAACAGGATACCGTTCCGGTCGTAACTGTGGATATCCTGGAGCTCCGCTCCAAGCGCGGCGTCCCTTGCGATTAAGCTAAGAAACAGCTGCGCGTCCTTCTTTTCCAGGCCGTCCTGATCCAGGGAAGCCAAGGGGCTTTTTTCCGTGATCTTGTGCATGACGGTCCAGGTAAGCGGAAACAGCGGAATCGCGTTATGCACTAATTCCAAGTGGTGAAAGTGCTTGGCGACACCTCCCTCCGCGTTGCGCTCGCTGAACAGGACTGTGAGTTCGGCGCGCGCGCCCGTAAGCAGGCTCAAGCGGCCGTTTGCCACACGGATCATGAGCGTGGGACAGTCGCTTCCCTGCGCGATGACGGCATGGGTGGCGAAGCGGAAGCTCGGCTTCGGCCGAGAAAAGCGTACAAACAAGATGCCGGTCAGGATCGCCGTCAGGATAATACCTAAATCAATTTCGATCGAAGCTATGATGTGGCCGTAAGTCGACGCCGGGCTCATTTCGCCGTAGCCGACCGTCGCCAGGGTTTCCACGCTGAAGAAGTAAGCGTATAGCAGGCTGCCCGGCGGCAGCTTGTCGACCGAGCCGGGCTGAAGTAGATAGAGCAAAGCAAAGATGATGTTGAAAGTGAACACGCAGCCCAAGGCCAGCAGAAGGAACCGCGGCCACGACATGGTTACCGCGTGAAAGTAGGGATCCTTGAGATCGAGGCGGGTAGCCCCGCGCTTGCTGATTGTTTTAGACAGCCCGGGTATACGGATTACGTCGGCGCGGTCCCGAAACCGTGAGCGGACGCCTGCCGATCCGGATGTCTTTCCGGATTGCTCGTGTTCATCCTGCCCTGCCCTACGCACGGCGGCCGCGCTTTCTCATGGGATTGCTTCCTTGCCGCTCCGATTGGGGGAACTCCCTATATCCTATGTTCAGCTCCCAGCGCCGGCCAGAGCCGCGTTAATATCCCCCCAAACCGAAAGGCGCAGCCATGCGTTTCACCAACCTTTTTCATCGTGACCGCGCCAGGCTCGGTCTTATCTTAGTCTCGCTTTCAGCGCTTTCCGCTTGCGGCGGCGGTACTGCGACCCCGACGCCGGCGCCTTCGAGCACGCCTGACTTCAGCAATATGGTCGTGATCGGCGACTCGCTTTCCGCGGGCTTCCAAAACGGCTCGCTGCTCGACACCCAGCAGCCGAACGGCTGGGCTTCCCTGTTCGCGCAGCAAGCGAGAACCACCCTGACCCTGCCGCTGATCGCGGCACCGGGGGCGCCCGCCGTCATGCAGTTGGTGAGCGTAGGGCCGCCGCCTGTCACCAGAACCGAGTCCGGCGTGACCACCGGACGGGACAATCCCTCGGCACAGCCTACCGACCTTGCCGTGCCCGGGCATCACCTCCACGATTTGATCAACGCAGGTCCCACGCTCCTGCCCACCGCCGCTGAAGACATCATTACGTCCCTCGTCCTAGGCTTTCCGGTCGGCAACACCAACACGCAGCTCCAGGAAGCGATCGCGCTCAAGCCGACCGTGCTGTTTGTGTGGATCGGCAGCAACGATGCGCTGGTCGCGGACGATACCGGCAGCCCCTCGTTTTTTTTTAATTTTTCGTGGTTCACCTAGTTCTACACCCAGCTCATGTCGAGGCTCCACAGCGGCACCTCGGCTCCGCTGATCGTGGCCAACCTGCCGGACGTCACCGCGATTCCGTATGTGACGCCGGCGGCGACCGTGCTCCAGCAAGTCTCCACGCAGACCGGGCAGTCCACCGCGCAGCTCGGCACGGAGCTCGGCTTGTCCGCGGGCGACCTGGTGACCGCGCAAGGGATGACGGAAATCGAGTCCGCCGTGCAAGCCATTGCCGGCGGACAAACGCCCACGCCGCTGGACGACGCCGGCGTGCTGACCGCAGCCGAGGTGGAGCAGGTGCAGGCGCTGGAGAACCAGTACAACCAGGTCATCGCGCAGCAAGCCTCGGCCGTGGGCGCGACGCTGGTCGACATGCACACCTTTTTCCAAAATCTGGCGGCGGGCACCACGATCAACAACTACAACGCGACCACAACCTACCTGGGCGGGCTGTTCGGGCTTGACGGCATCCACCCCACCAATACCGCTTACGCGCTGGTGGCGAATCAGTTCATCGACGCCGTAAACACGGCGCTCAAGACCACGTTCGCCGACGTGAATGTAAGCACCGTGGCTGCCGCCGATCCGCTGTTCGGGCCGAATATCAAGCCGACCGGGACGACCACCTCCATCTCAGCCGCCGCGGGCAGGCAGGCAGGGCGCTTCCTTCACTCCGGTCCTGCGCGCTAGTGCTGTCGGAACGGCGCGCTCGCCACACCGACAAACGAGTCCGCCGTACCGTAGTACAACCACCAGCGACCCCGGTACAGCGTCAAGCCTTCCGCGAAGACGGTACCGGCTGTGTACTGGCCCGACTTCTCAAACGGCAGCTCCGGCTTGAGGTAAGGGCGGTCGGCGCGGGCGAGGAGGCGGGAAGGGTCCTGGGGCGAGAACAGGGCCTGGCCCCCCCCGCCCGCGCCCGGGCGGCGGCGCTCGGAGGCGACAGCCGAAACCGCGTCGACCT
>CAXTSB010000004.1:17649-52517 GCA_964246845.1 uncultured Acidobacteriaceae bacterium
CAGTGAATCAGATCGGGCGAGGTGGCGAGCCGGACCTCGATCTCGCCCCAGTACATCCAGTACTTGCCGTGCAGCTTGGCGGCCACCAGCTTGCCGTCCTTCACCCGGGTTACGATGCCGGCCGACTTGTATTCCAGATCCCTGTAACGGCCGCCGGACGCATCTTGAAAGGCAGGGCCGTACTTCGTCCAGCGGCGCAGGTCTTTTGACATCGCGATGCCGACGGTGTACATCTTCCGGTTCCACTGCGTATAGGTCAGGACATAGCTTCCGTCCTCGGCCTGCACAACGCGCGGGTCCTCGACCCCGCCCGGCCACTCGCGGTCATGCTGCGCATCCGGGGCGGGAAAGAACACGGGTTCCGGCCGCTTCGTGAAGTGGATGCCGTCCGTGCTTTCTGCCAGGCCCAGCCGCGAGGTATGCCCGCCTATATCGGCCTGCCCGCTGTCGTCTTCGGCACGGTAGAGCACGCTGATCTTGCCGGCGTCCGCGACCGCCGCCGGGTTGAAAGTGTGCAGCGCTTCCCAGCGGACGTCCTTGCCCGTGCCAGGGTCGCGGAAGACGGCTTGAGGGTCGGGCCGGATCACCGGTTCCGTTACCGGCCGGGTGAAAGGACCCACCGCCCAGATTTGAGCCACAGCGGGCGGCAGGGCAGCGAGGTACACAAGCAACGGCGCAAGTATGCGGATCATACGCGGCGGCCCTCCCCTTTTCTATGCGCCTGCCTCGGAGAGTGCGCCCCGGCCCAGGGACTGCCCACGCGGTCGGCGCACGGGAACGCGGTTGCGGTCGAACAGCAGCCGGATCCAATCGCGCAGGATGCCGAAGCGCGCGGCCAAGCCGGGCATCTTGGCCAGGTAAATCGCGCGCCAAAGCAGCCATCCCAGCGGGCCGCTTACCTGGATTCCGAACACATTGGCCACGCCGCGATAGCGGGAGATCACCGCAAGCTCCCCCACCTGCTTGTACGTGAACGGCTTGACGGAGCCGCCCCGCACGTAGGCCAGGATGTTGTCGGCAACCAGCGCTCCTTGGCGCGTGGCGTTTTGCGCCGTCGGCTCAAAGAATGCGCCGCTGCCGTCCGGCTTGGGAATCTCCGCGCAATCGCCGATCGCCCAGATGCCGGGGCGGTCCACCACCCGGAACGCGCTGTCGACGGCGATGCCGCCTTTCTTGCCCTTGGCGCAGTCGAATCCCTCCACAAGCGGGTTGGGCACGATGCCGGTATCCCAGATCAGCAGGCCCGCGGGCAGCTTCTCTCCATCGCTCAAGGTAAGCGAGTCCTGTTCCACCTTGGACACGCCGACATCGATCCTCACGTCAATCCCGTCGGAGCGCAGAACGCCTTCGCTGTAGTCGGCGAGCTCCTGCGGCATCTCCGCCATGAGGCGCTTCGCGGGCTCAATCAGGGTCAAGCGCAGCTCGTCCGCGGCGATGCCGCGCCGCCGGGCTGTATCGCGGACAAGATCGTTGAGCGCGGCAATTGTTTCCACTCCCGTGTAGCCGCCGCCGGCCACAACGAAGCTGAGCAGGAGCCGCCGCTGCTCGGGATCGCTTTCACGCGCTGCTTTTTCAACCCGGCGCTGCGCCAAGGCCTGCACGCGGCGCGCATCGTCGAGCGTCTTCATGGTCAAGCTGTGCTCGCGCGCCCCTTCCACATTGCGGAAGTTCGTGGTGGAACCGAGCGAGAAAACGATGTGGTCGGCGTAAAGCACGCTGCCGTCCGCCAGCGTGATGCTTTTGCCGCGAAGGTCGGCCGAGGTCACCTCCTGCCGCACCACGTTGACCTGCCGGGGCAGGTCGCGCAAGGGAGCCGCGATGTGCTGAGGGCTCACGGAACGGCCCGCCGCCTCGGTCAGCATGGGCGTGTACAGCATATAGCTGTTGCGGTCGACAAGCGTGATCCGCGAGCCGGGGGCTAAACGGCGCGCGAGCCGTTTGGCGGCATAGCGCCCTCCAAAACCGCCGCCGACAAGAAGAACGTGAACCGGTGTACCTATGCTCATGGTGACCCTCAGATGGCGCGAACCGCAGCTCCGGCCGCACAGGGTTCTACGATGTCGGCTTTGCCGTTTACTATGCCTGCACCGGGAAGCGCGTGTTCACAACCGGAATCGCGCTCCCTGAACCGGTGCCGCATCACCGCCGAAACGAGGAACCGCCATGTCCGGTATGCCTTTGGATCCCGCCCGCGACCTGCTTGTAGTCGGCCTCGGTGAAATCTTGTGGGATGAGCTGCCCGGCGGACGCCGGCTGGGCGGCGCTCCGGCGAACTTCGCGGTGATGGCCGGCAAGCTCGGCGCGCATGGGGTGATCGCGAGCCGGCTCGGGCGCGACCCGCTCGGGCAGGAAGCGCGCATGCTGCTCGCGTCCATGCCCGTCGATACAAGCTTTTTGCAGGAAGACACCGAAGCGGCAACAGGCTCGGTGTCCGTCGCCTTCGAGGACGGCCAGCCTTCCTATACCATCCACGCCCCGGCTGCTTGGGACAATCTCCAGCCTACTCCTGCTTGGGAGCAGCTTGCCGCCCGGGCGGACGCCGTATGTTGGGGAACCCTGGCGCAGCGCGACGCGCGCTCCGAGCAAACCGTTTACACGCTGCTGGCGGCGACGCGGCCGGAGTGCCTGCGCATCTTCGACATCAACCTCCGTGCGCCGTTCTTCACCGCCGCGCAGGTTGTGCGCTCGCTCGGGCAGGCGGTCCTGCTCAAGCTCAACGACGGGGAGATGGCGCACCTGCTCTCACTCGCCGCCTTGCCGGATGTAGGAGCGACGACGCCGGAAGCCCTGGCGGAAGGCGCACGCAGCCTGCTGGCAGCCTACCCGAACCTCGAAGCGGCGGCGATCACGCTCGGCGCGCACGGGAGCCTTCTTGTGACGCGCGAAGAAGTGCTGCGCCATCCCGGCGTGTCGGTGCGGGTGGCCGACACGGTCGGCGCGGGCGACGCGTTCACGGCCGCGCTCTCGGTCCACCGCCTCCGCGGCGCGCCGCTGCAGGCGCAAAGCGAAGCCGCGAACCGCTGGGGCGCCTGGGTAGCCTCGCAGCCCGGCGCCATGCCGGAGCTGCCGGAAGAGGTCCGCGCGCAGATCGACCGACAGATCACCGAGGTTGACCGGGAAGAGCGTACTCCGTAGCCGAAGCTCGGCCTCTGGTCCAGTGCGCAGAACCGTCCTCCGGAACAATGCTCCAAAGGTCATCCGCATGTAATATCGAGGGTAATCCAAGATGCGGCTTGAGGTGCAATGCCGGTTCACGCGGTAGGTAACGACCCTTTGACAGAAATCTTTGATCGCCATCCCCGGCTGCCGGTTCTTTTGTTGGTGCTTTTCCCGTTTGCTTTGCAGCTGCCGTTCTGGCTGTTCGGCCTCAGCACGGACCCGATTTGGTACTTCTCGGGTTTTACACATACTGTGCGCATCCTGCCTTGGAGTCCATATTTCGACCCCAACGCGGGTTTCACGTCGGAAGCCCTGGGCCGCCTCTCCGCCTGGAACTGGACCCACGGTACCGTTCCTTGGTGGAACAGCTATAGTGGCGTCGGCATGCCGCTCGCCGGTGAGTTACAACCCGGCTCCTTCTTTTTACCGTTCACGTTCCTCTTTCTGCTTCCAGAAGGCCTGCTTTGGCAGCGACTGCTTATGCAGATCATCGCAGGAATTACAACCTATGCCCTCCTGCGTGAATTAGGCCTAAGCCGCTTAGCTTCGGTTATGGGCGGCGCGCTATTTTCCTTGAATGGTGTGATCGCTTGGAGCCCAGGTCCCGCTGCCGTCTACTGCTCAGGCATTTTCCTTCCTCTGCTTTTGTGGGGCATTGAACGGGCGCGTCGGGCCGGGCATGGAGCGCAAAGCATACTCGCCGTGGGCACTGCCGTCGGCTGGTCACTTTTAGCCGGCTTTCCCGAACCAGCCTATATCAATGGTTTGTTAGCGTTGACATGGGGAATTTACCGCCTTTCTGCAACGTCTGCGCGCTTGGTTTATGCTAGGCGCGCCTTGGCTGGACTTGCGTTCGGATTAATGATTGCTTCTCCTTTGGTAATAAGTTTCGTGGACTACATACTCCAGTCTGACTCATTTGAGAGACATGCCGGTGTTGGATCAGCTTCCCTTTCTTGGGCGGCACTGCCTGTTACGCTGATTCCGATAATTTACGGTCCGCCGGGCGCAGATCATGCTTCACCCATCTTAGAGGGTGTTTGGGGCAGCATAGGAGGTTACACAAGTCTTCTTATTATCTTGCTCGCTCTCATGAGCTTTCGGCGTGGACCGGCCCGCGGGCTTCAGGTTCTTCTGTCTTGCTGGATTCTGATCTGCTGGGCTCGTACTTTTGGTGTGCAGCCCTTTTCTTGGATCGTGAGCCATCTGCCTTTGCTCGGCAAATCCGCCTTCTTTCGATATGCACCTTCCTCATGGATACTTGCACTGATCATCCTGGCAAGCTACGGGTTGGATGCTTTTCGCCCCGAGAGTATTCGTAATTCAGCCCTGCTCCGCAAGCGAATTTTCTCTGCTGTCGCAACGATCTCTATTTTATGTTTCGCATTGGCATGGCCCTACAGCGGCTCATTTGGGACAAAGCATCATGGCTTACGAGTGAAGCTTGCCAAGCTGACTCTTGTATTTTGCTTTACCTCGGCTGAACTCGCGGCTGCTTGGTGGATATGGTCGAGAACCGAAGGGGAGCGCAGGCGCGTACTGCTCGCGGGCTTATTGGTAGCAGAGGCTGCGGGGCTGTTCTTACTACCGGAAAGTGCCGCTGTACGCTATCATGTGGTTGACCTTAAGGCAGCGCAATTCTTAAAACAGAACCAAGGGCTTGCACGCAATTACACAGTGGGCCCGCTTTGGCCAAACTACAGCGCTTACTTCAGAACAGCCAGCATAGACCATAACGTGCTCCCCGTCCCAAGGCTTTGGGCTGAGTACGCGGACAAACACCTCCTGCCCGGCTTAGAGCGACGCTATGACGGGGTTAGTTTCTGGCCTATCGACTCCCTCTACGGAAATGGATTCAGCGAACGTATGTTTAGGGAAAGAACTGAAGCCTTTGCTGAGTTGGGAGTTCGCTACTTCATTACCAGCCGTGGCCAGGATCCTGGGCTGGCCAAGAGTTTTAGTTCGGTGTACAGAGACGACTTGCTTGAGATTTGGGAGCTTCCACATTTTGCGCCCTACTACCAGGTGACCTCGGGCGGTCCATGCACCATCACCGCCGCCGTTCGCGAACAGGCTATCCTGGATTGCGCCGCCCCCGCTGCTGTTCTGCGCAGGGAATTGTTCATGCCGGGCTGGGAAGCGTCCGCCAACAGTCAGAAATTTGTAGCCGTGCGGCAGAGCGGCATTTTTCAGGTTGCGTCGGCTCCGGCAGGGCGAAGCGAACTGCGATTTAGGTTCACGCCACCAGGTGCGGCTTGGGGCTGGGCTGCTTGCGCGTTCGGTGCATTTGGGCTACTTTGGCAGGTCGCCCGGATCGGCTTTGCGCGCCATCGACAGGAGGTTTGAACGAAGCTCATGCAGCAGGTAGATGAAACTTTCATGCCGCCATCAAGTTTCAGCCGAAGCCAGGCAAAACATGCAGCGCGCATCGCCGTACTTGTCCCCTGCTATAACGAGGAGCGCTCCATCGGCCTTGTTGTCGCAGCGTTCCGGCGTGAGCTGCCGCACGCCGATATTTACGTGTACGACAACAACTCCGCCGACGCCACCGTGGAAACCGCACGCGCCGCTGGAGCGTTCGTCCTCTCCGAAAAGCTCCAAGGCAAGGGCCACGTCGTGCGCCGCATGTTTTCCGACATCGAGGCGGATGCCTATGTCCTGGTTGACGGCGACCATACCTACGACGCGCCGAGCGCTCCCGCGATGGTCGAGAAGCTTCTCGGTGAAGAGCTCGACATGGTCACAGGCAACCGGGTTACGTCGATCAAAGCCGCCTACCGCCCGGGGCACCGCATCGGCAACGTCCTGCTCACCGGCATCGTGGCCTCTGTTTTCGGCGACCGCATCACCGACATGCTGTCCGGCTACCGCGTCTTCAGCCGCCGCTTCGTCAAGAGTTTTCCGGCCCTCTCCTCCGGATTTGAAACCGAAACCGAGTTCACCATCCACGCGCTGGAGCTCGAAATGCCGCTCGGCGAAGTGAACACCCCGTACCGCGACCGCGGCGAAGGCAGCGCTTCCAAGCTCAATACGTACCGCGACGGCGTACGCATCCTGTTCGCGATCGCCAACCTCATCCGCGACCAGCGGCCGCTCCAGTTCTTCTCCTGGCTCGCGGCCGGTTTCGGGCTGCTCGCCGTCATCCTCAGCATCCCGGTGCTCTTGGAGTTTCACCGCACCGGCCTTATCCGGCGCTTCCCGACCGCGATTCTGGCCATGATCCTCGTGCTGCTTTCGGCGTTTCTCCTGCTGTGCGGAGTCATCCTGGATTCAGTCGCCCGAGGGCGCAAGGAAACCAAGCGCCTGGCGTACCTGGCGGTCCCGCGCTTCCGCTTTTAGCGCCTCGTTAAGATAGACTCATGCTGCAACTCGCCGACGCCGGCAAACGCTTTGGGCACAAGCTCCTGTTTGAACACGCCAACTGGCTCATCACGGGTTCGGAGCGCACCGCGCTCGTGGGTGCGAACGGCACCGGCAAGTCGACCCTGATGAAAGTGCTCGCGGGCTTGGAAACGCTCGACTACGGTGCGCTCGGGCGCACCCGGGGCATGTCGGTCGGCTACCTGCCGCAGGACGGGCTCGCACTCCGGGGGCGTTCTGTTTTTGAAGAGTGCCTGAGCGTCTTCGACGAGCTGCGCGGCATGGAGCAGGAGCTCGAAGTGCTCGCGGGCAAGCTCGCCGACCTCGACCCGGCGAGCACCGAGTACGAGGAAGCCGCCGACCGCTATTCCATCTTAAATACCCGCTTCCACGCGCACGACGGCTACGCGCTCGACGCGCAGGTGGGCGCGGTGCTGGGCGGCCTGGGCTTCTCGAAAACCGACTGGGCGCGGCAAACGGAAGAGTTCTCGGGCGGCTGGCAGATGCGCATCGCACTCGCGAAGCTGCTGCTCGCGAAGCCCGACCTGCTGCTGCTCGACGAGCCCACCAACCACCTGGACCTGGAAACCCGGAACTGGCTCGAAACCTACCTCCGCACCTACCCCAACGGCTTCATCCTGATCTCGCACGACCGCTACTTTATCGACACCACCGCGACCAAAATCGTCGAGGTGTGGAACAAGGCCCTGCACTTCTACACCGGCAACTACGCCAAGTACGAGCAGCAGCGGCAGGACCGGCGCACGCAGCTCGGAGCCGCGTACAAGAATCAGCGTGCGCGCATCGAGGACCTCGAAGCGTTCATCAACCGCTTCCGCTACCAGGCCACCAAGGCTAAGCAGGTGCAGAGCCGCATCAAGGAGCTCGACAAGATCGAGCGCATCGTCATCCCCGAGGAAGAGTCCGCGATCCACTTCACCTTCCCGCAGCCCATCCCGTCCGGCCGGAACGTGGTCGAGGTCAACGGGCTCGCGAAGGCGTACGGCCTCAAGCAGGTGTTGCGCGGGGTCGGGTTTACCATCGACCGCGGCGACCGCATCGCGCTTGTCGGGGCGAACGGCGCGGGCAAGTCGACGCTCATCCGCATGTTGAGCGGGCAGGAAGCGCCCAGCGCGGGCACGCTCAAGCTGGGCCACAATGTGCTGCCTGAGTTCTTCGCGCAGGACCAGTACAAGGTGCTCGACCCGGAGGCCCGGATGCTCGACGACATCAGCGCCATCGCGCCCCGCGTTGCCGACGCCGAGCTGCGCGCCCTGCTTGGCTGCTTCCTGTTCACCGGCGACGACGTGTTCAAGCCGCTCGGCGTGCTCTCGGGCGGCGAGCGCAACCGCTACGCGCTCGCGAAGATCCTGGTCAGCCCGGCCAATTTTCTGCTGCTTGACGAGCCGACCAACCACCTGGACATGCGCGCGAAGGACGTGCTCCTGGAGGCGGTCAGCCACTTCCAAGGCACGGTCATTTTCGTCTCGCACGACCGCTACTTTATTGACGGCACGGCGACGCGCGTCTTTGAGGTCGAGGGAGGCCACGTGCACGTGTATCCCGGCAACTACGAGGACTACGTGTACCGCAAGCAGCAGGCCGCCCGGCCTGCTGCTACCCCGAAAAGCACGGGCAACGGCCACGCGCCCGACCCCAAGCTGACCGGCGCGCCCAGCGCGCTCGTGCACCCGGCGCTGCCCTCCACGCCCGCGCCCGAGGCGAAGGCCAAGCGCGTAAACCCCATGAAGCTGCGCCAGATGCAGGACCGCCTGCGCGCGGTCGAAGAAGAGCTGCCGCGCGTGGAAGCTTCCATTGCCTTGACCGAGGGCCAAATGGCAAATTACTCGAGCGCCGAGGAAACCCAGCGCCTGGCCGCGCAGCTCGCGAAGTTGAAGCCTCAATATGCCGCGCTCACCGCTGAGTGGGAAGAGCTGGCGCTTCAGCTGGAAGACCAAGCCGCGGCGGTTTAGGTCCGTTCGCGACCCGCTGAGGCATAATCACCCCATGCCTGTACCGCTCTGGAAGCCTGAGTCCTGGTCCGCGCGCCTTGGGGAACTGCTCGCCGAGGACACGGAGGAAAAAGAAGCGCCGCTGCGCCGCGACGTGCGCTCGCTGGGGCTGCTGCTGGGACAGGTGCTGCGGGAGCAGGCCGGAGACGAGCTGTATGAGCAGGTGGAGCGGCTGCGGCTTGACGCGATCCGCCGCCGTGAGCAGCTCGGGGCGGGCGAACTGCATGCGGCGGACGAAAACTTGCAGGCGACCGTACTCGCGCTGAGCCGGCTGTCGATCGAGGATTTAGCGAAGCTTTCACGTGCCTTTGCTGTGTATTTCGAGCTCGCCAACCTGGCTGAAACCAACCACCGCAAGCGCCGCCGCACCGCCGCGCAAATCTCCGGGGCCGCCGCCCGGCAGCGCGGGTCGTTCCGAGGCACCCTTCGGGCCATGCGCGAAGCCGGCATCTCCGCCGAGGAAGCACTCGCGCACCTGGCGCGCATCACGGTTACGCCGGTGTTTACAGCACACCCGACCGAGATCGCGCGGCGCTCCGTTTTATTTAAACGCCGCCGCATGGCCGAGCTGCTCCAAGCGCTCGACCGCATCCCGCTCGCGGACGAAGCGCTGGCCCAACTGCAAGCCGAGCTTACCGCCGAGATCACTTCGCTTTGGCAGACCGACGAGGTCCGCAGCCGCCAGCCGACCGTGGCCGACGAAGTCAAGATGGGCCTGGACTATTACGAGGTTTCGATCTTCGGAACCCTGGCCCAGCTCTACGGCGAGCTTGCCGCCGCCCTAGAGGCGGAATACGGTACTGCGGTCGATGTGTCCGCGCTGCCCGTGGTGCTGCGGTTCGGTTCATGGATCGGCGGCGACCGCGACGGCAATCCTTTTGTCACGCCTGCAGTAACGCTCGCGGCGGTTCGCGAAGCGCGCCTGCGCTTGATGGAGCACTATCGGGCGGAGCTGCGGCAGGTTGTCGCCCTGCTTACCAGCTCATCACAGCAGGCCGGTATCAGTCCGGAGCTCGCGGACCGCCTCTCGGGCTACCTCGACCAGGTGCGAGGCGGACGCGAACAGTTCGCGGCGCACTTTGAGTTTGAAATCTACCGGCGTTTCGCCGCTTGCGTGTCGGCACGGCTGGCCAACACGCTCCACCTTGCCTCGGGCGAGCCGGGCACGCTTGAGGAGGCGCTTGGAGCCTTGCCGGCTTACCCCGATGCCGCCGAGTTCGTCGCCGACCTCGAGCTCATGCGCGCGAGCCTGCTCGGAAACTCGGGTGAGCGCCTCGCCGCGGCCCTGCTCGATCCGCTGCTGCTGCAGGCACGCACGTTCGGGCTGCACCTCCATACGCTCGACATCCGCCAGCATGCGCGGCTGCACGCGGCCGCGCTCGATGAAGTCAGCGGCGCGGCCGACGGCGGACGCGCTACGGTACCGGTACCGCTGTCCCCAGGAACACTCGACGTGCTCAACGCTTTCGGAGCGGTTGCGGAGATCAAGCGCGGCACCGTGCCCGAAGCGGTCCGCACCTACGTCGTTTCAGGCGCCGCAACGAAACAGGACGTGCTCGCGGTGCTGTGGCTGGCGCGGCTGCACGGGGTGCGGCCCGCGGCCGAGGGATCCGACCCCGGATTGATGCCGGTACCGCTGTTTGAATCGATCGAGGACCTGCGCAATGCTCCGTCCATATGCCGCGAGCTGTGGGCCGAACCCTCCTACCGAGAACTGCTCGCAAGCTGGGGCAACACACAGGAAATCATGCTCGGCTACTCCGACTCCAACAAGGACGGGGGCATGCTCACCAGTACATGGGAGATTTTTCGCGCGCACCGGGCGCTGCACCAGGCCGCGCACGAAGCCGGGCTCACCCTGCGGCTTTTCCATGGCCGCGGCGGCACGGTCGGACGCGGCGGCGGGCCCACGCACAGGGCCATCTACGCGCAGCCGCTTGATGGGTTCGACGGCGAGCTCCGCATCACCGAGCAGGGTGAAGTTCTGAACTGGAAGTACGGCGACACAATCCTGGCCGAGCGCAACCTGGAGCTTGCGATCGCCGCAGCCCTGGACGCGCTGGCCCGGCCCAACCTCCGCGCCGGCAAACCGTACTCCGGCGAGCTCAAACCGGAGTGGGAAGCAGCTCTGGATGAGCTGTCCGCCTCTGCTTTTCAGTGTTACCGCGAAGGCATCCTTAACGACCCGGAAGTCCTCGACTTTTTCGAGTCCGCCACTCCTGTAGCCGAGTTGGAGCACGCCAACATCGGCTCGCGCCCGGCCCGTCGCGGCGGCAAGCGCTCGTTTGAAAGCCTGCGCGCGATTCCGTGGGTCTTCGGCTGGACGCAAAGCCGCTTGCTGATCCCGGGCTGGTTCGGCGTGGGCCATGCCGTTACCGGTTACGTGAAAAAACCGGGTGGGCTCACGCTGCTTCGAGCCATGGCGCGCGAGTTCCCTCTCTTCATCGACCTCATCCGCAACGTCGAGGTAGCGCTCGCGAAAGCCGACCTCGGCATCGCCGCGCTGTACAGTTCCCTGATGCCTGACCCGATTGCGCGCGAACGGGTTTTTGCGAAGTTTGAGGCGGAGTATAAGCGTTCCGCCAAGGCAGTGCTCGCGGTTACAGGGCAATCCGCGCTGCTTGAAACCAATCCGGTTCTCGCGCGCTCCATCAAGCTGCGCAACCCCTACGTAGACCCGCTTTCACTGATCCAAGTCGACCTGCTGCGCCGCAAGCGCGCCGGGGAGGCCACCCCTGCACTGAACCGCGCCATCGCGGGAACAATCAACGGCATCTCAGCGGGTCTGCGGACGACGGGGTGAGTTACCAGGCCAGCTTCTCCGGCAGGAACTCCGCGAACAGATCGTCATAATAGGGCTTCAGCTCGCGCATGTCCGGCTTGGCGTGGCCCTTGGAGTACAGGTCATATGGGTTGAACTTCCGCACCCAGGGCAGCATCGCACGGTCTTTCTCATTTTCAAAATGCTTGTACGCATCCGCGCGGTGCCATGGATAGAACGAGTGAAACCGCAGCATGTACAGCGCTTCGTCCGGCAGATAGGGCTTCATCACCTCGGCGATATAGCCGTCATGCCCGAACGACAGGTGCAGATTTTCGAGGCCGCAGCCCGGCTCGTAGATGCCGTATTTTGTCTGGTATTCCGGCACGTTGCGATCGGGGTTCGCGGCGAAAAACTCCGGAAAAACAATCTCCTTCGACCACGCGCAGCCCACGGGAAAGGTGTCGCCCACCACGCCCCATTGCGGCTCCCCATATAGGCACAGGCACTTTCCCAAGTCGTGCACGAAGCCGACCAAAACCATCCAGCGGGGATGGCCGTCGCGCCGGATCGCCTCGGAGGTTTGCAGCAGGTGCTCCATCTGCGTGAGGTCGGTATCCGGGTCGCTGTCGTCCACAAGCGTGTTCAGGTATTCCGCCGCTTCCCACACTGTTTTCATGCCGCGCCGGAGACCGAAATATGCGCGCTCCTTGCCGAGGACGTAAGCAACGGTCTGCTGTTGATGGTTGATCCTGTAGAACTCGGCTACGCCCGGGTCGGCCTGCTTGTCATACTGCCGGAACTGGTCTTCGGATTTGCCTTCCTGGTAGCGTCCTTCAAGAAACTCATCCCAGTCTTCCAATTGACGAAGTGGTTGAGCGGAAACTACGGTCGAAGCGGCCATGGCATGCCTCCGGGCGCAAGGTTTACGTTACCGGTAACGTAGCACGAACCTGTGACGCACGGCAATCACCATCAGCCGGGCAAGCTGCTTGCCCGCACCACCAAGGTAGGTTCGATCAGCGTCGTACGCGGAGCCTCGCGGCCCGCCGCGAGCTCCAATGCGAGCCTGCCCGCGGTTTGGCCGAGCTTGGCCGCTCCTTGGTCGATGGAAGTGAGCGGGACCCGCAGGTACCCGGCATAGCGAAAATTGCCGCAGCCGACAAAAGCGATGTCGTCGGGGATGTGCAACCCGGCTTCCCCGGCAGCCGCCATGGCGCCGACCGCTGTCAGGTCGTTGTAGCAAAATACCGCATCGGGCGGGCGCTTGGGAGAGGCAAGCATCTGCCGCATCGCTTCAAAGCCGGCGCGGTCGCCTGCTTCCTCGAACCGCTCGCGGAGCACCACGAAGCGTTCGCGCACCCGCAGGCCGCCGGCCGCCATTTCCTCGCGGAACGCGCGCAAACGCTCCCGACCCGTGAGCATGGCTTCACTGCCGATGTGCGCGATGCGGCGGCGTCCGATCGCGATCAGATGATTGACGGCAAGAGCGCCGACCCGGTAGTGGTCCGAGCCGACATAAGGAAATGCGGCTTTGGGCAGATCGCGGTCCACCAGCATGCACGGGATCCTGCTTTGGGGGAGCTTCGGATCCGCTCGGCAGGAAGCCAGCAGCAGCGCGTCCACGCCGCGCCGCAGCAAGGAACCCATCTGTTCGCGTTCGATCTCCGGGTCTTCCTCAGACGAGCCGAGCAAAAGCACCCGCCCGCTTTGCCGCACCACGGCGCTCAAGCCGCGCGCGAGCTCGCCAAAAAACGGATGCACCAGGTCCGGCACGATCAACCCGATCGAGTGCGTATGTCCTCCGGCCAGCGCGCGCGCTTGATAGTTCGGCCGGTAATCGAGCTCTTCCACACGCTTGAGAACCTTGCGCCGCGTTGCTTCGCCTACGTCCGGGCTGCCCCGCAGCACCTTGGACACGGTGATTTTCGATACGCCGAGGTCGTTTGCGATGTCTTGCAGCCGGGTCACCACGCACACCAGTGTCTCAGGAAAAATCGGTTTCCTTGCGCAGCAGCACTCCACAAGCGGCCAGGGCCGCCAGCATGACGACTGCCAGCGCGGCCATCCATCGCACATCCACCGGAAGAGCCGGCGGCACCGCGATCGCCGCAAGTACGAAGAAGACGGCAACGGCACCGGTAACGATGGCGTAATCCCACCAGCTGCGCCGGGCAGCACTCGTGCCCGGCTCTCCGCCGGCGAATTCTTTCAGAACCTGCCTGTAATCCATGCCGTAGCGGTCGCACTCCCGCGCGAGCGCCTGGTGCGTGGAAGTCTGCTCGCGCGCGCCGGCCGCGGCGGAGCCGATCAGCAGCGCGCCGGCGATCATGATCAGCGAGCCCGCGATGACCATCCCTGTTTGCCTGCCGGTCGCGCCGCGCAGCTCACCAAAGACCAGCGCCGCCCACAGCAGACCCCATAACTGATTGGTATTGGAAAGCGGAATGCCGCGCCCGATACCCAGGTATTTCGTCGCGAACTGCTGGAGGAGGTCGCCGACCACCCATACAAACCCGCCCAGAAACAGCCAAAATAAGAGCGGACGAACCGCGGCTGAGTGGAATACAGGCGCATGTATACCGCCGTCGAGCGCGAGAACGAGCGCAAGCATCGCGCCGACCTCGCCCACGGTAAACAGGGTGACGAACGACAGCGGGTTCATGCCGCTGATGTAGGCCTTGCGGTACGGCACGTACATGGTGCCCCACAGCAGGCTCGCGCCCAGCGCGGCAAGGATGCCGTGCATGGCATGAACCGGCCGGCCCGCGCCGCCGTGGGCCGTACTCAACCCGAGCAGGATTGCGGCCGCGACGCTCGCGGCCGCGCCCCCGACCACGCGGGCGGCCGTGCCGGAAGAAGCGCCCCGCAGCTCGCCGAACAGCAGCCGTCCCCACAACAGACCGAAAAGCGAGTTGGCGTTCCACAGGGGAAACGCGATGGCCAGGCCGACGTCGCGCACCGCGAACACGGTAAGGGTGTTCGCAACCGCCCACAAGCAGCCCGCCAGCACCGCCCAAGGCAGCAGATGCGGTTTGCGGCGAAGATCGGCGATTACGTAACCGGTACCTTTCAAAAGCGTGGGAAAGGTCCAGCGCGCGGTAAACACGCCGAGCACCATGCACAGCGAGATCGCAAACGGGGACAAGCCGGAGTTGACGAGCTTCGTCGGGGCCTCGGCCGCGCCCAGCCAGACGCCCGCGCCCAGCCCGCACGCCACCCCCAGCCCGTGCCGCGGGTCAGTTTCCATCAGAACATCTCATCGGAGCGCGACCAGCAATCCCAGTCCCAGCACGAGCACGCCGAACGGCAAGAGGAACTGCGGGTCTGTGAGGACCAGCCATGCAATAGAGCGCGTTGGAGTTCTGGGCACTTGCATGAAGAGACCGCCTCAAGCTACGCGCGCCTGTTCTGTGTGTCAAGGCGCGGCGGGTTTGCCGGGGCTTGCAGCAGATTCCACCCTCACGATTCTCGCGGAACCGTGCGGCTCGCGGCGGAGGACCTCACCCGTACACATCGCGGGTTCGCTTCAAAGCACAGCTGTGTCGACCGCGCTTTGCTCAACAGCCTTGGGCGCGAGCGATTCCGCTGAAAGCGCACCGACCGAGCGTAGGTGCGGGAAGCCCACGGCCCAGATACCGGTAACGGCGACTGACCCGATCCCGCCCAGCACGACTGCCCGGACAGTTCCGAACCAGTGCGCGGTGAGGCCGCTTTCAAATTCGCCGAGCTCGTTGGATGCTCCCAGAAACAGCGCGTTGACAGCGGACACGCGGCCCCGCATCTCCAAAGGCGTCGCCAGCTGCAAAATCGAGGAACGTATCACGACCGACACCATGTCGGCAGCGCCGGTGATGAGCAGCGCCAACAGCGACAACGTAAAAGTGCGGGACAGCCCGAACACGATCGTCGCCGCGCCGAACAGCCCGACGCAGACCAGCATCCGTACTCCGGCCGACCGCTGGATGGGCCGAAACGTCAAAAACAGCGACACCGCGAGCGCCCCCACGCCGGGCGCGGCGCGCAGCAAGCCCAGCCCTCGCGGGCCTGTATGGAGGATGTTCTCGGCAAAGATAGGCAAGAGCGCGACCGACCCGCCCAGCAGCACGGCGAACAGGTCGAGCGAGATGGAGCCGAGCAGCACCTCGGTCCTGAGCACATAGCGCACCCCGGCCAGCAGCGTATGCCAGGAGGTCGCCTTCTTTTCCAGGCGGCCCACCCGCACCCGCAGCTTTCCGACCAGGACCACATACCAGACCAGGGTCGCGAACGTGAACAGGTAGACGATGCCGCCCCCGGCCAAACGGGGCGTAACCATGTGGAGGGTGTACAGCAAGCCGCCGACCGAAGGGCCCGCGACGGTCGCGATCTGAAAAATGGATGCGCCCCATGTTACGGCATTGACGAAGTGCTCCTTTGGCACGAGGTGCGGGATGAGCGCGGACGAGGCAGGCCCCGAAAACGCGCGGCCTGTACCGACCAGGAAAAGTACGCCGTAGATGGGCAGCACGCCGAAGGGCGTTCCGGCCCAGGAATAGCCGAGCAGCAGGAGCGTGCAGACGCTTTGGAGCGCGTAGCACACCAGCACCACGGTGCGCCGGTCAAAGCGGTCGGCGACATGGCCGCCGGGCAGCAGGAACAGGAGCGCCGGCAGGAACAACGCCAGGCCGGTGTACCCGAGGTCGAGCGCCCGATGCGTAATCTGGTACACCTGCCAGGCCACGGCCAGCGCCTGCGCCTCGGCCCCGATGACCACCGCGCACCGCGCCGCCTGATAAAGCCGGTAGTCCCGCGACCGCCATGCCGCAAGGCTGCCCGCTGTGCCTGCTTCCATACCCTATTCTGCCCCTTTCTTGCGGGAGCGGGCATCGAAGCTGCTATGGCGCCCCCACGCAAACCCTCCGTCAGCGGTCCTGTTGAACGCAACATCCGCACCATCGCACGCATGGAGCAAATGCACGAGGAGCAAACGACCGGCCTGGAACGGGTTGCCGGCGCGGTCTCGGATTTTGCCGGCACCAAGCTGTCGATTATTCTGCACATCTCGTTTTTGGTCGGCTGGCTTGTTATCAACACCGGGCACATCCACGGCATTCGGCCGTTCGATCGCTACCCTTTCTCGCTCCTCTCCATGGTTGTTTCCTCGGAAGGGGTGCTGCTGACGGTTTTTGTGCTGTTCAAGCAGAACCATGCCCAGCGCCGGGATGAGCACCTGAACCAGCTTAATCTCCAAATCGATCTGCTGACCGAGAAGGAGGTGACCAAGGCGCTGCAGCTGCTGCGGGCGGTCTGCCTAAAGCTCGACATCGCGGAGCCGGCTGAGGACGCCGAATTGTCGGAGATGAGCCAAGTGACCTCGGTTGGAACCTTAGCGGAAAGGATCCTGGAAGACCTGCCGCCGCCCAAAACCTAGCTGCGTTGAAAGACAATTTGGCCGGCGCGGATTGTAAACTGCACCTTTCCTGGAAGCTCCCAACCGTCGAACGGCGAGTTCTTCGACTTACTCACGGAAGCTTGGGCGCGGTAGGTCCACTTGCTCTCAGGCGCAAAGATCATAAGGTCCGCGGGATCACCGACGCCGAGGCTGCCTCCAGGCAGGTTGAGAACGCGGGCAGGCTCGGTGGAAAGCAGCGCCAGCACTCGGGCGAGCGGCATTCCCTGCTCCGCGTGAAGCAGCCGGACAGCCAGGCCGAGCGCGGTTTCAAGGCCCGTAATCCCGTTCGGCGCGCGCTCGAACTCCTGCTCTTTTTCCCACCGTGCGTGCGGGGCATGGTCGGTCGCGATGCAGTCAACCGTGCCGTCAAGCAAGCCCGCGAGCACGGCGGCTCGGTCGGCTTCCTCGCGCAGGGGCGGGTTCATCTTGGCAAGCGTGTTGTAGCCGGCGACGGCCTGCTCAGTAAGCGCGAAGTGGTGCGGGGCGGCTTCGCACGTTACCGGTAACCCTTCCCGCTTAGCCGTGCGCACGGCATTAAGCGCCTTCGCGGTTGAGATGTGCTGCACATGCAGTTTTGCCTCTACTCCTTCGGCGCGCAGCCCGCGTACAAGCGCGATGTCGCGCTCCACGATACCGGACTCAGCCTCGACCGGCATGCCGCGCAGGCCCATGCGGAAGGCGAGCGCGCCCGCGTTCATCGACGCTCCCCGGGTCAGGCGTGTGTCCTCGGCATGCTGCACCACCGTGAGCCCGGCTTCCGCGGCTGCACGCAGGGCCGCCCGCATCACGGCATCTTCCAAGATAGGCTTGCCGTCGTCTGAAACAGCGACCGCTCCGGCTGCTTTGAGCGCGCGGTAGTCGGTGAGCGCCGAACCCAGGCTGCCCACCGTCGCCGCCGCGACCGGCAGTACGCACACAGCTGCACCGCGCTCGGGCGCTTGCACCCAGCGCACCCACTCCGGGCTGTCCGTTACCGGTACCGTGTTCGGCATGGCGCACACTGTCGTGAAGCCGCCCGCGGCCGCCGCGCGCGTGCCCGTCGCGATCGTTTCCTTGCAGCCCTGACCGGGCTCGCGCAGGTGGACATGTAGGTCGATGAGCCCCGGCGCGACTACCATGCCTGTTGTGTCCAGCATTTCTGGAGCAGTCAGCGACCCGGGCGCGCCGACCGCCCGCACAGTTCCGTCTTCAAGAAGAAGATCGTGATTCCCGTCGATGCCGTTTGCCGGGTCGATCAACCGTCCGCCGCGCACCAGCAATCCGCTCATACCGTCAGCTCCCCGAGCGCACGGCTCACTAGGGCCATGCGGACCGCCACCCCGTGCCGCACCTGCTCCTCAATCAGCGAGCGCGGCCCGTCCGCGGCTTCGTCCGTAATCTCCAGCCCTCGGATCATCGGTCCCGGATGCATCACCCATTGCCCGAACCGGAGGCGGTCGGGCCGCAGCTGAAATTCATGCCGGTACTCCTCAAGATCAAGGTGCAAGTCGAGGAGCCGCTCAGCCTGGATGCGCAGCATCATGACGACGTCCGCTTCCGCGAGCGCGCGGTCGAAATCCCGCTCAATGGAGAGTCCAGGCCCGATTGCAGCGGCAACATCGGGCAGCAGCGGCGCGGGCCCGCACAGCACAACCCGCGCGCCCAAGCGGGGCAGCAGCAGTGCATTCGAGCGTGCGACCCGGCTGTGCAGGATGTCCCCGCAGACCGCAACCGTGACCCCCGCGAGCGTGCCGCCGTCCACCTGCTCGGTGCCGCCGCGCAGTACACGGAGGATGGTGCGAAGGTCGAGCAGGGCTTGGGAAGGGTGCTGGTGCATGCCGTCGCCGGCGTTGAGCACCGGCAGCCCTGTTGCGCGCTCCAGCAAGTGCGGCGCGCCTGAGAACGCGCTGCGGAGAATAATGGCTTCCGCGCCCAGGGCCCGCAAAGTGAGTCCGGTGTCCTTAAGCGACTCGCCTTTTTCAATGCTTGACGATTTCGAGCTGATCAGCGTCGTGTCCGCTCCCAAAGCCTTTGCGGCGAGCTCAAAGGAGGTGCGTGTGCGTGTGCTGGACTCATAAAACAAAAGCGCCACGCGCCGCTTCAGGAGCTGGCGCGAACGCGCGAAGACGTCTTCCAGCTCGAGCTCGGTCGCGAGCCGCAGAATCTCGCTTACATCCTCCAGCGACAGATCCTCAATCCCAAGCAGAGACCCTTTCACGCGGGCATCCGTTCGACAATCAAGACCTGCTCCTCCTCGTCGACCTCGCGCAGCTTGACTTCGATGATCTCCTGACGCGAGGTTTGCACAGTGCGCCCGACGAAGCCGGCCTCGATGGGCAGTTCGCGGTGGCCGCGGTCGATAAGGACCAGCAGCTGTACGCGGTTCGGACGCCCATGGGCGAAGAGCGCGTCGAGCGCCGCGCGGGTGGTGCGGCCGGTATACAGCACATCGTCGACCAGGATGATGTTGCGCCCGGTCACGTCGAAGCCGATCTCACCCGGGCGCACCACGGGCCGGTTGTCGTGCGTCGACAGGTCGTCGCGGTAAAACGCGATGTCGAGCGCGCCGACGTCGACCGGCTGTTTTTCGATGCCCTCGATCAGCCCAGCCAGGCGCTGCGCGAGCGGCACGCCGCGGCGCCGGATGCCGACCAGGCCCAAGTTGGCTCCGCCTTGGTTTTTCTCAACGATCTGGTGCGCTAAGCGGACCAGGGTACGCTCGATCTCCGAAGGGGAAAGGATGCGCCCCTTTTCCCGCAGCTTTGCCGTTGCTTCCATGCCATCCCAGCATAGCGCGGGTACGCCGGTAACGTGCCGGGTTTCCTGCTCAGGCTGTAGGGTGAAGGTCGAGCGCCACTTGCTGTGCGGGGAAAAGCTTTCAAGGGTTGTGCAGACGGGACCACCAAGGTTGCCCTAAAAAGCAACAAGGCCCCGGCTAACACCAGGGCCTTATCTCATGCAAGTGAAAGGAGAACTTCATGCAATTGCGGATGAAGTTCAACCTCGTGATCCAGATACGTCTGCGCTGGGTCGCCGCTCTCGCCCGTTTGCTCAAACAGCCTATGGGCGGGTGACACAATCTTCCGGGTGCTCGCACGCATCCGGAGGCTGACCAAAGTGTAGCGCGACGACGGCTGTTTTCCAAGTAAGGCAATTCCCTACTTCACCAGCGCCCGCACTCGCTCAATCGGAAAACGAATCCCCTGCTCTTCCAACACAAACTCCGCCACATGCCGAAGATCGCCGCCGAGGAAGCGTTGCATGGCACCGCGATGCGGGTCGAGCAACCAGATTTGCGGGACACCCGAGTTTTCAAAGTCTGTCAGCCGCGCCGTGATGCGGCTGTAGCGGTCCTTACGTGAGACTACCTCAAAAACGGCAAGCGGCGGCTGGAGGACAACAGGATCACGCGGACTGCGTTCATCCAGGATCGCAACGTCCGCCACGCGGTAGCGCCGCCCGGAGATCTTGATACGTATCTCCGGGCGGATAAGGACCGGCCACTCCTCACGCTGCGAAAATAGCTTCATTACCGCATACTGCCAAGCTGAGTGGATATCCTCGCCCACGTTCCGCCTTTCGAGCTCACCGTCAACGTAGTCGCAGTCCGGCTTGTAGGACGTGTTCAGGTACGTGTGGACCGAAACCGATGCTCCATGTGCAACGCTTGCCGTCGCCATCCGCCGCTCCTAGCCTGCCTGCTGATCCTTCTTGCGCCGCAGCCCGTCGTAGCGCACCGTGATCCAGCCTGTGAGCCAGGCGAACACAAGCATGGAAACGGCAGAACTGCACGCCGAAATCACCAGCAGCGTTCCGCGTCCGTCCGGGGAAAGCCAAAACGCGAGCAAGCCCGGAAGCTGCGCCGCGGTATCGGGATTCGCGTCGCGCAGGCGGTCCACTACTCCTTCCAACAGCTGCTGAAACTGCGCGTCGAGCAGCCCGCCGCGGTGCAGCCCGTAGCGCTGGACCAGCGCCGTCAGCGCGTTCAGCGCGGTCGCGATTACGGCGGCGAACAACCCCAAAACCAGCCCGATGCGCGCGCCCAGCACGGGGGTGAGCTTGGGAGCACGGGGGGCCCGCTTGCGGTAGCGGCGCAAGGTATACACCGCGCCCAGCACGACCCACAGCATGTTCAGCAAAGGCAAGGCGGCAAAGGAAAGCAGAAAGCCGGCCGGCACACTCCACAGCGCTGCCGACTTCACCGCGGCCGGCCAGGCAATCTCCCCCACGGGCTGCGGCCCAGGCTCTTCTTTCGCGGCCTGCTCCTCGCGCTCCGCCAATCCGTGCACCCGCAGCTGCGGAGCCCCGCACTCCGGGCAAAATGCTGAGCCTTCAGGGATCGCATTGCGGCAGCTGTGGCAGAGCATGGTCATCACTGCCCATAGTCTACCGCCGCGCCCTACTCCTCGCCCGCTTCACCCGCACCTTCGCGCGGAAGTTCCAGCGCCACCAAGGCGAAGTGCGTGCCCGGGCCTTTTTTCTCGTCGAAGCCGACAATGTGCTGCCGGCGGCGGGTGCCTGCCTTCAGTTCCAGGTCGCCGCCCGAGGACACCTTGCCATGGCCGCTTTTGTCATCGTCCCGGCAGGTCAGCCCCTCCTTGGTCCGGGTCGGCTCACCCACGGGCTGGTTGTTGCGGCAGGTCAGCACATCGCCGTACTGCGCGAGCGCGTGCTTGTAGAAAGCTTGCACTTTCTCCGCCGGGTCGGAGGATATGTACTCGGCAGCCTGCACCCTGAGCTTCCAGGCACCGAAGCCGAGGTTCACATCCACCGGCTTGTCGTTATTTGCGGAGTCCACCGCCGCTCCCGGATAGACGGGCAGGCCCGGCGCGGCAGCGGCATTCTTCTGCACATCGACATGCGCGAACGGAACACTCACGTGTACATCCTTGTCTTCGCCGTTTCCGTCCTTGTTCACCCGCACCGAGCAACCCGCCAGCACCAGCAGCCCCGCCGCGATCCATACCCTTTTGCCCATGGCCGCACCTCATGTTTCAGTACGCAAGGGCAAGGGGCTTTGTTCCCTAACCGGGTTCCCCGTTGTAGAAATCTGATCTCAGCGGCGAAGTCTCTGGCTATACTGCCGTCGAGCGCGCCCACGTTTCCGCCGCGCAACCTCGATGTATGGCCAAGCGCGGCAGTCCCCGCAACCCGGGCGGCAGTGTTCCCAAGCTCGGCAGCGCCGCGCTTCAAATCTCCGACAAGTTGTACTTCCGCATCGGCGAGGTGGCCGGCCTTTGCGGTGTGCCCGCCTACGTGCTGCGGTTTTGGCAAACGGAGTTCCCGCAGCTGCGGCCCACCAAAAGCGGCACGGGCCAGCGGCTGTACCGCCGGCGCGACGTCGACATGGCCCTCCGCATCCGCGGTCTGCTGTACGAGGATGGCTACACCATCGCCGGCGCGAAAGCGATTCTAGAAACCGAGGCGCTGCCCGCCATGCTGCGGCCGCCCGCGCCCGCCCCGGTCGAGCCGGCGGCAGAGACTAACGCCCGCGACCCGGGCATAGCGCACTTGCGCGCGGAACTCGAGGCGATTCTCCTGCTGCTCAGCGGCCCGCCTCGCGCGGACGAAGACGGAGCAAGCTAGCCCAATCCGGCCTTCACCAACTCGCTCACCTGCTTGCCGTCGACCCGCAGCCCGAGCCCCTTGATCCGCTCGTTCACCGCTTTCATTGCCGGGCCCATCGCCTTCGGGCCCATATTTGTCCCGGCCCCACCCATTTCCGCCAGCACACCCGCGATGATCGGCTGCAGCTCTTCTTCAGTCGCCATCTGCGGCAGGTAGCTTTCGATCAGCTTGATCTCCGCCGCTTCCTTCTCGGCCAGCTCAGGCCGGTTGCCTTTGGTGAACTGCTCAACCGAGTCCTGCCGCTGCTTGATGAGCGTGCCCAGCACAGCGCGCGATTCTTCCTCGCTCAACGGCGCGCGCTTCTCGATCTCGCGGTTCTTGAAGGCAGCCTTGACCATCCTGAGTGTTTCCACTCGGACGCTTTCCCGAGCTTTCATCGCCGCTGTAATATCCGCGTCCACCCGCTTCACCAAACTTTCGTCCACGCGCATCCTCCCCCGAACCGCTTATTGTAGGCCCCTGCCTGTTTGGACGGGCAAGCTAGAATACTGGGCATGATCCGTAAGACCCGCCTGTTTACTCCCGGCCCCACCCCGCTGCTGCCGGCCGCGCAGTTCGCCATGGCTGCCGCCGACATGCACCACCGCACCCCGGAATTCCGCAAGCTGTTTGAGCGCGTGCTCGCGCAGCTGAAGCAGTTCGTGGGTACGGAGAACGATGTATTGCTGCTCGCCTGCTCCGGCACGGGAGCGATGGAAGCCTCGGTGTCGAACATCACGTCGCCCGGCGACCGGGTGTTGGTGCTGTCCGCCGGCAAGTTCGGCGAGCGCTGGACGGCGCTGGGCAAAGCGTTCGGCTGCGATGTGGATGTTGTTTCCGCACCTTATGGGCAGACGTTTTCGCTCGACGAGGTCAAGGCGGCGCTCAGGATTGAAACCCGGGCCGTGTTCATGCAGGCGACGGAAACCTCGACCGGCGTGCGGCATTGCGTTCCCGCCGTCGCGGCGCTGCTGCGCGAGCAGAAGCATGATGCGCTGCTTGTGGTGGACGCGATCACCGGTCTTGGGACGACGCACTTCGATGTGGACGGACTTAATGGAAACCCAGGGGTGGACATCCTGATCGGCGGCTCGCAAAAAGCCGTGATGATTCCGCCCGGGCTCGCCTACCTTTCCGTGAGCCAGCGCGCTTGGAACGCCATGGGCATCGCGCTGAACCCGCGCTACTACTTCGACTTGCGGAAAGAGCGCAAGAACGCGAAAGCCGCTGAGTCGGCATACACGCCGGCTGTATCGCTGATCGCCGGACTGGGCGCGGCGCTCGACTTCATCGCCGCCCAGGGTGACGGAGACCTGAGTAGAGGCCGCGCGGCGCTCGTGAACAACGCCGAAATGTGCGCCGCCATGACCCGGGCTGCCGTGCGGGCATTGGGGCTTGATCTGTTCGCGCCGTTCGCGCCGGCCGCCGCGGTCACGGCTGTGCTGCCGCCCGCCGGGGTCGACTCGGGGGTGATCGTGAAGGAGCTGAAGCAGCGCTTCGGCGCGACCATCACTAACGGGCAGGGCGAGATGAAAGGGCAGCTGTTCCGCATCGCGCACCTGGGCTACTTCGATTACATGGATACGATCGCGCTCGTCGGCGCGCTGGAGCATGTGGCGGTTGAGGTGCTCAAGCTGCCCGTCGAGCTGGGCCAAGCGCTCACGGCAGCGCAGAAAACATTTGCGGCGCGCGGCGAGGTGTTCGTGGAGCGCGCGACCTGCCCTTGCGGGCGGGCGCTCGCTGACTGCGCTATGCAGGAGGCGCGGGCATGAAAATCGTACTGGCTGAGAAAGTGTCCCCCGCGACCGCGGCTGTGTTCCAGGAGGAACCCGGCTGGGAGGTGCTGACCCACGACCGGATTCCTTCGCTTGAGGAAGCGCTGGAAGACGCCGACGCGCTGGTCGTGCGTTCGGCGGTGCAGGTGACGGACGCGCTTCTGGCCCACGCACCCAAGCTGCGCGTCATCGGCCGCGCGGGAGTCGGGGTTGACAACATCGATGCGGAAGCAGCCACCCGGCGCGGCATCGTCGTCATGAATACCCCCGGCGCGAACGCGGTGGCCGTCGCCGAGCTCACCCTGGCCCTCATGCTTGCGCTCGCCCGCGAGCTGCCCCGCGCCAACGCCGCGTTGCATGAGGCTCGCTGGGAGAAAAAGTCTCTTTCCGGCGCGGAGCTTCGGGGCAAGACCCTAGGCATCCTAGGCCTGGGGCGCATCGGCCTTGAGGTCGCGCGGCGCGCCCGCGCCTTTGGGATGACCCTCATCGGCCATGATCCCTTCGTCGCCCCGGCGGTCGCCCGCGAGCACGAAGTCAAGCTTGTCGGGGTGGACGAGCTGTTCCGCACGGCCGACTACCTGTCGCTCCATGTCGGGCTTACCCCGCAGACGCACGGCATCGTCAACGCGCAAACGCTCGCGGCCATGAAGCCCGGCGCGCGCATCGTGAATTGCGCGCGCGGCGAGCTGATCGACACGCCGGCCCTGGTCGCGGCACTGAAGGAAGGCAAGCTCGCCGGGGCAGCGCTCGATGTATTCGAGCAGGAACCGTTGAAGGATTCGCCCCTGTTCGGCCTGCACAACGTGCTGCTGACCCCGCACATCGCGGGCTCGACTGCGGAAGCACAGGAAGCGGTCGGCATCCAGATTGCCGAGCAGGTGCGGGCATTTCTCAAGCTCGGCGTGGTGCAGAACGCGGTCAATTCGCCCTCGCTCACGCACGAGCAGTACCTGGTGCTCGCGCCCTACGCCGAAGCCGCCGAGCGGCTGGGCGCGATGCTGGCGCAGCTGCTGCCGCCGGACGCGGGCGGCTTGGAAAGCATTACCCTGGCCTGCTCGGGTGCGCTGGCCGAGTCAAAAACCGAGATGGTGCGCAACGCCGCGCTCGCGGGCATTCTGGGCGCGAGTGAGGGCGCGAACCGCATCAATGCAGCGCAAATCGCGGGGGAGCGCGGCATCCGCGTCCACGACGACCCGCAGATGGGGCCGACCGCGGTCGCGCTCACCCTGCACACCCGCGACGGCGCGCGGCTTTCAGCCCGGACCGGGGTCGCGCTCGCTTCGCTTGCGCCGCGCCTGCTCGCGCTTGAGGACACGCCGATTGAAGCGCCGCTCCAGGGTTTCTTGCTTTTCGTCCGCAATTCGGACGTGCCGGGCGTGATCGGCAAGCTGGGTACGGTGGTCGGCGAGCACGGGGTCAACATCGCGAACTTCGCCCTGGGCCGCACGGAAGGGGGCGGCTCCGCGCTGGCCGTGATGGAGATTGACGACGAGCCCACGCCGGCGCTGCTCAAACAGCTGCGCGCGGTCGAGGCGGTGCACGAGGTGCGTCCGGTGAGTCTGCCGCTCTTGTAAGGGGGGCCGCTCCGCTACAATCGGGAGAGCACTCCAGCTCTCCCGAGGTTCCTCCCTTGCCGTTGTATGAGTACCGCTGCGAAGCCGAAGGCCACCGCTTCGAGAAGATCCAAAGCTTCTCCGCCCCCGAGCAGACCGAATGCCCTAAGTGCGGAAGCGTGAGCCTGCGTCTCTTGTCCGCGCCCGCGATCCAGTTCAAGGGGTCGGGGTTTTACCTGACGGACTACGGGAAAAAGGGCGGAGGCTCGAAGGGCGAGGGCGGCTCCGAGTCGAAGCCCAGCACGGACGGGGGTAAAGGCAGCGCACCGGCAGCGGCTCCATCCAGCGCGCCCGCGAGTATACCGGGTTCAGGTTCGAGTGGTTCGGGTTCGGGCGGTTCAGGCAGCGCGAGCTGAAAGCAGATCCTTCGCTTTGCTCAGGATGACACCTTGCGTCTGTAGCTGGTATTTTCTACTTGTATATGAAGGTGTCATCCTGAGGAGCAGAGCGACGAAGGATCTGCTTTCCTTACCAGGCGCATGCTCTACACGCACCTACTGTTACTTCTTGTCCGGCGATTTCTTCGCAGCGGATTTCTTTCTTACCGCCGCTTTCCGGTCCGTCTTTTCCTTCGCGGCGGATGCGGTCCCCTCGGGCGCATGCGGCATCTTCGCACCCTCGCGGCGCGCTTCGGATAGACCGATCGCAATGGCCTGTTTCGGGTTGGTGACCTTCTGTCCGCTGCCTGACTTCAGCTTGCCTTCCTTGGGTAAGTGCAGCTCCCGTGCGACGGACTCTTGCGCCTCTTTGCCGTATTGACTTGCCATAACGCTCCTTCACGCCTGCAGCACGGGCGCGGGCAGGATGTCTTCCACGTCCACCCAAGCCGTCGGGTATACACCGGTGTAGCATGCAACGCAATAGCCCTCACCCCGTCCGCCGTCCACGGCTTGCTTGACGCCGTCAAGCGACAGGTAGGCAAGCGAGTCGGCTTCGATGTACCGGCATACCTCGGCGACGGAGTTATTCGCTGCAATCAGGTCTTTCTTGCTTGGGGTGTCCACGCCGTAGAAGCACGGCGAAATCGTCGGGGGACAGGAAATGCGTAGGTGTACCTCGCTTGCGCCGGCCGCGCGCACCATCCGGACGATCTTGCGCGAGGTCGTCCCGCGGATGATGGAGTCGTCAATCAGAATCACCCGCTTGCCTTCGAGCAGGTTGCGTACCGGATTGAGCTTGAGGCGCACGCCGAAGTCGCGCACCTTCTGCTCGGGCTCGATAAACGTGCGGCCCACATAGTGGTTGCGGATGAGCCCGAAGCGGAACGGCAGCCCGGCCTCCTCCGCGTAGCCGAGCGCCGCGGTCACGCCTGAATCGGGCACGGGCACCACCACATCCGCGGGCACCGCGGCCTCGCGCGCCAGGCGGCGGCCCATCGCTTCGCGCGAGTCCTGCACCCAGCGGCCGAAGACGCGTGAGTCGGGCCGGGAAAAATAGACATGCTCGAAGATGCAGGAGCTGCGCTCGACCCCGCTCTCGTAGCGGCGCGACTCGATGCTGTCGGCTGAAACCATAATGAGCTCGCCCGGCTCCACGTCGCGCTCGTAGCGGGCGTGGAGCAGGTCGAAGGCGCAGGTTTCGGATGCGAAGACGATGGTGTCGGGGCCGTTTTTGTGCGTGATGCGGCCCATGGAAAGCGGGCGGAAGCCGCGCGGGTCGCGCGCCGCGAAGATGCGGTCGCGGGTCATCATCACGAGCGAGAACGCGCCGTCGACCTGCCGCAGCGAGTCGGCGATCGCGTCGATCAGCGTCGCCTCGCGCGAGTGCGCGATGAGCTGGACGATAATTTCAGAATCAGATGTTGTCTGGAAGAATGCTCCGGCGCGCTCCAGCTTGGCCCGCATCTGCCCCAGGTTGACGAGGTTGCCGTTGTGCGCGATCGCGATCAGGCCCTTGGTCGAGTCGACCCGGATGGGCTGCGCGTTCAGGAGCGCCGAATCGCCGGTGGTCGAGTAGCGCGTGTGCCCGATCGCCATCGGCCCTTTAAGCCGCTCGATCACGTCCGCTGTAAAGATTTCCGAAACCAGGCCCATGCCCTTGATATTGTGGAGGCTTTGCCCGTCGGCGGTGGCGATGCCGGCCGACTCCTGGCCCCGGTGCTGGAGGGCGTAGAGCGAAAGAAAGATCTGGCGGGCGGCGTCGGGGTGGTTGAAGATGGCGGCGACGCCGCACTCTTCGCGGAGTTTGTCTGTTTCGGGCAGTACGGCGCTGGAGAAGGCCGGCGGTTCCGGGCTGGGCGCGCCGGGGATGCCTTCGTACACCAACCGGCTCACGCCATCACCTCGGCGATTATGGGGGAGGCGGCGAGGGTGTCTTGAAGGGTCTCGGCCCAAGTAGGGCTTAGTGTTTGAATCTGACTGTCGATAAGAACGACAGACTCATCTTTCCGGTATCTTCCAGAGACTGCCTCTATGTACATTTGATGGCGGATACGGAACTGGCCGTCAGTCACGCTACCCAGCCTAATTGCGTTCATATTTCCAGAAAAAACTTTTAAAACCTGGTCAGCATCCTCAGCAGCACAGGCGACGATAATTTGAGTGCCTTGCTCATAAAAAAGCCGCGCGAAGGAAGGCTCACCCGGACACCCCTGCAATTCTATGTCAACCCCCGTCCTATGCATGAAACATGCTTTGGCCAAAGCGACAGCCAAGCCGCCTTCCGAAACATCGCGCACTGCACGAAGAAGGCCGGCTTTTGCGAGTTCCGCTAAGCTGCGCTGCAAGTCAGCTTCAGCCTGCAGATGGAGATTCGGTGGCTTGCCCCACAATCCGCCTACAACGACGTGTGCAAATTCGGAAGAGCCGAGCTCATCAATTATTTGAACAGTAACGTTGCCGACCAACAGCAATACGTCTCCAGGCTGACGAAAATCAGCCAACACCGCTTTACTCACATCCTCCAAAATCCCAACCACCCCCACCACCGGCGTAGGATAAATCCCTTCCCCGCGCGTTTCGTTATACAACGAAACATTCCCGCCCGTAATCGGTGTTCCGAGCGCGGTACACGCCTCCGCGATCCCGTCGATCGCGTCCGACAGCTGGCGCATGATCTCCGGCTTCTCGGGGTTGCCGAAGTTCAGGCAGTTCGTTGCGGCCACCGGCACCGCGCCCGTGCAGGCCACCTTGCGCGCCGCCTCGGCCACCGCGTGCATCGCCCCGAGCTTCGGGTCGAGGTAGCACCAGCGGCCGTTGCCCGCCAACGCCATCGACAATCCGCGCGAAGTCCCCTTGATCCGCATCACCCCAGCCTCGCCGCCCGGGCCTTGCACGGTGTTGGTCTGCACCATGGAGTCGTACTGGTCGTACACCCAGTGCTTCGAGCAGATGTTCGCGCTTGCGAGCAGTTTTTTGAGGTCAGCCGTGTAATCGCGCGGCTTCCGCAACTCCTCCAGCACCCACGCCGGCGGGTCTTTCGGCACGGGCGGCGTCCACTCGCCCACGGGCCGGTGGTACAGCGGCGCATCGTCGGTCAGGGATGCGTTCGGGATATCGGCGACCAGCGTGCCGCCATGGCGCACGCGCATGCGCGGTTCTTCGATCACCGAACCGGCCACCACCGCGTCAAGGCCCCACTTCGCGAACACGTCCAGCACTTCCTGCTCTCTGCCTTTTTCGGCCACGAGCAGCATGCGCTCCTGCGACTCGGACAGCATGATCTCGTAGCTCGTCATCCCCTCAGCCCGCTGCGGGATGCGGTCGAGTTCGATCTCGACGCCTACGCCGCCGCGCGCACCCATCTCGCAGGTGGAGCAGGTGAGCCCCGCCGCGCCCATGTCCTGTATTCCTAAAACCGCCCCGGTCGCCATCGCTTCCAGGCAGCCTTCCAGCAGCAGCTTTTCCATGAAGGGGTCGCCTACCTGCACGTTGGGCCGCTTCTGCTCGGCACCGGCGGTGAACTCCTCACTCGCCATGGTCGCGCCGTGAATACCGTCGCGGCCGGTTTTCGCGCCGACATAGATCACCGGATTGCCGACGCCGGTCGCCTTGGCATAGAAGATTTCGTCGCGCCGGACGAGCCCCAGGGCAAACGCATTCACGAGCGGGTTGCCAGAGTAGCAAGGCTCGAACTTGGTTTCGCCGCCCAGGTTGGGAACCCCGAAGCAGTTGCCGTAGTGCGAGATGCCGGCGACCACGCCCTCCACCACCGCATGATTTTTGCGCGTGACAGCTTCGTCCTCACCCGCAAGCGGCCCGAACCGCAGCGAGTCCATCACGGCCAGCGGCCGAGCGTTCATCGTGAAGATGTCGCGCAGGATGCCGCCCACCCCGGTCGCCGCACCCTGGAATGGCTCGATGTACGAGGGGTGGTTGTGAGACTCGATCTTAAAGGCACAGGCCCACCCGTCGCCCACGTCGATGATGCCCGCGTTCTCGCCCGGGCCTTGCACCACGCGGTCGCTTTTCGTCGGCAGGCGGCGCAGGTGTACGCGCGAGCTCTTGTAGGAACAGTGCTCGGACCACATGACCGAATAAATCCCAAGCTCCGTGAGCGAGGGCGTCCGGCCCAGCGCCGCCTCGATGCGGGCGTACTCGTCGGGCGTGATGGAGTGCTGCTTGAGCAGCGCAGGAGTGATGGTGACCGGGGCAGGAAGGGCGTCGAGGGAAAGGGTCTCATCCATGGCGCTGTGGCCATTGTCGCATGTTGCGATGGTGTGAACAGCGGGCGCGAGACGGTCAGCCCATAGCGGGGTCCGGCAGGGCGAGGCCGCTCGGTTTTCCACTTCGGACTTGCGACCGCGTCCGCAGCGACTCCATGCTTTGCCAGTACTCGTCGAGTGCCATGCGCCCCCGGTCGCGTAAGGCGGCTGTCGTGAGGGTGCGCTTTTGATGGATGATTTTCTCTATCTCGATCAGCCCCGCTTCATGCAGGCGCGATAACTGCACGGATAAGTTGCCCCGGGTTAAACCCGTCGCCCGCTCAAGAAACAGGAAATCCGCGCGTTCGCAGGCGGCGAGCACCGTCAGGATGGCCAGGCGCGCCGGTTCGTGGATGAGGCGGTCGATCTCGGGGATAGGTTCCTGGCTACTCATGGCGGCCCTCACTTATTTGCAGGCCGCGCGGACGCAGCAGATAGCTGAGCAGCCAGTGATCGTACAGGCTCAAAACCGCAATGCTTCCAAACCATGTTTCGACAGCGTGCCAGCGAAATCCCGGACAAATCGCCACGTACACAATAGCACCGACTGCTGCCAGTGTAGTTCCAATGTAAAGCACTTGCCTGAGCCGAATCGGCGCGCTTTGAGGACAGGCGTGGAGACATCTTGAAAGCAGAAATGAGATCAACTGTGCATAAAGGACGTAGAACCAGGAATCTCGAGTAGAGGTGGAGATGAAAAGGATCAAAATTAGAGCAAAAGACAACCATGTTATTGGGCCCGCGCCCGGAACCTGCTCCGGTTGTATCTTTGTCGCGCTTACAAAGCCGTACCGCTCCTTGTACCAACGTTCCAGCCATGCAGCGCAAACCCAGCCCAATACAAGGACCGCGCTCCCCATCATCATAACGACAGCGATACTTAAATGCCGCTGGGGAAGAATCTCAACCGAAAGCAGTCCTCCAGCGCAAAAAGGTAAGGCCTTCAATGTTTGCAGATCCCGAAAGTTCTGCGTAACGTAGCGCAACTCGCCTTCGCGCCCGCTCAATTGCGCAATCGGCGTCGGTTCCGGTAGCGCATCCAGCAACATATGACGTCTCCGGTGCTAATCTATGCAGACCAGTTTACCTCATAAACAAAAAATACATAGGACATACTACTCCTTTTCGTGAGCAGATATTTCGGCCGCGCGTCGGAGTAAAGACGCATACCGGTCAAACCTTATCTGCCTCAGCGTTGCACTGAACTTAACTCCCCGGCTGCCCGGGGAGCGTCGGCGCGGCGGCGGCTTGTTTGCTGACCGCGATGCGGCCTTGCTTCTGGTACTGCTCGGTCAGGTTGGAGACGAAGACCGCGAAGGCTTCTTCCCGGCTTTGGTCGAGGAAGGCCTCCTTCGCGCGGGGCAGGTTTTGCGCGACGTCGGCGGCGGGCGGCTCCTGGCGGTCGTCAAGCTTGGCGACCGCGCCTGAGGCCGTACCGCGGAGCGGCCCGCTGATCTGCCCGGCCTTGAGCGAGAACAGCTGCGGCGCGGCGGTGGCAAGCGCGCCGATGTCGGGCACCTGCGCTTGCCGCCCCACCAGGTCGCTCGATTTTACGGTTGCGCCCAGCTCCGCCGCCGCCTTAGCCAAGTCGTTGTAAGCATGTGCTTTATCGGCCAGCTGCTGTGTTTTCTGCTCCAGGAGGACGGGGGTTTGCTGAGCACGGTAGTCCGACAGAATATGGTCGCGGTAGGCGGCGAACTCAGGCGCGTGTGCCGGATGAATGTCCTCGACTTGGAATACGGCAAACCCATCGCCCGTATTCGCGGTCTGCGGCGGGCCGCCTTTCACGGCGGAGAACGCCGTGCCCAGCAGCTTGGAAGCATCGGCCACGCCCGGTGCAACCGCATCCTGCCCGATATAATCCGTGGTCTGGAGCTTGAACTTGTGGGCGGCCGCGGTCGCCGCGAGGCTCGTCTTCTTCGCTTCGGCGGCTAACTGATTGCCGAAGGTTTGCAGCGCGCCCTGCTCCTTTTGCTGCGTCAGCGCGGGAAGGATCTGCGGCTTGATCTCGGAGAACGGGCGGGTGTGCGCGGTCTGTTTTTCCTCAGATTGAATAATGTGGTAGCCGAATTGCGACTTCACCAGGTCCGAAGTCTGCCCGGGATTCAGTGAAAACGCGGCCTGCTCAAACGGCGGCACGGTCACGCCGTGCTTGATGAAGCCGAGCTCACCGCCGAGATCTTTCGATCCCGGATCATCTGAATCGGCTTTCGCGAGTTTGGCAAAGTCCGCGCCCTTGTGCAGTTGATCGAGGATGCCCTGCGCTTTCGCCTTCGCGGGCGCGTCCTCGGCGGGTGTTGCCGCTTTAATCAAAATGTGGCGCACCCGCACCTGCTCGTCGACTTTGTAGTCGGCCTGGTGGGCGTTGTAGTAGGCCTGCTCGTCGGCTTCGGTGACCGGCGGAACGCCCCCGGGCAGGTTTTCCGAGGTGAAGACGAGGTACTGGAGCTTGCGGGTTTCCGGGATTGCGGTCGCGTATAACCCGGCGTGGCTTTTGAAAAACCCCTGCAGCTGCGCATCGGTCGGGTTAACGGTTTTGCCCACCGCGTCCGAGGTCAGCACCGCATAGGTGAACCTAATCTTGGTCGCCGCATCGACATACTGCGTACGCACCTGGGCATCCGTGACCGCCACCCCGCCGGTGATCAGGTCGCGGAGCCGTGCTTCTTCGAGCTCCTTCTTGATCTCGGCTTCAAACTTCTCAGTGGAGATGCCGAAATTATCCTGGATCAACTCCTTGTAGCGCTGGTCGCCGATGTAGTTCCCGCCCGGGAAAAGTACCGCGCCGATTGGGCCTGAGTGCAGAAAGCCGCGGACCGCCTCGTCCGAAACCTGGAGGCCGAGCCGGTCCGCCTCATTCACCATAACGGCTTGCTGGATGAGCGCCTTGCCGGCCTGGGGCACTACAAAGGGCAGTGCCGCGGGCGGCCAGCCCTGCCGCTGCACCATGCGCTGCGCGGCCTGCTGCACATCCTGATTGGATATATCGGTGGACGCGCCGAACACGCGCGTCAATACGTTGCCGCCGTGGACGGTCGCGTAGTTGTTGGAGTCGACCGTAGGCTGGAAAATGCCGGGCACCAGCGTGATCACCATGGTGATGATGGCGACGGCGATGATGGCGATGAATACGCCCTTGAGAACGCGGCTGTCTTTTTGGAGGAAACGGATCATGGTTTTAGGCGGCTTCCGTGGGCGCTCGAGCGCGACCTGTCCAGTATACGGACGGGACGCGCCCTTTTCGAAAGCTAAGCAGGCATGAGCGTCAGCTCCGTGATCTCCGACGGACACCGGAACCGGAACGGCAGCCCTACCGACCCGATGCCGCGGTTCACGTAAAGCTGGGTTCGTCCCATGCGGAAGTGGCCTTCCACAAAGCGTTTGCCGAGCGGCGGCAGCATAAGCGGCGGCAGAAACGGTAGGCGGACCTGGCCGCCGTGGGTATGGCCGGAAAGCATGAGGTCGACCCGGTTCAACCGCGCGACGGCCGGGAGTATATCGGGCTCGTGCGCCATCAGGATGACCGGTTCATGCGGCGCGGCGGCTTTCGGCATGGCCGCATCCACGTCCGATTCCCAACTGAGCGCATCCATGATGCCCGCAACCCAAAGCCGCGCGCCGTCGCGCTCGATCGGCAAGCTGCGGTTGTGCAGAATCGGAATGCCCACGTCGGCCATGTGCGAGACCACCGCGTCTCCGTTCACCATCCAGTCGTGGTTGCCGAGTACGCCGTAGCGCCGCGGGCACCGCAGTTTGCCGAGCAGCTGAGCCGCCAGTGGAATGTAGCGCATGGCGCTGCCGCGGTTGATCGGCCCCATGCAGACGTAATCGCCCGTGATCAAGACCAGGTCGGGCTTGAGGGCATTGACCTGGTCGACTACGTGCGCGACAAACCACGGCTCGGTATACTCAGCCAGGTGAATGTCGGAGATTTGGGCGATGCGGAAGCCGGCAAATGCTTCGGGCAGGTTGGTAATCGGGATGGTGCGGCGCTCCAGCTCAAGCTGGTGGCGGCCGTGCATCCCCGCGTAGAGCGCAACGCCTACGGCCGCGCTGCTCCCCAGTCCTAAAAAGGCACGCCGCGTCAGCAAAGCGGATTCAACAACGGGCGCGGCCTCGGTAAGAACGGAAGACATAGGTGAATGATACCGGGCGAAGCACACCGGAACGTAAACTTTTCATCCGGCGCGCGGCCCGAATCCCAAAATGGGAGCGGGCAGTCCGTTTTGGAACTGCAGACCGAAGGCCGCTAGTAACGGCCGTAATAGTAAGGCCGTCCGTAGCCGTACGGGTACGGCCGCGCGTAATAGTAGGGGTATGGTGCCGCCACGTACACCGGACGCGCACGCAGTACCGGCGTGGGCGGGGTGGGTGCGGACGCCGCGAGGCGGCCCGCTTCCTGCGGGGAAACCGGCTCCACGGTCAACGGCGCCTCTAAATAGAACCGCAGCAGCGCTTCGGCCGGCAGGTCAAGACGCGGACCATGCGTTGCCCCGGAGATCACGGTACCCGTTGCGCCGCCGGCC
>CAXTSB010000005.1:0-14412 GCA_964246845.1 uncultured Acidobacteriaceae bacterium
CCACCGAGCCGCGCGCCGCCCCGAGCGCCATGCGCACGCCAATCTCGCGCGTCCGTCGGCTCACCGAATAGCTGATCACGCCGTACAAGCCGATCGTGCTCAGCAGCAGCGCGAGCGCGGCGAAGCCGCCTGTCAGCCATGCCGCCGAGCGATGAAGGTAGGCGGCCGGGGAGTCCGCGATGCGGGCTTCGAGGGTGATCGGATCGGCGGTCGCCGCGCCCGGGTCGAAGCCGTGTACCGCGGCCACCATGGCGGGCAGCAGCGCCCCGGCGTCGCCGCGCGTCCTCGCCAACACTTGCATGTATGTTTCCGGATTCTGGTTGTAAGCCTCGTAAAACGCGGGCCACACCGGCTCGTCCAAGCCGCCCTCGCGCACATTGCGGATCACGCCGACCACGGTCCAAATAGAGCCGGGCGTGAGCAGGAAGTCGCCGAACTGCTTGCCGACCGGGTCCTCGCCCGGGAAGTACTTGCGCGCGAAGGCTTCGTTGATGATCACTACCGTGCGCCTCGTATTGTCGTCGGCATCCGTGAACCAGCGGCCTCGCAAGAGCTTCGCGCCGAGCGTGGACAGGTACCCGGCGCTCGTTACGCGCTCCAGCACTTCGTTATGCTCGCCGTTATAGGACCGCCCTACGAAGCGCACCCAGCGTGTATTCGAGTTGCCGTTCACGGCCAGGTCGCCGGTGGTGCCGACCGCAGAGACCCCGGGCAGCGCGGACAAGCGTCCGAGGATCTCGCGGGCCGCGGCGCGCTGCCGGTCCCCGGTTGCATACTGCTTATCGGGCAGGCTCACCTCCAGGGTCGCCAGGTGGTCGGGCGGGAAGCCCAGCTCCACATGAAGCAGCCGGTACACGCTCTTGCCGAGCAGCCCCGCCCCGACCAGCAGCACGACCGCGACCGCAAGTTCCAGCGCCACCAGACCCGAGCCGAACCGCCGCCAGAACAGCCCGGACGCACCCTTGCCGCCCTCACCCAACCCGGCTTGCACGGCATCCGTGCCCGGCATGCGCGCGAGCGGCACAGCTGTGAACAGGGCTGCCGAGATGGCGCACACCGCGCCCGCGAACAGGACGACGTGGAGGTTGAGGCCGAGCCCTCCGAGGTAGGGCATGCCCGCCAGCATGTCCGGGGAGAGCAGCGCGAGCAGCCCGTGCAAAGCCGCCTCCGCCGCGCCCAACCCGAGCAGGCCGTCGAGCGCGACCAGCAAGAGCGCCTCGGTCGCAAACTGCCGCGCGAGCCTTCTGCTGGACGCCCCGAAAGCGCTGCGCAGGGCCGTCTCTCTGCGCCGGATTTCGGTCCGCACCAGCAGGAGGCTCGACACATTCACGCAGGCGATGAGGAGCAGCAAGCCGGACCCAGCGAGCAGCATGAGCAGGAGCGGGCGGGTCGGGCCCACGATCACCTCGGAAAGCGGCAGCACGCTCGCGCCTTGCCCGCGGTTCGAGTCCGGGTACTCGCGGGCCAGGTTGGCCGCGATCGCCTGCATTTTTTGCGCCATCGCAGCTTGTGCGCGTGGGCGCTGCTCCGCCCCGCCACGGTCTTGCTCGGCGTAATATACAGGGCAGGTACAGGTCGCTGGATCGCACTTCCGACAGCGGGCGCGGTAAGGGCTCGCGCAACACAGCTCGTTTTTTCGTCGAAAATCATGCCATCGCTTGGCTTTTGATGGCGCTCGTGCTGATTTGGGGCGTTTTCGCCTACAACGCCACGCCTAAGCTCAAGGATCCGAAGACGCTCGCGCGCGACGCTTTAGTGGTGGCTGCCTGGCCCGGTGCTGGCGCGGCCGAGGTGGAGCAGCAGGTCACCAAAAAGATTGAAGCCGCGATCGCGCAGAACGACCGCGTCAGCGAGATCACCTCCGAGTCCCGCCCGGGGGAAGCCGTCGTACACCTGCAGCTGGATGAGTTCCACACCAAGGACCCCGCCAAAGAGTTCGACGATGTCGGCATCAAGCTGGCGCAGATCGGCCATCTGCCGGAAGGCGCGGGTCCGGTGCAGTTCTTCAACGATTACGGCAATACGGCCACCCTCATGTTGACCGTCGCCAGCCCGCCGGTTTCCGACGCGGACATCAAGGTTAAGGCGCACAAGGTGCGGTCGGCGGTTGAAGCCGCCCGGCGGAACGAAAACGATGCTCGAAATGCTGTTTCCATCGTGTTCTGCATTCCACCGAATCTCGATTCGTCCGATCTCCGGGACACGGTCGAGCAGCTCTCAGGCGACCTGATCCGCAGGCATCTGCTCTCGTCGGCTCAGGTTTTGTCCGCGCCGGGTGCCGTGTTCCTGAACGGTGCCGGCAGCGGCAGCGACGCGGAACTGAACGCCGCGCTCGCCGAGTTCACGTTTCATCAGGTCGGCAACGGCGAGCTGCCCCCCGACGTCTGGCCTCCGGTGCTGGTGCGCGATCCCGATGAACTGGAAGCAAGGCTGCTGAAGCTGAGCCCGAGCAAGTACAGCCTTCACCAGCTCGACATGTACACCGACGCGATTGTACGGAGCCTCCAAAAAGTGAGCGAGGTGACAAAGGTCGACCGAACCGAGATCACAGGGCAGCAGATTCACCTCACTTTTGATCCGGCCCGCCTGGCGTCGGCGCATGTCAACCCGCTTGCGCTGCCGATGCTCCTCCACAACCGCAACGCCGTGACCGCGGCCGGCCAGATCAGCACCGGCAGCTTGGTCAACCTCACGCCGCAGGGCGCGATCCACACCATCGGCGAACTCGCATCGCTGCCGGTGAGCGCCGGCAAGGGCGGCGCCCTCCTTCGCCTCAAGGATGTCGTCAGCATCGAGCAGGGCTACCGGACGCCGCCGAGCTTCCTGAACTTCTTGACGTACCGCGACCGCTCCGGCCAGTGGCGGCGGGGCCGCGCGGTCACCATCACCGCGGACATGCGGCCGGGCCTGCAGATCGCCGCTTTTGCCAAAGCTGTCGATGCTGATCTCAGCGATGTGAAAAAGCTGCTTCCGGCGGATTTGGTGTTTGAGCGTACGTCGGACCAGCCCCGCCAAGTGCGGGAAAACGTAACCCTGTTCACCGACTCACTTTGGGAAGCGGTCGGTCTGGTTGTGCTGGTGGCGCTGGTCGGTTTTTGGAACTGGCGCGCCGCGGCGCTTATGGCCGCCTCCATCCCGATCACGCTCGCCATGACGCTGGGCTTCATGGCGGTTGTCCGGATTGATCTGCAGCAGGTTTCGATCGCGAGCTTGATCATCGCGCTCGGCTTGCTGATCGACGATCCCGTTGTCGCCGGCGACGCGATCCAGCGTGAGCTCGCGTGCGGCGCGCCGCGGCACACCGCCGCATGGCTCGGACCGACCAAACTTTCCCGGGCCATCCTGTTCGCCACACTCACCAACATCCTGGCCTACCTTCCGTTCCTCCTGCTCCGGGGCGACATCGGCGACTTCATCTTCTCGCTTCCCATCGTCATCACTTGCTCCCTTGTGGCATCCCGCATCGTGTCGATGACATTTGTTCCATTGCTGGGCCAGGCCGTGCTGCGCGGGAACAGCGCCGGGGCGCAGCCGCCCGTGTTGTCCGACAAGCCGCGGCACGGATTCGCCAGCGTGTACTACCGGGCAGGATGCTGGGCCATCGCGCACCGAAAAGCCGTTCTCGCGGGATCCTTGCTTTTCCTGCTCGCGGGCGGCCTCCTTGCATCGCGCCTCAACTCAGCGTTTTTTCCCTACGACCTCCAGTACCTTTCCTACGCCGATGTTTGGCTGCCGGAAGGGGCGACGTTCACGGAAACACGCGCGGCCGGCGAGCAGGTCGAGGGCATCATCAAGGACGTTTCCGCCCGCTATGCGGCCGACCGGCACCGCGTTCACCCGGGCTCGCCGGTGCTCAGGACGCTCACCAGCTTTGTCGGCGGGGGAGGACCCCGCTTTTGGGACTCTGTTTCGCCCGAACCGCCCCGCTTGAACTACGCCGAAGTCCTGATTGAAACCATGGACAAGCGCGACACAAACGCCTTGGTCCCCTTGCTGCAGACTGAGATCACAAAGCGGGTCACCGGCGCACGGGTGGATGTGCGGCAGCTGGAAACAGGGCCCGCGATCAGCGCGCCAGTGTCCATCCGCATCCTGGGACCGGATCCGGCCGTCTTGCGCAAGCTGTCCGCGCGGCTTGAGGCGGTGCTGCGGTCCGACCCGCGGGCGGCACGGGTCCGCAACGACTGGGGCGAAGACCGGACCGCCCTCGACGTGCGGATCGATCCCGATAAAGCAGCCCGCGCCGGGGTTTCCAACCAGGACGTCGCCCGATCGTCAGCGATGAGCACCAGCGGCTTGCCGGTGGGGAGCCTGCTTGAGGGCGACGAGGAAATCCCGATCCTGCTCCGCCAACACCATGGCGAGCGGTCTTTCGTCACCGAGGCGCAAAACCGGTTTGTTTATCGGACCGGAGCTGGCGAACCCGTCCGCCTCGACCAGGTGGCTTCGCTCGCGTTCACGCCGCAGGTCGCTCTCCTGCGCCATTACAACCGCGCCCGGGCGATTACAGTCTCTTGCTACCCGGCCGCCGGAGCGCTGGCTTCCAATGTACTGAGCGCCGCGAGGCCGCAAATCGACCGCATGGTCAAAAACCTTCCCGCCGGCTACTCACTCATGATCGGCGGCGAATACAAGGCACAAAGGAGCGGTTTCGGCGACTTGGCTGTCGCCCTCGGCGTGTCTGTTCTGGCAATCTATCTCGCACTCATGGTCCAGTTCAAGAGCATCGTCAAGCCGCTCATTGTGTTCGCTGCCATCCCTTTCGGGTGCGTCGGCGCTTTCATCGCGCTCGCGTTGACGGCGGAGCCGTTCGGCTTCATGGCTTTCTTGGGCGTCGCCAGCCTTATCGGCATCATCGTCAGCCATATCATCGTTTTGTTCGATCGGATCGAGGAGCAGCAGCAGCAAGGCGAGCCGCTGTTGGACACCCTGCTCAACGCGGGTCTGCTGCGGCTGCGTCCGGTCCTGGTCACCATAGCGGCGACCGTTTTCGCCCTCATCCCCTTGGCCGTACACGGCGGTCCGCTGTGGAAGCCCTTGTGCTACGCGGAGATCGGCGGCCTCCTCCTGTCCGGCCTCGTCACACTTCTTCTGACCCCGACTTTGTACTCGTTCTTCGTGCAGGACCTGAAATGGATTACCTGGCAAGCCGCCGCCGAGACAAAGCCCGAAGAGGTCTTCCCGCAACCCGTGTAACTGCCTGCGGCAGGGCGGGGCTCTCGTCCCTTAGCTGCCCCCGTTTAGGGGCCCAGGCGGATCGCATGGTGGAGCGCTGCGGCGCGGAAGGCTTTTGCCGCCGCGGAACCGCCCTCCTTGACGCTGAGCAAGAGCGGTGGATGCCTTCCGCCGGTTCCCGCAGCGGCAGAAACGAAACACTGGGCAGGCGAACCCCGGTCAACGGGGCCGGAACAAGCGCAACGCCCACGCCTGCCGCAACCAGCGTCAGGAGCGACAGCATGTTGGTGGTGCGCTGCACGATGCGCGGTTCGCCGCCGAGAAGCCTCTGCAGGATAGCCAGCTCGCCGAAATATAAGTCGGGCATGGCATATAGGACAAAACTCTGGTGCTGCCGCCCGACATCGATGCCGCGCTCACCGAGATTGCCTGGTGCCTGGACCAAGCGCACATGGACGGGTGCGCGGGGCAGGTGCTCGTTGGGCTCGATCCGCGTACGTTTGAGGCCATCCTCGCGCAGGCACAAGCGGCGCTCGCGGTGGCCGAGCGGCAGGCCGCCGCCGCGCGCGAGTCAATCTCGCTCACATCAAAAAAATGCCGCCGCCGGCTCCACGCAGGCCCGGGGCGGCATCGCCCAGGCTGAGGCCAGGCGAAAGCCTCCTATACGGACGTGGATGTGCACAGGACGCAGTATGAGGCGGCGCAAGCCAACGCCGCCCAAGCGCAGGCGTCGGTCGACGACGCCCAGCTGTAGCTTTCCTATACCGTCATCAAGGCGCCGATGGATGGAATCATCAGCAGCAAGAGCGTGGAAACGGGCCAGCATATGCAGCCCGGGCAGGCGGCAAGGTCTGTTCACGTTCGGCGCTGTGCTTACGCCGGCCACGGTGATTCCCGGCATCCAGGGCTGGCTGGTGGACAGCTATAACTGGATCTGGCTTTTCGGCATGGCGCTCGTGTTTCTCGCGGCGGCACTTCTGTTGATGTTCAACGCCGACAGCCGGGGAACCGCGACGGAGACGCGGGCGAGGTTCACATCCGGAACTGCCCGCAAGCCGCGGCCCAGTTTGTCGCGATGATGCGGGGCAACATCCACCTTGAAGCAGTAATCGAGCTGCGCTCCCCGCCGTCCGCGGCGGAGGTGAACGCCCGCATCCGGTCGACGGTGGCGATTTTTCTGCGCGGTGCGCAGCCTCCCTCGCCGGTCCACGGCGATGCGCCCGGGAATGAGAGCCACGCGGAGCTGCGCACATACACTTGAGCTCCTTCCAATGGCATGGAATGCGGACGTCGCCTCTTGGTTCCTATAGGCGTGGCGGCATGTTGAGGGGCGGTTGAGCGCCGCCCCTTTGCTGCCCTTATCTACGCCTGCCGAACAGCCCCCCTATGCGTGAGCCTTGTCCAACGCGCGGGCGAGAAACGCGCGGATAATGGCTGCCGCTTCGTCCAGGTGCGTTTCAAGCGCAAAATGGCCTGCATCCAGGAGCTGAACTTCCGCTTGCGGAAGGTCGCGCCGGAAAGCTTCCGCACCCTGCGGCAGGAAAAAGGGGTCGTGCTTGCCCCACACGGCGAGTGTGGGCGGCTGGTGCGCGCGAAAATACTCGTGGAAGCGAGGATAAGCAGCCACATTCGACTTGTAATCGCCGAACAGGTCGAGCTGGATTTCGTTGTTCCCGGCGCGGTCAAGAAAATACTGATCAAGGGTGTAGCTTTCGGGCGCAATCAGGGTCGCATCGGCCACGCCGTGGCTGTATTGGGACTGCGTCGCACCGGCCTGCAGGAAGGCGCGCAGGTTGTGCCGGTTTTCTTCGGTCGCATCCTGCCAGTAGGCGCGGATGGGGTTCCAGCCGTCGCTCAAACCCTCCTCGTAGGCGTTGCCGTTCTGCGAAATGATCGCCGCGATCCGCTCAGGCCGCGACAGTGCGAGACGAAAGCCGACCGGCGCGCCGTAGTCGAAAACATAAATCGCATAGCGGTCGAGGCCGACAGTATCAGTGCGGCTCTCGATGACCTCGGCCAGGTGATCGAATGTATAGCCGAAGCTTTTCGCGTCCGGTGCGTCCGAAAACCCGAATCCCGGCAGGTCCGGGGCAATCACACGGTATTCATCCGAGAGCCGGTCAATGAGACCACGGTACTGATGGCTGGAGGACGGAAAACCGTGGAGCAGGAGGATGGCCGGATCACTTTTCCGCCCTGCTTCGCGGTAAAAGATGTTGAGCGGCGAGCCGGAACGGCGGTCGGTGACGGCAGCGGTTTGGTAATGCACGGGTGCTGGCATTGGTTTTCCTTGCCTGACAAGATTTTTACAGAACGATCGGTACAATTATAAGATGCAGCATTTTCAGAAGAGACCTATTTTCGGAGAACCAGCGCTACAATAGAATGAACGTTCCACACAGCTTGGAGAGTGCAATGCCTGCCGCAGCCGCGTCCAAGGACGAAATCATCGAGCGCCTGTTCGCCGTGTTCCGGGACCGGGGCTTTGAGGGTGCCTCCCTCGCCGACCTGTCGCGCGCCACGGGACTGGGCCGGTCGAGCCTATACCACTATTTTCCTCAAGGAAAGGACCAAATGGCGGCGGCCGTGCTCGCCCGCGCGGAAGCGATCATCGACGCGCGCATCTTTCAAACCGCGCAAGCGCCGGAACCGTTGAAGGTGCGCGTCCGTAAAATCGTGGCCGCGCTGGAACAGATGTACTCCGGCGGCCGGACTCCGTGCATACTCGGCCAGCTCGCAACGGCAGCGATCGGGCAGTCCGCCCGCGGCAGCTTGCGGAACTCCCTGGAGCGATGGACGGCAGCCACCGCGAAACTTGCCCGCGACGGCGGTATGAGCGACGCACGGGCACGCGAATTCGCCGAGGACTGGGTCGCGCGGCTGCAAGGGGCTCTCATCGTGCAAGCAGCCGACGGCGGCACGCGGCCGTTTCAAAGAGCTCTCAATGCACTGCTCGCCCTCGCGCAGGATGCACATGAGGAAGGAAGCGAAGGATGAACCGGATGCCGGCAAGGGAAAACAACGCGCAGCGGAACGAGCTGAAGGCGCAAGCAAAAGTCCACTCGGTAAACGCGAGCGGGGCTCTGCGCGACGTGTGGTTCGCGGGCCAAACCGTCACCACGGGCTTTTTCAAGACTCCGGTCCTCCGCTCCGCCTTCGCCCATACGTTGGGATTGGAAGGGGATGCGCAGGCAGACCTGAGCGTCCACGGCGGGCCGGAGAAGGCGGTGTACTTCTACCCCAAAGAGCACTATGCCGCATGGGAAGCGCTGCTCGGTTCGGGGCCGCTTACCCCGGGCAGCTTCGGGGAGAACGTCACCTCGGAGGGCTGGTTGGAAACGGATCTCAACATCGGCGACGTGATCCGGATCGGCACCGCCGTGTTGCAGGTGGTGCAGCCGCGAAGTCCCTGCTACAAACTCCAGATTCGCTTCGGGCGTCCGGACATGACGGCGCTGTTCTTTCGACAAGCTAAACCGGGCTGGTACGCTTCCGTGCTTCGAGAAGGCGCCTTCGCGGACGGGGATGCGATGCACCTGGTGGCCCGCGCTCCCGAACAGGTTTCCGTGAGCGATATTTGGCGCTTCAGCGCGGAAAGCCGAGTTGACTTGGAAACCGCCGCGCGGGTGATGGATCTCGAGCTTCTGCCGGATTTCTGGAAGGACCGAGTGTTGCGCCGCACGAGCTCTTAAAAGCAGGGCTGGCGTGCGACTGCGCATGCCAGCCCCGCTTGGGCTGCGGTTCGCGAAAGGGCGAACATGGGTCAGGACATCTTCCGCAAGAGTCCAAAGAAGCGTAGCTGGCGCAACTCGACTGCATCCGTGCATGAAAACGTCAACACAGACGAATCGGTTGTTGGACCTCCCCGACGCCCGCAGGCACACTCGCATAGGGAGATCACACCATGCCGCCTGTTTCCGAAAGCATCGCGACCGCACCATTAATTGTGGAAATCCGCCGCCTGCTTCCAGGCGGCGACGCTGCTGCTTTCCGCGCCTTGAACGAAGAATGGATCAGCCGCCATTTCACCCTGGAGGCCAGGGACATTGAAATGCTCAACGACCCGGACGGGCTGATCCTGCAAAAGGGCGGCTTTGTCTTTCTGGCCCACGCAGCGAACGAAGCAGTCGGCTGCGCGGCCCTGATCCCTTTGGGCGGGGGCGGGTATGAACTCGCGAAAATGGCGGTGGCGCCGCACCTGCGCGGCCGGGGGCTCGGACGGCGCGTGCTGCAGCATACGGTCGACTACGCCCGAAGCATCGGCGCGAAATCCTTGTTTCTGGGCAGCAGCACCAAACTGCCCGCCGCTGTGCACTTGTACGAATCCGTCGGCTTTCGGCACGTGCCGGTGGAGCAGCTGCCGCCGATGCCCTACACCCGCGCCGACGTGTTCATGGCGATGCAGCTCTAACCCGTCCGCCGAACCCGCCGCCCGAGGCTTCGTGGTCAGGATAAACGCTTGCGGCAAGTAGGTCCGGTGCGGGTAGGAAGCGCGCTGCCGGACGGCGGAGCGGGATGCGCGGTTCAGCCGTTTGCAGTCGCCTTAAAACCGATCGCGCATGCCACAACGCCGAGGATCAAAAAGACCACGCAGCGCAGTTGCCGGTTCGTCGAACCAGATTATGCCGATCAGCACCGTGCTGACGGCTTCCGTTCCGGTCTAAACGGCGTAAGCCGTCCCGAGCGCGATGGACTTGTTCGCGGACTCCAGAAGAGGGCTTAAGAGACACAGGCCAGAAATCCAATAGCGGCTGGAATATACCTAAAGTTCTTGGAAAAGCGCAGCACACTCGATGTCGACGTTCCCATTGCGGTTGGCAAGTTCAGAAGCGTTGTCGGCGGCGCGCCCTCAGTTGACCGGAATTTCTCGATTGATTGCTGGGCCGGGCGGTCGTGGAACAAAGCAGCCGCCGCTCACGTTTGCCATGCGATAAAGCGGCTTTTCCTGACAGAAAAGCCGCTTTATTTTCCATACCGGTTCACTTGAAGCTCTTTATATGGACTGGTTCAGCACTCGATTCAGTCGTTGAACAAAGGCAGCGGGGTCGCGCAGCGGCACGCCTTCCAGCAGCAGCGCCTGGTCAAAAAGCAGCCAAGCGGCATCTTCGATTTTGCCGCCGGCGGAGTCGGCGAGCAGCTTTTTCACGATCTCGTGATCGGGGTTGATTTCGAGCGTGGGTTGGAGCTCGGGCAGGTTTTTTTGGCCCATGGCCTCCATCATTTGCCGCATGCGTGCCGAGGGCTCGTCCTCGTCGGAGACAATCACCGACGGGCTGTCGGCCAGGCGCGAGGAAGCGCGGACATCTTTAACGGCCCCGCCCAGGGCGGCCTTGATCTTTTCAAGCAGGGGCTTCATCTCCTCGGCTTTTTCGGGCGCGGCTTCCTCCTGGAAGTCTTCGGCGGTGGACGATTTATTGACGGCCTTGAGATCAACGTCGCCGTAGGAGGGTACGGAGGAGAAGACAATTTCGTCGATGTCGTCATCCAGGATGAGGACCTCGATGCCCTTTCGTTTGTAAATTTCGAGCAGGGGCGAGTTGCGGAGCATCGACTCGGAACCGCCCGTGATCGTGTAGAGCGCCTTCTGCTCCGGCTGCATGCGTTCCTTGGCCTCGGCGAGCGAGGTGAGCCCTTCCACCTGCGTGGACTTGAAGCGGACCAGATCGAGCAGTGTTTCGCGGTTGGCATAGTCGCCGTAAATGCCTTCCTTGAGCGGACGGTTGTACTCGGCGATGAACCGCGCATACTTTTCCGCGTCATTGGCGGCCAGCGCTTTCAGCTCAGAAAGGATCTTTTTGACGCTGGCCGTCTTGATGCTGGTAAGCACTTTGTTCTGCTGCAGGATTTCGCGGGAAACATTGAGCGGCAGATCTTCGGAGTCGATGATGCCGCGGACAAAGCGCAGGTACTGCGGCAACAAATCCTTTGAGTCGTCCATGATAAAGACGCGCTTGACATACAGCTTGACGCCGCCTTTGTAATCCGCCTGATAAAGATCGAGCGGGGCCTTCGCCGGCACATAGAAAAGCGTGGTGTATTCCAGATTGCCCTCGGCGCGCGTATGAAACCAGAAGAGCGGGTCTTCCGGGTCGCCGGTGAGCGACTTATACAATTCTTTGTAATCGTCCTCGGCAAGCTCGGATTTGGAGCGCCGCCACATCGCGCTGGCCGCGTTTACCTGCTCGATGGTGCGGGTCTTGACGGACTCCTTCTTGTCGGCATCCCACTCGCTTTTGTCATAAGTCAGAAAGATTGGAAACGCGATGTGGTTCGAGTATTTCTTGACGATCTCCTGCAAGCGCCAACTGTCGGCATACTGCGCGCCGTCCTCGTTGATGTGAATCAGGATGGTCGTTCCCGCGGCCTCGCGGGCGCCGGCGCCACTGACCTCCTCGATGTCAAAGCCGGTTTTGCCGTCACTGGTCCACTTATAAGTTTTGTCTTCAGTCGCTTTGCGCGAGATTACTTCCACCGTATCGGCGACCATGAACACGGAGTAGAAGCCGACGCCGAACTGGCCGATCAGATTGGAGTCCTTGCGGGCGTCCCCCGAAAGCTGCGTGAGGAAGTTCTTGGTGCCGGAGCGGGCGATGGTGCCGAGGTGCGAAACGAGGTCTTCCTCGTTCATGCCGATGCCTGTGTCGGCGATGGTGAGGGTTCTGTTCGCTTCATCAAGTACCAGATCGATGCGCGGCGACTCTATGCCGCGGCCGGTAAGCGATTTATATGCCTCGTCCGTGAGGCTGAGATGGCGCAGCTTATCCAGTGCGTCAGAGGAATTGGAGATGAGCTCGCGGAGAAAAATTTCCGGGTGCGAGTAAAGGGAATGAACGATCAGCTGGAGGAGTTGGGAGACTTCGGTCTGGAACTCTTGCTTGGACATGACAGTTCAATTATGTCCAAAACCAGGGCAGGAGGAAACGGGCCTGGTTGGCGACAGTGCAGCTTAGGGCAAGTTTTGTGCGCGAAGACGCTGCGCCGGCTTTGCGTCACCCTTCTGCGCCGCTCCAGCCCAGTATGCTTCCGAATGGTTCCGCGCGTCTGCTGAACCGTCCAGTTGAGAGCACTCGAGCTATGCGGCCGGAGGGCTGCCTTACCGCTACCGCTCCGGGTACGCGGCTCGTCAAGCAGCCGCGTACCCGGAGTTTGTTCCTAGGAGCCAGGGATTCAGCTCATGCGCGGCATGCAGCCCCGGCCTTCCACGCACACCGTGTTCGGGCCCGCGGCGCGCGCTTGCTCCAAAGCCTGAACGGCGCAGTCCACCAGCTTTTCACGCGGTGCGCCGCGTTTGGCCCGAGTGCTGGCCGTGCCCACGGTCACCGTCGCCGGGCGGCGCTTGCCTCCTTGAAAGAAGCGCATTTCTTCGACACAGCCGCGGAGCCGCTCGCTGATCTGCGCCGCGCCGTCCGTACCGACGCCAGGCATCATGACCACGAAATGCTGGTTATCAAAACGGGCGACCATGTCGTCCGAGCGCCGCAGGCCGTCCTTGAGCACCCCGGCGATCTTTTGCTGGAGTTCTTCCATGCCCTTAAAGCCGAGATCGCGCTTTTGTTCCGGGAGGTTGTCGATGGAAAAGAACAGAAGTGCGATTGAGCTGCGGCGTGCCGCGGCGGCATCCCAGGCGGCGCGGTACCGCAGGTCGAAAGCAGCGCGGCTCGCAACGCCGGTCACCGGATCAAGATGGCGCGCGTCGGCAGCAGTTTCCGCCGGGGTTCCAGTGCCCTCCCCCCCGGCGAACGCCGCATGGCGCAGCACCAGGAAGTCGCGGCGCGCTTCGTTCTGGCGCACACCGGCAAGCAGGAGCAGGAGCGCCGATGCGCAGCCCGGAGCCCAAAAGGACTCAAGGACGACCGGCAGGCCGGCCGTGTGCAGCGCCGGGCCGCACAGGAGCGCCGCCGCATCCGCGAGCAGCGCCCCGGCGGTCATCAGAAATGTCCAGGACTGCGAGAGCGAGGCCAGCCAGCCCAGCAGGAACAGCAGGGCGGCCACGCCGGTCTGCATGGGCAGCAGCGAAGCCGCGCCCTGGAAAGGCACCCCCACCAGGAGCGCCGCCGTGAGCATGGCGGTAAACAATAAAAGGAAGACGCGGCCCGCCTGCCCTTTCCGGGCCGCCGCGGGCAGCAGGAAGAAGCAGCAAAGCAGAACCGTGATCGGGCCGCCGCGCTCGGCGAACATGCGAGGCGGCAGCGAGGCGAGGCTCCGCTCGGCGATCAGGAGTCCATGGAACAGCAATCCCGCGCCAAGCACGCCGGGCAGCACGCCGCCCGTGGGTGCCGAGCCCTGCATTTCGGTGAACTCTGTTTCAAGCTCCACGGGAAATTGGCCGGGCTTTGCCGCGGGAGCAGCCATGGCGGCGGGCGACGGAGGGGCGGTAGGGGTGGATGTCTCGTACATGAAGCCAATATCGGCATACCGTCCGGTTTTCTCTAGCCCCTTTCACCCCTGCGTTGTCATACCATTCCCGGATTGGGACAGAGTGTTCCGAAACGGAACTGCTTACGCGTAAATGCCCCTTTGCTTGATGGCGAACGCCACCCGATCCATGGCCAGCATGTAGGCCGCGATCCGGTTGTTGACGTCGTGCGCTTCCGCGTAGCGGACCACATCCTCGAAGCTGTCGGCCAGGATCGCTTCAAGCTGCTCGTTGACGACCTCTTCCTTCCAAAAATAGCCTTGCCGGTCCTGCACCCACTCAAAGTAGGACGCGGTGACCCCGCCCGCGTTGGCCAGGATGTCCGGGATGATAAAGACCCGTTTGTCGGCGAGAATCTCATCGGCGACCGCGGTCGTGGGTCCGTTTGCTCCCTCGGCCAGGATGCGCGCGCGGATGCGCTCGGCGTTGCGGCTGGTGATCACGTTTTCCATCGCAGCCGGGACCAGGATCTCGCACTCGGCCAGGAGAAGCTCATCCGGATCGGCGGCTTCCGCGCCACGGAAGCCTAGGGTTGTTCCGTTCCGCAGGCGGTGCTCGGCCAGCGCATGGATGTCGATCCCCTCCGGATTCCAAAGGCCGCCGTCGTACTCGGCGATGCCGATGATGCGGTAGCCGGCTTCCATCATGAGCCGCGCGGCGTTGCCGCCCACATTGCCGAAGCCCTGAATCACCACGCGGCACCCTTCGCGAGGCATTCCCAGGAAGCGCAGGGCTTCGTCGCACACCTTGCGGACGCCGCGTCCGGTCGCTTCGCGGCGGCCGCGCGCGCCGCCGATCGTCAACGGCTTGCCCCTCACCAC
>CAXTSB010000005.1:14422-31922 GCA_964246845.1 uncultured Acidobacteriaceae bacterium
GGCCCTGCATTCCCCTGCCCGCCGCGGGGTGGGGCCCCCCGGTGGCGGCCGCGGGGCGGGGCCCGGGGGGGGGGCCCGCGCGAGCCGCCGATCGTCAAAGGCTTGCCCGTCACGACACTGGTGACGGTTTGGCCCTTGTGCATGGAGTAGGTGTCCATGATCCATGCCATGGTTTGCTCATTGGTGCCCATGTCGGGCGCGGGCACGTCTTTTTCGGGCCCGATGAAGTCGATAAGCTCGGCCGTGTAGCGGCGCGTGATCCGCTCCAGCTCGCCTTGCGACAGGTGCCTGGGATCGCAGATCACCCCGCCTTTTGCCCCGCCGAACGGGATGTTGACGACCGCGCATTTCCAGGTCATCCAGCTGGCGAGCGCGCGCACCTCATCCAGCGTGACATCGGGCGCGAACCGGATGCCGCCCTTGCACGGCCCGCGCGCCTGCGAGTGCTGCACGCGAAAGCCGGTAAACACTTCAAAGCGGCCGTCATCCATCTGCACCGGGAAGTGCACGATGATCTCGCGCGAAGGCTGACGGAGCACCTTCCACAGCCCCCCGTCCAGGTTCAGTTTTTGCGCAGCGAAGTCGAACCGGGCGGCCTGCGCCTCCCACGGGTTGATCTCCTGCTCAAGCGGTACTGCGGTTGTCATAAGCGTCCTTCCTGCTCCATGCCCGCCTGGAAATGAAAAGAAGGCGGGCAAACGTCCCCGAGTATAGGCCCGCCGACCGCGCCCGAGAAAGGGCTGTGTGCGCGATCCGGCCACTTTGGTAACGTTTTCTCTTTTGGACGCGGCATCGCCGGTTCGGCGACAGCGGGCTTACCATGGCTTGAGAATGCCTTCCTTGCCTGCCCGCCAACCTTTACCCGAGCCGCCGCGCGAGCAGTTCGCGGAGTTGGCCGGCCGTCACACCTTGGTGCCGGTGTTTTTGCGCCTCAATGCCGACTTGGAAACCCCGGTGTCGGCCTACCTGCGTTTAGCAGAGGGTGAGGAACAGTGCTTTCTGCTCGAATCGGTCGAGGGCGGTGAACGGATCGGCCGCTACACCTTTATCGGCGTGCGCCCATTCCGCACCGTCACGGCCCGGCAAGGCGAGCTTGTGGTTGAGCAAGCAGGCGGAACAGAGCGGCGCAAAGGCGACCTGTTCGCCGTGCTCAAGGAGATGTTGGACGGGCACAGCCCGGCTCAACTGCCCGGGCTGCCCCCGTTCACCGCGGGCGCGGTGGGCTTTTTCGCTTACGATGCCGTGCGCCAAATTGAGCGGCTGCCTTCGACGGCCCCGGATGAACTAGGAGTGCCGGACGCATGCTTTCTTTTCTTCGATGAGGTGCTCGCTTTTGATCACCTTCGCAGGGAGATGGTGCTGGTTGTCACAGCCGACGTGCGCGGACGCGATCCCCGCACCGCGTACGACGAATCGGTCGAACGCCTCCATGCGTTCGCCGTGAGGCTGGGCCGGCCTCTGCCGCCCGGGGCCGCGAAACTGCCTGCCGCGCCGGGGTCGCCGCTCGCGGTCCACCGGCGTACGGGCGAGGCAGAGTACGTCCAAGCCGTCCGCCGCGCGCAGGAGTACATCGCGGCCGGTGATGTATTCCAAGTGGTTCTCGCGCAGCGCTTCGACCTTGAACCCGGCATCGATCCGTTCTCGATTTACCGGTCGCTGCGCATCGTCAATCCTTCGCCATATATGTACTGCATCAAGCTCGGCGGGACGCATGACGGGATACATATTGTGGGGTCATCCCCGGAGATGCTGGTGCGCGTCACGGGCGACCGGTTGGAATACAGGCCGATTGCCGGCACACGGCCCCGCGGCGCGGACGAGCAAACCGACCAAATGGTCGCCGAGGACCTGCTCGCGGACGAAAAGGAGCGGGCTGAACACATTATGCTTGTCGACCTGGGACGGAACGACGTGGGCCGGGTGAGCCGGTTCGGGTCTGTCCAACTCAAGAGCTTGATGCGCATCGAGCGCTATTCGCATGTCATGCACCTGGTCAGCGACTTAGAAGGCCGGCTGCGCTCCGGGGTGGGCGCGGTCGAGGCGCTCCGGGCCTGCTTTCCGGCGGGGACGCTTTCAGGCGCGCCCAAGGTGCGGGCCATGGAGATCATCGAGGAGCTTGAGCCGGCCCGGCGCGGCATCTACGGCGGCGCGGTTTTCTACGCGGACTATTCCGGCAATCTCGACTCCTGCATCGCGATCAGGACGCTGCTGGTGCAAGGCGGGCGCGGCTCGGTTCAGGCGGGTGCCGGCATCGTCGCCGACTCGCAGCCGGAGCACGAAGCCGACGAATGCTGGAATAAGGCGAGTGCCGTGTTCCGCGCCGTTGAGCATGCACGGGGGTAAATCCTGCTCCGTCCGGTACCGTCCCGACTGTTACGGCTGCTTCAACGTCCGGTTACTTCTTAGTATTGCGGCGTACATAGATCGCCTCCGGCGGCAATCGGGGCATGGAGAGCAACCTGCTTGGCCGCCCGTCACTCCTAATGCACGGGACAGGTGGAAACCCGCCGCAGGTATCGACCCGAAAGCGCCCACTTCCACCTACACACACGTCAGCCAACGCGACGCCGGGCCATCATGCCCCGCGCGACCTTACTGGAGACAACTTATGGCAACGACAGCGAACTCCGTAGTCGCATTCTTTAATAATGAAGCCAACGCTGCCGAAGCAGTAGATGCCTTGCAGGCGGCAGGTTTCAACGCCCGTGAAATCGGCGCGGCCACCAACACCGGCTACGGCAGCCCGGCAGGCTACCCGGGCAGCACGACGGGCGAAAAAGCGCAGTCCGCCGGTTCCAACCTTACCGCCAAGACAGAAGGCATGTGGGGCAAGGTCAAGAATTTCTTTGAGGGCGATGCCGACCAACCCGGCTCGACCGTGTCCGGGACTTCGGGCGATGTCATGCGGACCGGCGATTACGATGCCTATGAGCCGGGCGACGTCTCGCACTCGCTCGGCGGCATGAACATCCCGGAAGCCCGTACGCGTTACTTTGAGAATAAGTTCGCGACCGGCTCGGGCGTCCTCGTCACCGTGTCGCCGACCGTGGGCCGCGAGCAGGAAGCGGAAACGATCCTGAAGCAGTACGGCGGCGACCTGGGCACGAACACGGAAAGCTACACCACCGCGTCGACGGCGGCGGCAGCGGTTCCCGCGACCGGCCAGCAGCGCATCCAGCTGCTCGGCGAGGTGCTGCGCGTCCACAAGGACCGCATCAGCCGCGGCGAGGTCCGCATCCGCAAGGAAGTGATCACCGAGCAGCAAACAGTGCAGGTCCCGGTGACGCGCGAAGAGCTGGTCATCGAACGCGTGCAGGCAACAGGGCAAACCACCGCGACGGGAGCGATCGGCGATACGGGCGAAATCCGCATTCCGCTGACGGAAGAGCGTGCCTCCGCGACCACGGAAACCTTTGTGCGCGAGGAAGTCAACATCGGCAAGCGCGCGGTGGAAAACGTGGAGCAGGTAGGCGGCGCGGTGCGCCGCGAGGAGCTGGAGGTGGAAGACAACACCACCGCCGCGACCACCGGCACGGTCGCCGGCGTGGACCGCACCCGGTAACTGCTTCCAACAGCGTAAAAGGCCCGGCACTCGCCGGGCCTTTTCTTTTGTGTGGGCGGGCCTGGAAATAACTCGTGAAACAAGCTAGCCGCCTTGCCGACCGTACATATCCGTCTGTTAGACTTCGCCGGAACTGATTTCTCCGCCCTGCGCGGGTTTGCGGTCCTTCTCCTCCCTGCTTTGTGTTTTCCAAGTTGACCTCGTCGCCTCGGCACTGTTTGCCGCCGATGCAGAACCTGAAAAACCACTACAGCAGTTTGGAGTCCCCCGTATGCCCTCCCCCTCCCTCACCCGTAAGCGGGTGTTCGCCGCTTCCGCCTTCCTGCCGCTTTCCGCGTTCAGCTCCTATGCGCAAACCGACGTGCTGACCTGGCACAACGACAGCCTCCGCACGGGCCAAAATCTTTCCGAGTCCCTCCTGACGCCCGCCAACGTAAGCTCGTCCACATTCGGCCTGCTCCAAAACGTAAGCGTGGACGGCAAGGTCGACGCGCAGCCGCTGTATGTCGCCGCCCTGAATATCGCGGGCAAGGCACACAATGTCCTGGTCGTCGCGACCGAACACGACAGCGTATACGTGCTGGACGCGGACACGGGCGTGGTGTTGTGGCAGCGGAGCTTGATACCCGCGGGCGAAACCACATCCGACCCGCGCAGCTGCGATCAGGTCACGCCCGAGATCGGCATCACGGCCACACCGGCGATCGACCGCTCCATCGGCCCCAACGGCACCATCTACGTGGTGGCGATGACCAAGGACGGGAGCGGCAACTACTACCAGCGCATCCACGCGTTGAATCTTGTGACCGGCGCTGAGCAGTTCAGCGGACCCATCGCCGTACACGCGACCTATCCCGGCACGGGGGACGGCAGCAGTAACGGGACGGTGACCTTCGATCCGAAGCAGTATAAGGAGCGTCCGGGTCTTCTGTTAAGCAATGGGCAGCTCTACACCAGCTGGGGCTCCCACTGCGATATCCGGCCCTACGGCGGCTGGGTGATGAGCTATAACCCGACCACGCTGGCCCAAACGGGCGTGCTTGACTTTGTGCCCAATGGCAGCGACGCCGCGCCCTGGAATGCGGGCGCCGGTCCTGCCGCCGACCCGCAGGGCAACGTGTACCTTTCGCTCGGAAACGGCACCTTTGACACATCACTGACCCCGCAAGGCTTCCCGAGCAGCGGCGACTACGGAAACGCGCTCGTGAAAGTGGCGAGAACTTCCGGCGGCCTGGCCATCAGCGACTACTGGACCATGTATAATTCCAACGCCGAGTCAAACGTGGATACGGACCTCGGCTCCGGCGGGCTGATGCTCCTGCCGGACCTCCAGGACGCGAACGGCGCGACGCGGCAGCTCATCGTGGCCGCGGGCAAGGATCACAACATCTACGTGGCCGACCGCAATAATATGGGCCACTTCAACCCGAACAACAACAGCACGCTATATGAGCAGCTCACGGGAGCGCTGCCCGGCGGCAGCTGGTCCAGCCCCGCTTACTTCAACGGGCGGGTGTACTACGGCTCGGTCGGCCAAAACCTGAGCTCGTTCACGGTCAATCAGGCGAAGCTCGTGCAGAGCCCGATCCAGACCACATCCACCGTGTTCGGCTACCCCGGCACGACGCCGAGCATTTCCGCGTACAACAACACAAACGGCATTGTGTGGGCGACTGAGAACGCAAGCCCGGCGGTGCTGCACGCGTATGACGCCGCCAACCTCGCCACGGAGCTGTATTCCAGCGCCGGCACCACCATCGGCGCGGGCAACAAGTTCATCGCGCCGACCATCGCCAACGGCAAGGTGTATTTCGGAACGCAAAACAGTGTGGCGATCTTCGGCTTTGTCCGCAAAGCCGCCGCACCCCTTCCGGACGGCGACTACACGTTGACCAACGGGTCGAGCGGGTTGGTGCTCGACGACCCGGGGTCCAACACGGCCGCGGGAACGGCGCTTTACCAGTGGCAGGCGAACGGCGGCGCTAACCAGCAATGGTTCTTCTCCTACAACGGCGCGGGCTACTACACGATCCAAAACGTGGCGAGCAAGCTGTTCCTGGCCGACGCGAACGCCAACACGGCTCTGGGCACCTCCGCGACCCAGGCCGGTCCGACGCACGACGACTCAGAACTGTGGTCGCTGACCTCGACCAACGGCGGTTTTGTGATCAGGAATAAAGCGACCGGGCTGGTGGTGGACGACAGCGGCTTCAACAAGAACGCGGGCGCGTACGTGGTTCTTTGGTCCGCCAATGGAGGGGTGAACCAGACCTGGTCAATCCGGTGAACCTGCTTTGGGAAGGGCGGCTCCGGCTTCAGCCGGGGCCGCTTTTTTACGCCTCGCATACACTGAAGCGAGCATGGTTTTCGTCCTCGACAACTACGACTCGTTCACCTACAACCTGGTGCAGTACATGGGCGAGCTGGGGGCGGAGATGGTCATCCGACGCAATGACGAGTTGACCGTGGACGAGGTGGAAGCGATGCGCCCCGAGCGGATCCTGCTGTCGCCCGGGCCGTGCACGCCGCAGGAGGCCGGGATTTCGATCGAGCTGATCCGGCGGTTCACGGGGTGCGTGCCGATCCTGGGTGTGTGCTTGGGGCATCAGGCGCTTGGCGCGGCCTTCGGCGGCCGAGTGGTGCGCGCGCCCAAGCTGATGCACGGCAAAACGAGCGAGGTCGCACACGACGGCCGCACTATTTTCACGGGCATCGCGAGCCCGATGACCTGTACGCGCTACCACTCGCTGATTGTGGCCGAGGAAGGGCTGCCGGCGGAGCTCGAAGTTTCAGCCCGCACGGCCGACGGCACCATCATGGGCCTGCGCCACCGCGAGCACCCGGTGGAAGGCGTGCAGTTCCACCCGGAAAGCGCGCTGACGGTCGACGGCAAGCGGCTGGTGGGGAACTTTCTTGCGCTTTAAGCCGGTTTGGAGCTCCGCCGGTCCAACTGTCATGCTTCTTATCCCAGCCATGTTCGCGCAGGAGCCCGCGCAGCAGCCGGTGGCCTCGGTCGCGACCGAAGGGGTGAACCTGCACGGGGCGATGACGGTCGCGAACGGCCGCGCCACGCTCGCGAATAACGGCGAGGTCGCGGCGCTCGCGAAGGCGGCTGAGGTCAGCCTACAGCGCGGAGGCAGCCTGCTGGTGTGCGCGAGCACGGCCGTGCGGATCGCCAAGGACGCCGCCCACGGGCAGGGCGATACGGGGCTTTTGTTCTCGCTCGACCGCGGCGCGCTTGAGGCGCTTTACATGCCGGGCGCGTACGCGGATGTGATCCTGACCCCCGACCTGCGGCTGCTTGTCTCCGGACCCGGGCAGGCCGACCTGAAGCTGCGCGTGAACACGCAGGGCGACACGTGCGTCGACAACGCCGGGGAAAATGCTCCGTATGTCATTGCATCCAGCCTGATCGACGGCGGGGCGTACCGTGTGCGGCCGGGGCAGCGGGTGTTGTTTGTACACGGTTCGCTGCGCGATGTGGTGGATAATGAGCGCGAGCCTTGCGGGTGCCCCCCGGCCGTTCCGGCGCAGGAAACGGCCAAATCGGGCGGGCCTTCCTCGACCCCGGCCGATACGGCTTTTCCGACGGCCGTGAGCGAGGGGCTGCAAGCGCCGCCGCGGCTGAGCGGCCCGGCACCGGTGGTGCCGCAGGGTCAGGCGCACGCGCAGGTTTCGGCGCCCTTGTCGTCCAACACACCGCCCGGCCCGCTTCCGCCCGCTCCTGTAGCCGCAACACCGCCTGCACCGCCATCCCCGCCCGCCCCGAAGCGCGGGCTTTTCGGCTCCATCGGGCACTTCTTCGGCCGCATTTTCGGCGCGGGGTCCTGACGTAGAATCAAGAAGCCGACTTCCCCAGCAAGGAGCTTTCCCTTATGGCGATTCCCGCCACCCAGATGCGCCCGGGCATGATCATCAAGTTCAACAACGAGCTCCACTCCGTCTTCACCGTGGAGCACCGCACCCCGGGCAACCTGCGGGCGTTTATTCAAGCCAAGCTGCGCAATCTGCGCACCGGCTCCATGTTTGAGCACCGCTTCCGCTCGCCCGACCCGATTGAAAAGGTCATTGTCGATGAGATCCCGATGGAGTTCTTGTACAACGACGGCGACGACTATTACTTCATGGATACATCGAACTTCGAGCAGACCAACTTAAAGCGCGACACGCTCGGCGATGCGGTGGAGTACCTGACGGCGAACCTTCAGATCACGGTATCGTTGTTCGACGGCAAGCCTGTAGGGATTGAACTGCCGCAAACTGTGGAACTTACCGTAATCGAGACCGAGCCGGGACTGAAGTCCGCGACGGCTTCATCGGTGACCAAACCGGCGCGGCTCGAAACCGGGCTCACGGTGAATGTGCCGCCGTTCATCAACGAGGGCGAGAAGATTCGGGTGGACACAGCGGAAGGTACGTACCTGTCGCGGGCGTAACGGCCCACTATACATGCCTCTTAGGCAGTGCGAGCACCTGTTTGCCCTTCAGCTAGGCCGAGCAGGTTCTTCCACTCCGGAGCAAGTTATGCTTTCACGCGTTCCTTCAAGTTGCAATCTCAACATCCTGGACTCGCCGGCCGGTTTTGATTTCAGCGATGTCCTGACGGACAGCGTCGAGGGTTAAGCGCACCTCCTTGATCGAGGCATCCAGTTTATTCACGAAGTGCAGGAGCAGCGTGATCATGACTCCGAAGCCCGCTATAGCTACGCTGAGGGGTACGCCGACAGAGAAGTACAGCTGCGCGTTCGACATCATGGGAACACCATACTCCAACGCAACACCTGCCCTGCTCACAGGCGGCACGCTCCCTAAAAGTAATCTTGCCTCCAGGTGACTGCCAAGCTACCATGCCTCCATGCCATGGCAGAAAGGGTTTACGCGCGTCCGCATTACGGGAGCCGTCGCGCTTGCGGCGGGGCTGGCGGTCCTGATCTCCGTCCTGTCCTCGGACTTGCTGGGTTACGCGCCTAATCCTTGGTTTGTACAGCTGTATGGCGCGCTGTGGTCGCTGAGCCTTCTTCTGATCGCCTTGGCGGCCCTCCTGTTCGCGATGCCATGGATCTTGAGAGGTTTTTTGCCTGACGACGCGGCGAAGCCGCCCCGCTGACCATGGCCGTCGCCGACCATACCGAGCTTGCCCCGACGCTGACCGCGGTCGCGGCCATCTGCACGGCGGTGGTTTGGCCTGTGCTCATCGGGTTGATCCTGTGGTGGTTTCGGGAGCCCGCGGCGGAGCTGCTGCGCGCGGCCGTCACCGTGGCGGAAGGGTCCACGCGGTTCAAGATTTGGCAGATCGAGTTCGACCGCGATGTGCAGCAGCAGCTGTCGCGCTCGGAGACGGCGGCGATGGTGCTGCCCGTGGTCGCGCCCGCGCCGGCTGAACCCTCGCCGGCGGCAAACGCCGCGACACAAGCCGCGGCCGCCATTCCGCCGACCGAGGTACGGGCCGCCGCCGGTGTGCGGACCTTGCTCGAGTCCGCGCCCAACTCCACCCTGCGCAAGGCCGCCGAAAACGCCATCAAGTCGCGCATGCTCGGGTTCGCGCAGGAGTACGACACCGTGCGCGCCTCGCGCCACGCCGGGGCGGATCGCACCCGCGCCATGAACGCGGTAGTCGCGAAGATGCGGACGCTTGCACTCGCCGCGGACTTTCTTCTAGATGAGCTCGAGTCCGCCGCCGACTCGCCCGGCAAGCGCTTGGCGGCCATCTGCATCCTGCAGATGAAGCCCGATCTCCAGGCAGTGCCGTGGCTGGTGGAGCGGATGAAAGCCGAACAGCCGTTTGTGTTTTTTCACGCGTCGGTCGCACTGTTGAACACCGTACGACGCTATGGGTTGAGTCAAAAAGCAGCGCTCGGGGCGGCGCTCCAAACGGCGCTCGCACAGGTGCAAAGCTTCGGCGAGAAAGCCGATGCGAACACCGTCCGCCTGCTGACTCTCGCGCAGTCCGAGCTCGAACCGGACGCATAAAAGCATCTCAGGCCGCATGGATTCCAGTTCCGACGAGGTTATTAAGCGCTACTGCGTGGAGGGCCGCGTGCAAGGCGTGGGCTTCCGCTGGTTCGTACACCGGGAGGCTTCCGCTCTGGGAATCAAGGGCAAGGTCCGCAACACGGAAGGCGGCGCGGTGGAGGTGATCGCTGCCGGCGGGCCTGCGCGGCATGCCGCCCTGCGGGCGCGCTTGGAGCAGGGGCCGCGCGGTTCAAGGGTCGATAAAGTCGGCGAGCAGACGCTTACGGCAGATGAAGCCGGTATGCTCGAAGCATTCACGATCGAAGGAGCCTGGTAGCCGCGCATGCCCGCAGACACAACCGAGTTTTTGAAAAGCCTGGTCCGCACCGTTCCCGATTTCCCGAAGCCGGGAATCTTGTTCTACGACATTACGACGCTGCTGAAAGACCGGCGCGGCTTGGCCGAACTGATCGACGGCCTGGCAGCCCACTACATCGCGGACGATGTGGACCTGGTTTTGGGCGTGGAAGCGCGCGGGTTCATCTTCGGCCCCGCGCTGGCCTACAGGCTCAACGCCGGCTTTGTGCCGGTGCGCAAGCCCAAGAAGCTGCCCGCCGAGGTGGTGCGGGTGAGCTACGACCTGGAATACGGTTCGGACACGCTGGAGCTGCACAAGGACGCAATCGAGCCCGGGCAGCGCGTGCTGCTGGTGGACGACCTTCTGGCGACCGGCGGCACCATGCAGGCCACTCTGAAGCTTGTTGAACAATTAGGCGGCAAGGTCGCCGGGCTCACCTTCGCGGTGGAGTTGAATTTCCTTAAGGGACGCGACCGCTTCCCCGAGCACGATGTTTTCAGCCTCCTCCACTACGACGAGTAGCCTTCAGCTTCGGGCACCACTGACAAAGTGCCCGATGAGCGAAAGCACTGCAAGAATCAGCAGGATGTGTATGCCGAAGCTCGCGACATGAAACACAGTAAAGCCGGCAATCCAAGCTACGACAAGAACAGCAGCGATGATCAGGTACATAGAAGCCTCCTCCATACGCTTGGGTTCGGAAGTTGGTTTGCCGCCGAGTTATGACGCCTCGTCGTTTCCCTTGACCGGAATCGTTTCGGCGAGCTGAGCCAAACGGCTGTCCGCCGCTTGCCGCTCGGACAGCGTTTGGCCCAGCAATGCAGCCACCTCATCCATGCCCAAGCGCTTCGCGAAGGTTTGCGAACAAGCATAGGAGGCGATGCCCCAATTGAGGATGCGCCGGCCCGCCGCGATCAGCGCGGCATCGACCACCGGCGGGTCCCCGCCGTCGCCCATGCGGTCTTCAAACTCGCTGAGCAGCGTCTTCATGCTCTTGGCGTGGCCGCCGCGCGGGCTGTCCTGGACCTTGGAAAAGACCAATTCCAGCCGCTTGATCTGTTCGTTGATCTGGTCCGCCTCCGCGGTGAACAGCTTTTTCAGGTCTCCGTTCGCCGCACCTTTTTCCATGCGCGGCAAACCTTCCTGCACAATCAACTCCGCGCGGTACACCTCTTCCAACTCATCCACAAGCAGGCGGCGCAAGGTGAACATCTGCATGGTCTTCCTCCTCAGCCCTCAGTGGGATGCATCCCACTCGCGAAAGAGCAGGTGCTCCTCGGGTCCGAGCCAACCCTTGCGACGGAACCAAGCCTCCATCGCTTCTTGCAGTTCGGCTGAAGGAACTTGGAGGCCTACTTCGAGCAGGCCTTCCGCCGCGGGCAGCGTATCGTCAAAGCGCGCTTCGGATGTGAAATTGCGCATGGCGAACGAGTCGAGCCATGCAAGCGGCACGGGGCGCTCGCCGGTTCTGATTTCGAGCTTGCGCAGGTACATACCCGCAAGTCTACGGCGGCTGTTGCGGCGCGCGTCGAGGGCCGGTAGCGTAGAAGGGTGTCTATCCCCGGCAGAGTCGTCATCCTGGGCGCGAACGGCTCCGTGGGGCGCGCGCTGGCTCCCCTCCTCAGCCCGCGCGGCGTTCCTCATCGCGTGGTGGGCCGCTCGCTCCTAGGTTTGCAGGTGCGCTTCCACGGCGACCCCCTATGCGAGCACTACCAATGGGATACGGAGGACAAACGCAGCTTTCGCGCGGCTTGCGCTGGTGGGGAAGCAGCGGTGTATCTGGTCGGCATGGCGCTGTGGAAGTTCAAGGACCACCTCCCGCTGATCCGCAAAGCGCTCAAGGGCGCGCGGGAAGCCGGCATCAAGCGCTTTTTTCTGATGAGCTCGAACTGGAGCTACAGCGAGCCCTTCCCGGAGCGGGTGAGCGAAGAACAGCCGCGGCAGCCGCGAACCGTCAAAGGCCGCATCCGGCGCGACCAGGAAGACCTTGTGCTTGGGGCCCATGTTCCAGGCGAGTTCGCGACCGGGGTGCTGCGCGTCGCCGACCTATATGGGCCGCTCGTTGAAGCAAGCCACCTGTGGACGGCTTTCCATGCAGCCCAGCGCGGCGGCAACGCGCAAGCATTGGCGCCGGTCGATCGCCCGCACGAGTTTGTGTTCGCGCCCGATGCCGCGGAGACCATTGTTCAACTTTTAAACGCAGATGCCGCCTGGGATGGCACCGCGGGGCAAAGCTGGAACCTGGGCGGGCCTGAAACCGTCAGCGTGGAAGCGATGGCGGGAGAAATCTTCCGCGCGGCCGGCAGCAGCGCCCGGCTCACCATCCCAAACCGGTGGCGCTTGGGGTACGTGCGCGCGGTCAATCCGTATATCCGCGAGCTGGGTGAAATGCAGTACCTGCTGGAACGGCCTTTGCTGCTGGACGACCGCAAGTTGGAGCAGGCGCTTGGTGGCGTCCCGAAAACCTCGTACGCGGAGGGTATCCGGCGGACGCTCGAAACCGCCTGAGAACCTGAGCGGGTGAGGAACGCTAGCGCGTTCCCGCCGCCAGCTCTCCCCAGTACACCAAGGCATCCGCGTCGCCGGTACGCGGCAGCGCGGGCAGCTGCGCCGTGCTCCCTGCTTCCTTCAGCACCGCGTCAAGGTTGGTGAGCACCTCTTCGGTGCTCATGGTGTACATTTCGCGGCCGTTGTCAAAGCCGTTCTCAAACGACTGCTTCAGGTAGCGCCCGGCAATCTGCGCTGCCAGCGCGTCGGTGATCACATAGCCGGTATTCCGCTTATACGCAAGCCATGCCTCGCAGGGCATGGCGATCCAAAGCGGCCGACCGTTTACGTCGAAGCGCACGTCCACCGCATCCGCGTGGCGCGTGGAAATGGCCGTCATCAAAGCCTTCCATCGGCAGTGCAGGTCTTCCCCGGTCCAGTGGTCGGAAACATGAAAGTCGTCGTACATAGCTTCATCCTACTCGCCCCGACGACAGCCCGCCAACGAGATTCGAAATGGACGGCTCAGCCCGCGGCTTTCGGCCTAGCAAAGAAATCGAAAAAAGGAAACATATTTTTCCAGGCATCGCGCGTCCAAACTGCAATCGCCATACCCACTCATCCGCAAACCAGGAGTCACACCCGTGAACAGCCGTTCCCCAGAGTCCCTCCACCGCTTCGAGGACAAACTGCGCAGTCAGCAGTCCCTCCTCGAAGGCCATATGCTTTCCGCTGTGAAAGAGGGCCGCCAGTCCAATACTGACGATCTTCAGGATGCGGCTGACCAAGCCGTGCAGTCCTACCAGAAAGAACTGCTTTTTTTACAAGGGACGAAAGGACATACGCAGCTTTCGCAAGTTCGGTCCGCGCTTGACCGCATCGGCGAAGGGACGTACGGCGAGTGCCTCCTGTGCGGCAACACGATCGGTGAAAAGCGTTTGGAAGCCGTACCCTGGACGCCGCACTGCATTGCCTGCCAGGAAAAGATTGAGAACGGCTTGATGGAGGACCCGCGCGCGGCCTGACGGCCGCTCCCGGCATTGATTGCACGGTTTTATCGCTGCTAGACTGGGGGCGGTCCGCTGACTTGCGCCAAAACGCGGGCAGTGCACCGCCATCCCGCTTGCTAGGGCGACTTCCCCACGTGAACACTCAAACGAAACCAGCCGGCGGCAGCTTTTCCCGCCTTACTACTCCTGATCCGGCGGCCGCCGCCCGCAAGCAGCGTATTGTGCAGCTCACGGCTGCGACGGCGGCGCTCTTGCTTGTTGTCCTTGTTTTTTCGCTTTGGGCCAGCGGACGGTCCCAAAAGGCGCAAGCTGCTTTTGACGCTGCGATGAACGTATATGACGCTCCGATCCAGCAGCCCGGCGATCGACCCATTCCCAACGTCAAAACCTATCCATCCGCTGCCGCGCGCGCCAAGGTTGCCAACCCGCTGTTCCGAGCGGCAGCCGACAGCTACGGATTTTTCCGCGCAGGGCAAAACGCACGGTATTTCGCCGGCCTGACAGCGGAAGACATGGGCGACGGCCGCTCTGCGGAAGCCGACCTGACCAAAGCCGGCCAGGGGCGCAACTCAGGTTTGGCTGCGCTGGCAAAGCTGGCTCTGGCCGGCCTGTACGCCACCACGAACCGGGCGGTTGACGCGGCCCGGCTGTACGACACTCTGATCGCACACCCGACCCTTACGGTTTCAGCCAATGCCGCCCGCCTCGCGTTCGCTGCGTCGCTTGCCGGCACAAACCCGCAAAAAGCCAAGGAGCTGTACGCGAAGGTCAAGGACAGCGATAAAACAACGGTTGCCGGCCAGGTAGCCACCCAAAAGCTTGCCGCCAAGTAACTCTAGCGCGCATCCGCGCGAAACTTTTCTTTTACAAATTCGACAACAAACGCGACGATCGCAAGCACAACGGCAGCAATCGTCGCGCTTTTGTGTCCGGTCACGTAATACCCGATCTGTGTATTGCTCGTGGCTTGGATCAGAAGATAGTCCGCGCCCGCGATCAAGCTGTAAAGCAGCCAAGCCGGCACATCGAATGCCATTACACGCGAAGCCTTGATGACGAGCGCGTCCAGAAAACCGATCGTGAACGCGATGGTGAACGTGGATTGTGGATACGGACTGTGAAACCCGGAAAGAGTTTGGGCTAAACCAAAAAACGTAAAGGCGAGAATCACCCACGTAAGGCCAAAAGAGAAAAGAGTGAGGATCATTCAATAAGGGTCCCGAGGCATCATAGCGCATCCGCAGCGCCGTCACCTACTCTTTGGCCCCTATTTCTCCGCCCTGGTTTTGCTTCCGGGGAAAGGCATCCTCCATAGCGGGTCTCACGGGGTCTTGCGGCCGCGGCTACTCGGCTCGGCCTGCCCTTTGTCGGGCAAGAGCAGCCCTGCGTCTCTCAATCATCGCCTGATACTTTGTTTTCTGTTCTGGGGTAAGGAGCGCCAAAACCTTCTGATTTGCATTATCGTCAAGCGCCTTCATTTTGGCCGACTTGCCCTCGCGTGACAGTGTCCGGTCGTTGTGGATTTGTGCCAGCTGCTCACGACGGCCGACCAGGACAGGGCGGAGATGGCTTTGCTGGTCATCGGTCAGTTGAAGACTGCGCGTCAGGTTACCCAATTCCTCATCAGGGCTGAGCGGCCCTTTATGCGCGGAAGATCTCACGCCTGTTTGAGCTTGAACTACAGGCTGACGGATAAAACCTGCTCCGACGGCAAACATAGCGGCATACAAGACAAAGCGAGGAAGATGCATGATGTGCTTAGACTCTACCTCAAGCGGAAGCTGTCCGGACGAAATCACGCGCAACAATGAAGAAAGCCCGCCGTAGCGGGCTTTCTTCTCAGCTATTACCGGCGATCTCCTAATCTCCCACGCACCTGCGCGCGCAGTACCATCGGCCCAGCGAGGCTTAACTTCCGTGTTCGGGATGGGAACGGGTGGGACCCTCGCGGTATGGTCACCGGTAAACTTGTTCGGCCCTGCGGAAGCAGCCATGATGGCTCACAACGAAACCGATTGGGATAAGGCGTGTGCTGAGCATCTCGCGATGCAGACTGCACAGAGTTAATTCTATGGACAAGCCGGACGGGCGATTAGTACTGGTAAGCTGCACGCGTCGCCGCGCTTTCACCTCCAGCCTATCAACCAGGTCGTCTTCCTGGGCCCTTCAGGGAGATCTCATCTTGGAGCGTGCTTCCCGCTTATATGCATTCAGCGGTTATCACAACCGAACTTCGCTACCCAGCCGTGCCCTTGGCAGGACAACTGGAACACAAGAGGTTCGTCCATCCCGGTCCTCTCGTACTAAGGACAGCCCTCCTCAAATCTCCTACGCCCACAGCAGATAGGGACCGAACTGTCTCGCGACGTTCTGAACCCAGCTCACGTACCGCTTTAATAGGCGAACAGCCTAACCCTTGGAACCTTCTACAGCTCCAGGATGCGATGAGCCGACATCGAGGTGCCAAACCGGAGCGTCGATATGAACTCTTGGCTCCGATCAGCCTGTTATCCCCGGCGTACCTTTTATCCGTTGAGCGATGGCCCTTCCATACAGAACCACCGGATCACTAAAGCCTGCTTTCGCACCTGCTCGACTTGTAGGTCTCACAGTCAACCACTCTTATGCTTTTACACTCGACGGCTGATTTCCAAACAGCCTGAGAGTAGCTTCGCGCGCCTCCGTTACAATTTAGGAGGCGACCGCCCCAGTCAAACTACCCGCCTAACTATGTTCCTCCCCCGGATCACGGGGGCAGGTTAGAATCACAACGCTCACAGGGTGGTATCTCACCGGCGGCTCCACCAAACCCAAAAGCCTGGCTTCAAAGCCTCCCACCTATCCTGCGCAGCAAGCGTCATAATTCATAGTTAAGGTGTAGTAAAGGTGCACGGGGTCTTTCCGTCTAGCTGCGGGTAACCGGCATCTTCACCGGTACTACAAGTTCGCCGAGCAACTCGTTAAGACAGTCGTACGATCGTTACTCCATTCGTGCAGGTCGGAACTTACCCGACAAGGAATTTCGCTACCTTAGGACCGTTATAGTTACGGCCGCCGTTCACCGGGGCTTCAATTCAAAGCTTCGCCTTGCGGCTAACCTCTCCTTTTAACCTTCCGGCACCGGGCAGGAGTCAGCCCCTATACGTCGTTTTCGACTTTGCAGAGACCTGTGTTTTTGTTAAACAGTCGCCGTACGCGTTTCACTGCGGCCCCCTCGCGCTTGCACGCTGACGGGGCGACCCTTCTCCCGAAGTTACGGGTCTAATTTGCCGAGTTCCTTAACAAGCCTTCACTCGAGCGCCTTTGGATATTCTCCTCGTCTACCTGTGTCGGTTTGTGGTACGGTTCCCAGTCGCTCTCCTTAGAGGATTTTCTCGGCAGCGTGGAATCGGCAGCTTTCAGGCATCAGCCCTACTGTTTTGCGCCTCACTGTTGAGCCTGTCCGGATTTGCCTGAACAAGCCAGCTTGCGCGCATCAAGCCCCATAGCCATAGGAGGCCCTGCGTATCCTTCTGCGTCTCCCCATCGTCAAACGAGCACTGGGAGGTCCGGAATATTAACCGGATGTCCATCAGCTACGCCTTTCGGCCTCGCCTTAGGGACCGCCTAACCCTGAGCGGATTAACCTTCCTCAGGAAACCTTAGACTTTCGGCGCGGAGGGTTCTCACCTCCGTTATCGCTACTTATGCCGGCAGGGTCTCTTCGCAACGCTCCATCCGTCCTCTCGGTCGGACTTCTCTGCTGTTGAGAATGCTCTCCTACCACGCACGCTGTTGAGGCGTGCATCCGCTGCTTCGGTATACAGTTTCAGCCCCGTTGTATTGTCGGCACCGGACCGCTTGACCAGTGAGCTATTACGCTTTCTTTAAAGGATGGCTGCTTCTAAGCCAACCTCCTGGCTGTCTGAGCGTTCCGACTTCCTTTCCCACTTAACTGTAATTTTGGGACCTTAGCAGGCGGTCTGGGCTGTTTCCCTCTCGACTGTGAAGCTTAGCCCCCACAGTCTGACTCCCGGACTGGTTGTCGGCGGCATTCGAAGTTTGGTTGGATTCAGTAAGCCGGAAAGCCCCCTAGTCCATCCAGCTCTCTACCACCGCCGCAAATCATCCGAGGCTAGCCCTAAAGCTATT
>CAXTSB010000005.1:36922-51241 GCA_964246845.1 uncultured Acidobacteriaceae bacterium
CGCAGCTGATCCGCATGGAGGCAGCGGTGAACGGCTATGCCGAGGGCATCGCGCTCGACGTCAACGGCTACCTTTCCGAAGGTTCGGGTGAGAACCTGTTCATCATCCGCGGGGACGTGCTCTACACCTCGCCGCTCGCCAACTCCGTGTTGAGCGGCATTACACGCGATGCCGTCATCACTTTGGCGCGGGACGCGGGCATCTCCGTGGTGGAGCAGGCCTTGCCGCGCGAGCTCTTGTACATCGCGGACGAAGCTTTTTTCACGGGAACAGCGGCGGAAGTGACCCCGCTCGCCTCGGTCGACCGCATCCCGGTCGGCATCGGGGCTCCGGGGCCGATCACCAAGCGGCTGTCCGACGAGTTCTTCGGCATCGTGAACGGCACGACCCTGGACCGTTATGGCTGGCTGACGCCAGTCCGTGTGCCGGTGGAAGAACCCGCGGCGCAGCCGGTCGGCGTCTAGGAGCGCTTACGCACCCTGCAAGTTGCCGGCCGCCTTCAGTGAGGGCGCATCCGCGGGCCTGCTTACTCCGGCGTCGCGAACGTCTTTGTTTTCTTTCCAGCCGGACAGCTCCGTGCTGCCCTCAATCAAGCGCGCGCCGCGCGAAAGAAACAGGTACGTCCAGGCCCATTGCGACAACACGGCCAACCGGTTGCGGAAGCCGATGATGAAGACCAGGTGGACGCCAAGCCAGGTCGCCCAGGCCGGCAGCCCTCCCCAATGCGCCTTGAACGGCCATTTCAGGTCGGCCACCGCGGCATAGCGGCCGATGGTCGCCATATCGCCCTTGTCGAAATATATAAACTCCCGCCTTGGTTTCTTGGCTAGGTCGGCGGCGATCATCGCGGCCGTATGCGCTCCCATTTGGAGCGCCGGCTGCGCCACGCCCGGCAGGTCGTGGCCGTCCTGGACAAACTGCGCCAGGTCGCCGCACACGAACACATTTTCCAAGCCTTCCGGGTTCAGCGTCGCATTCACGATGACCTTCTTGCGTTTGTCAAGCGGCACTCCCAACATCCCGCCTACGGGAGAGGACGCGACGCCCGCGCCCCACAATGTGACCACGGCATCGAGCTTGTCCTGGCCTTTCACCTTGACGAACCCGGGGCCGATCTCCTCCACCATCCAGTCCGTGCGCACGCTTACGCCGAGCCGGTTCAGCTGCGCGACGGCTTTCTCCGATAAATCCTCAGGATAGCTCGGCAGGATGCGCGGGCCTCCTTCCATCAAGAGAATGCGTGCCATCGCCGGGTCGATATGGCGGAAATCCTGCTTCAGGAAGTATTGGGCGATCTCCGCGATGGCCCCGGCCAGCTCCACTCCCGTGGGTCCGCCGCCGATCACGACAAAATCAAGCGGCCGGTGCGAACCGGTTTCCACCGCCTGCCGTTCCGCCAGCTCAAATGCTAGGAGAACCCGGCGCCGAATCTCCGCTGCATCCTCGACGCTCTTGAGCCCCGGCGCGAACTGTTCCCACTCCGGGTGGCCGAAGTAAGACTTCAGCGAGCCCGTCGCGACGATCAGGTAGTCGTATTCGAGCTCGGCCCCACCGTGGAGCTTCACCCGCTGCGTCGTTCGGTCGACGCCCTCGACTTCATCCATCAACACATCCACGTTGCGTGCTTCGCGCAGCACATGGCGGATCGGCGTTGCAATGTCGGTAGGCGCAAGCGTCGCCAGGGCCACCTGGTACAGCAAGGGCTGGAACGTGAAGTGGTTGCTTTTATCCACAAGCGTGACATCGACGGGCATCCTGCTGAGCGCCTTGGCCGCGTTCATTCCTGCGAAGCCGCCGCCGACGATCACAACGCGCGGCCTCCGCCCTTCGTCCACTGCCCTGTTCTTAAAGATTTTGCCCGTTGATTTGCCTGCCGCCATACGCCGTCTCCCTTGCCGAACGTTCTCTACCGTACGCTTGAAGGGATGCGTGGGCGGGCAGCATCGAAGCATCGCTTTTTTGACCCGGTCAGCGCTGCTTCAACGCGGCCGCTCCACGATGCTCGTCTGCAAGGTGCCCGCCTGCCCCACGCTCGCCAGGACAGTGATGTTCACTGCTTGCCCCTGCGCGTCGTAGGGCGTCAGGGTCACAAGGCCGTTCGCATCGGAAACCAGGGTCGCGGACACACTCGCGATCACCGGTGCCGCCGGGCAGCGGCCGTCCGCCGGGCAGGGCGGCTGCCACGCCGTGACGCGCTGGAACAAGCCGACTGTCGCGCCCGCCATGGGGTGCCCCACCCCGTCGATCACCTCCAGCACGACGGGTACGACCGCTCCGCCGACCGTCAAGCTCTGTCCGACGCCGCTCACCGGCAGCAAGGTTGCGGCTTCCTCGTGTACGGCGCTGATCGAGAAGGTCGCGCAGGAGGCGCTCTGGCCCTGGCAAGCCTGCACGGTCGCTGTCACGCCCGACTGCAGCGGCCCGGCCGTCACCGTGGTTGTCGCGATGCCCGCGGCGTTGCTGCTTGAACCCGCGGCCGCCACCTGCGCGCCCGCGCCGCCCCCCCACTGCACCGCCGCACCCTGCACCGGGCTGCCTCCGCTCAGCACAATCGCCGCCGGTTGCCAGCTCACCTGCGCGTCGATCGCCACATACAGGGCATTGGTCGCCGCGATGGTCGGCGGCATGCCGCCGTCGAATGCGGCCGTTACAGCCGAGCCGTCCGCGAGCGAAGCCGTCACCTGCGTCGCCTGCGCACCCGATGGAGCTACGGCGACCGCGGCAAACCCATTTGCGTCCGAGACCGCGGTGCAGGTTGCCGCGCCGCAGCCCATCCGCGCCGCCCCGCTCCGTACCGTGTAGCTCACCTGCACGTTTGCCGCCGGGGTCTGCCCGTCCGCGGCCACCACTTGCACGATAAACGGCACGGGCACACCCTGCTGCACGGTGCCGCTCGGCGCGCTGATGATCCGCACCCCGTCATCTCCATGAGCGTCGTAGCTCAGCCCGTCCAGGATTTGCGCCTCCCCCAGTGTCTGCGGATCCTTTACGGTAAGCGCGACGGTGCCGGTCGGGGCGCTCACCGCCGGCGCAACCGCCGTGATCTCGGTCGGCGTGATGCTGGTCACCGCGGCCTGCGCGCTGCCGATCCATACCTGCATTCCCGGGCGAAAGCCTTGGCCTTCAATCGAGATGGGACCGCCGTTCAAGGTCAGCCGCGCCGGAAACACGGAATCCGCGTACAGCAGCCTTGCGCGGTAGGCGAAGTCCGGCCGGCCGTCGCCCCGTACATCCGTGAATGCGGCCCGGACTTCCCCGTCCGTGTCCGTGGCGGCTGAAAGCGTGGTCAGCCCTGTTTGCACGCCGTTGTAAGGGGTTGTCGTGAAGAGGTCCGGCAGGGTGTCGGTCGCCCGCGTCGCGTCCCAAATGCCGATCACCGTCGCCGCCTTACCTTGCGTCGGCAAGCCCGTTTCATCGAGCGACTGCGCTTCCACCGTCCAAAACCGGTTCGCCTTGGTGTGGAACTGAAACCAACCGGTGTGCCCATACCCAACCAGTTTGGCGATCCACTCGCCGTTGCCCGCCGCTCTGTTCGGGGCAGAGGGCGAGCCGTCATCCGTCACCGTACTGTCCGCCGAATCATTCAGGGTGAAGTTCTGCGTCACAACCGCACCCGCGCTCAGGCTGCCCAAGTATGCGGTTTGCATTGCGCCCGAAGGCGACACCTGGGAAGCCGTGTCGGCCCCCACGGTTTCAGGACCCGTGTACAGCTTGTTTTCCCACTGCCCATAAGGCCCCACGGCGGCATTGCCGGTGTAAAGCCGGTTCACCGGTTCGATCAAGACCCGGTACCGCGCCGAGCTCGCCCCGGGGGGCAGCGGTATGCCCGCAATCGAGAACCAACCTTCCTTGGCCGGATCATCGGTCCCAAAGCGTCCATAGGCCGACCCTTGCGGGTCGGTCGCGCCCAGCACCGGGTTCGCGCCGTTGACGCAGAAATACGCGCCCGAAACCGCGCTCACCGTGTAGCGCAGGTCCGGCACATCCCCGTTCGCCGTCGCGTTCAGGGGTACCAGCTCGATGTTCACACCCTGCATCCCTTGCCCGCCGCGGAACAAAATTGTTCCCTGCACGGTGAACGTCGCCGAAGCAGTCACCGTCTTGCCCGGCCACTGGCTCGTGTTGGCCTGCGTCACCGGGTAAAGCTGGTTCAGGCCCGCGATGTCGTCCAGGCGCAGCGTGGTCGGGTTGGGCAGGCAGGTTTTTGCTGATCCTGAACACAGCCGCTCCAGCGCGTGCATCACCGGCAGGCCGGCCAAGCCGTCGCTGGTCGAGTTCGGCCACATCGACTCGTTGACTTGCGCGAAATCCAGGCCCAGCACGCGGCCCCACGCCCGCACCAACTCGTACAGGATTAGCGCATTGCCGTCGGAGGTGGTCGCGCAGCGGCCGTTGATCACGATAAAAGCATGGGTGATGTTGCCGGCGGTCGACAGGCCGTCCACCCCCGAAAGCACCCCATTCTGCGTGCATTCCGCCGGGTCGCTCGCGGTCGGACCGTAGATATCGTCGATAACGCTCCCGTCCGCGTCCAGAATGACCGCGACCGGCTTGTTCGTTGCCGAGCCCTGCGCATCCGAGGGCAGCACCGCGCCCGTGCCCGCCGGCATATTCGCGGTCACGTTGCTTCCCTTCACGTCTTCGCTCAGCGACCCGCCCTGCGTAATGCTCACGGCGGTTTGCACACCGTTCCACACGGCGGCCGCCTGCGCGACGCCGTAAGCCGCCGCCGCATTCGAGACCGAAGACGACAGCGCGCCCTGATCCATGTAGAAGCTCACCTGGCCGCCCGCCCACACCACCGGGCTGCCCTTGGCCGCGGGGTTGAAGTACTGCGCCCCCGCGACCCAGCGCGGGCCGCTCGCCCACGCTCCCGAGCAGCAAACCGCAAGCATCAGGCACACCAGTACTCGGACAAAACGCATCGCCGGAGACCCTCCCCGCGCCGAAGCTTCCGCTTGGGCGCAATCTCATTCCGCCACGGTTGAGGCGGGCTTACGGGAGAAATCGGCAGGGTTTCCAAAGGCATGAGTTCAATCCGGGACAGCCGCAAAGCACTGTCCCAAAATGAAACCGACCTTGCAAAAAGAAGCGAGCGAACAGCGCTGGAGCAGGGATGGAAACGCGCGGCAAGCCTAAGACCGGCAGGGCACGTTAAGGGCCGGTTGAGTTTCGGGCGCGGCTAAATCTCTGGAAAGAACTCGAAAAAAGCCTCGATGCTCTGCCGCAAACCCGCTTCAATCTGCTCGCGAGTCCCTTCGAGCGTGTGCATCGTCACACGCGCTTCATTGCCGTTTTTCAGAGCCACGGGAGCGTCGCTCACGCCGCTCACCTCATCGGCCGGAAGCAGCCGCATGCCGTACACCAGGGTCAGGTTTGCCATGCCTCTATGCTAAAACCACGCCTGCATCGCCCGCTCCGGTAACGCATCTTGTGAAAGGCGGCTCCAACCGGGCAGCTACGATAGAACTCGACCCTTATGGCAGACACTCAAGTACGCGACGTTGTTATTCTGGGCTCCGGCTGCGCCGGCCTCACGGCCGCCATCTACACCGGGCGCGCCAACCTCAATCCGCTCGTCATCGAGGGCCATGAACCCGGCGGGCAGCTCTCCATCACGACTCTGGTTGAGAATTTTCCGGGCTGGCCGGAAGGCGTCCAAGGCCCCGACCTGATCGAGAACATGAAGAAGCAGGCCGCGCGCTTCGGGGCCGAGTACAAGATGGCGCATCTCCATTGCGTCAACCTGTCGCAGCGGCCGTTCCTGCTCGACTTCGGCAAGGAAACCATCTATACGCGCTCATTAATCGTCGCGAGCGGCGCATCGGCCCGATGGCTCAACCTGCCTTCAGAGCAAGCCTTGATCGGTCACGGCGTGAGCTCCTGCGCCACCTGCGACGGGTTCTTCTTCTCGGGCCGCGAGATCGCGGTCGTCGGCGGCGGCGACTCGGCCATGGAAGAGGCTTTGTTCCTCACCCGCTTCGCGACCAAGGTCACCCTGCTGCACCGATCGGATACGTTTCGGGCCTCTGCGATCATGCTGGAGCGCGCCCGTGCGCACGAGAAGATCGAGTTCCGCACCAACGTCGAGATTGAGGAGGTCCTGGGCGTCGAGGAAAAAGAGGTCCGGGGTGTGCGCCTGAAGGACCGCCGCACCGGCGAGGTATCCGACCTGCCCATCTCCGGCCTGTTCCTCGGCATCGGCCACGAGCCGAACGCAAAGGCGTTCAAGGGGCAGATCGATCTCGATTCGGACGGGTATATCCGCACGCATGACCAGGTCTTCACCCGCGTTCCCGGCGTGTTCGCCTGCGGCGACGTGCAGGACCGCCGCTACCGCCAGGCCATCACCGCGGCCGGCTCCGGCTGCGCGGCCGCGCTCGAAGCGGAGAAGTTCCTGGAGGAGCAGGGCCGCTGAGTATCGCAGACAATCTGGATCGGGTGCGGGAGGCGGTCGCCGCCGCCTGCCGCCGGGCAGGACGCTCCGAAAGCGAAGTCCGGCTCATGGCGGTCTCGAAGACGCACCCGGTCGGGTTTCTTCTGGAAGCCTATACGGCCGGGCATCGGCTTTTTGGCGAAAACCGGGTGCAAGAATTCACGGAAAAAGCATACGTGCTCGCAACGGCCGGCCATCCTGTTGATGGCGGACGACACGATCAGGCTTCCCCGATACAGTCTTCGCAAGACCGGCAAGCGAAGGAGGGTCGCCCTGGGAACCGTCAGGCGGAAAGCGGGGTCCGTTCTAGGAACCGTCAGGCGGAAAGGGGGGAGCATCCTGAGCGAAGCGAAGGACCTGCTTTTGCCTTTTCCTCAACCCCGCACGAACCCTTCGCGGTCCACCTTATCGGCCACCTGCAATCGAACAAGTCCGCCGCCGCCGCCGAGGTTTTCTCCGCGATCGACACTCTCGATTCGCTCCGGCTTGCCGAGCGCCTTCACGCCGCCGCCGAAAGGCTCAACCGCACCCTACCGGTCATTGTCGAAATCAAGCTCAGCCCCGAGAAAACCAAGGAAGGTCTTGCGCCCGGGTCTCCGGAACTTAAGGTATTACTTGAGCGTTTACCCGACCTCGCCCGGCGCTTGCCCCTGCGCGGCCTGATGACGGTTGCCCCAATCTCCCCTGATCCCGCGGTCGCCCGCGCCTGCTTCCGCAGCTTGCGCGAGCTGCGCGACCAGCTCGCCCGTCAACATCCCCGGCTCGCCTTCGAGGAGCTCTCCATGGGCATGTCGGGAGACTACGAGACCGCCATCGAGGAAGGCTCGACCGCTGTCCGCATCGGCACCGCGATTTTCGGCATAAGACCCAAGCTCGAAAATCGTGCGTAAGACATCTCGAAGCCGCCTTCAGATGCCCTAACTCTTCCTAGAAAGACGCGGCAGCCTCCACCCCCTGCGCCTTGCCGCCCGGCTCCGGCACAGCCACGGCCAGACCGGACACCTCGCCCGCCACATGAAGCGGCTGCTAGCCCGTCCCGTACCGATGGATGACGCGGGTTTCCGTATGGGGCGGCGGGGTGTTCCGGGCGGGTTTGGGAGCTCGTCGTACTCGGCATCCACGCCGTCCGTCACGCGCACGAGGTAATCGCCTTCCGGCACGAAGGGCAGGCTCCAACTCGTGTCCCCATGAGCAAGCTTTGTCGTGGCCGCTTCCGTGCGGTCATCCGCATAGAGCAGCGTTACGGTCCCGCCGTTCAGGGTATGGCCGTCGCGAGCCGCCGTGACAGCTCCCGCAACCGTGTGCAGCTTGGCCAGGGGGATCGTAATGTCCTCACCCGGGCGCTCCTCGCCGAGCTTCACCTTAAACGGGTGGGCATTCTTGGTCCGGAACTGATCGCCGGAGTAGATCATGAGCTTGGAACCGCCCCCGTCATGAAACACACCGAAGCCGCCGCCGTTGATGTCGTAGCCCGTCCTGGTAAAGCTGAGCTCGACGGCTGCGAGGTACTCCCGGTCCGGCAGGCCCGCGATGCGGAATGAACCTTTGTCGTCGGTCATCGGGTTAGGCGTGAACTCCAGTGGATTTAAGCGGGGCTCCACCCACTTATCTTTTTGCCGCACCAGCAGCCGCACTTCCAAGCCGGCCGCCGGGCTGCCGTCGTCGTACAGCACGGTCCCGCTGACGGCGGCTCCGCGTTGCAAGGTCACATCCACCGACGCGGGCAGATTCGCCTGCACCGTCGCCCGCGGCAGGGTGCGGGCGATCGCCTCCTTGATGGCCGCGTCCGGCTTCAGGAGCTGATCGTTGGTCGCGCCCAATGTGGAGATCGCGGAAACATAGCCCGGCGCCCAAGCGTATACATAATATGTGCCGGGAGCGACCCGGGGAATCAGAAACGATCCGTCCGGCAGCGTTTGCACCCCGCTGAGATGCGCGGAGATTCCGTCCGCATGGCCGGCATCCGGCTTGTACCCGTCAATTGCTTCTGCGGGCTCCAGAACGACATTGGCCAACCGCGCCGGGCCGTTTGTGTCGGCGAAAAACACATGACCGGTTACGATGCCGGTGGGTGCGGGTTTGCCTGAAGCGCCGCGTTGGGCTAAGGCTGCTATGGGCAGAAGACCCCAGACAAGAAACGGCGAAACGCGCATGGAGCGGCTCCTTAACGCGCGGTCAGTATAGAGCAGCTCGCACCGACAGTCTAGGAGAAACTCACCCAGTTCTAGAGGCGGCTTAGCGCCCCAGCTTGGCTTCCGCTTCCGCCACCGCCAGCCTCGCCGACTCATATTTCGCCGGGTCGTCGCCAGCCTCCTGCTCCAGCTTCTGCCCCTCGCTAAGCTGCTGCTCGGCTTCAGCTTGATTGACCCCTTCCGGCGTTTCAGCGTACTCGACCAGCACAGTCACCCGGTCGGGCAGCACTTCGGCGAAGCCGCGCGCGACCACAAACTTCTGCTCGCCCGCGCCGCCCCCGGTCAGCACCAAAGGACCCGCTCCGATGGCGGTCATCAAAGGTGCCGCGCCGGGCAGCACCTCCAAGATGCCCGCCAGACCCGGCAAGGACACCGAAGCCGCGTCTCCGTCGAGAAGGATGCGCTCCGGCGTCACCACCCGAACCTTCAGCTTCGAGCCGTCAAAAGCCTCTGCCACTACTTATGCCCCTTCAGCTTTTCCGCCGCTTCCAGCACGTCCTCAATGGTGCCTTTGAGGTAGAACGCCTGCTCCGGCACATCGTCGTGCTTGCCCTCGATCACTTCCTTGAAGGACCGCACGGTATCGGCGATCTTGCAGTACGAGCCGGGAATACCCGTGAACTGCTCCGCCACATGGAAGGGCTGCGACAGGAACTTCTGCACCTTGCGCGCGCGGGACACGGTGAGCCGGTCTTCCTCGGACAGCTCGTCGATGCCGAGAATCGCGATGATATCCTGCAAATCCTTGTAGCGCTGCAAGATACGCTTGACCCCCTGCGCGACGTCGTAATGCTCCTGCCCGACAATGCGCGGCGACAGGATGCGCGATGAGGACGCGAGCGGGTCGACCGCCGGATAGATGCCGAGTTCGGACAAGGGCCGCGACAGCACGGTGGTCGCGTCGAGGTGGGCAAAAGTGGTCGCCGGCGCGGGGTCTGTGTAATCGTCCGCCGGCACATACACGGCCTGCACTGAGGTCACCGAACCTTTTTTGGTCGAGGTGATCCGCTCCTGGAGCTCGCCCATTTCCGTCGACAGGTTCGGCTGGTAACCGACCGCCGAAGGCATGCGCCCGAGCAGCGTCGACACCTCGGACCCTGCCTGTGTGAACCGGAAGATGTTGTCAACGAACAGCAGCGTATCCGCGCCTTCCTCATCGCGGAAACTTTCGGCGATGGTCAGGGCCGAAAGCGCCACGCGCAGGCGCGCCCCGGGCGGCTCGGTCATCTGCCCGTAGATCAAAGCGGCCTTCGACTTGGGCAAATCTTTCAGATTGATCACGCCTGCTTCCTGGAACTCGAGCCACAGGTCGTTGCCCTCGCGGGTGCGCTCGCCCACGCCGGCGAACACGGAAAAGCCGCCGTGCTTGGTGGCGACGTTATTGATCAACTCCTGGATGATGACCGTTTTGCCGACGCCCGCGCCGCCGAACAACCCGATCTTGCCGCCCTTCACGAACGGCTGCACCAGGTCGATGACCTTGACGCCGGTCTCGAACATTTCCTCCTGCGTGGACTGCTCCTCAAAGCTCGGCGCGGTGCGGTGGATGGGCAGGTACTTCGCCCCTTCGATCGGCCCTAACTCGTCGACCGGCTGCCCGATGACGTTCATGATGCGTCCGAGCGTCGGCCGGCCCACCGGCATCATGATCGGCGCGCCCGTATCGATGACCTGCATGCCGCGCACCATGCCCTCGGTCGCTTCCATGGCAACGCAGCGCACGCGGCCGTCCCCAATGTGCTGCTGCACTTCAAGGATCACGTTCACGGGCTGCGGTACCGTAAAGCCCTCACTGGTCACGCGCAGGGCTTGGAAGATGCCCGGCATCTTCGCTTCGTCAAACTGCACATCGACCGCGGGCCCGGAGATCTGCACCACACGCCCGATATTCTGCTCGGTCTGCGCGCTGTTTTGGCCTTGCTCGCCGTAGTGCGATGCGCCCGTATCGACCGGGTGTTCCAACGTCTGTTCTGCCATACCTATCCTCAAAGGCGCTAAACCGCCGCCGCCCCGCTCACAATCTCAATAATTTCCTTGGTGATCGCCGCTTGGCGGACCCGGTTCATAGTCAGGGTCAGCGAATCGATCATCTCCGATGCATTGCTGGTCGCCGCGTCCATGGCCGTCATACGCGCCGCGTGCTCGCTCGCGATCGACTCCAACATCGCGTGATACAGCAGCGCGGAAACAAACCGGGGCAGCAGCGTGCCGTACACCTCATCCGCCGGCTGGTCATAGGTATAGTCCACGTTCGCCGTACCGAACCGCTTGGCTTCGTCATCGTACTGCGCGCGGATCGCTTCCTGCTCGTCGTCGCGAAGCGTCAGCCCCGCGGTGAGCGCGGCCTCACCGGCTTTCCGGCGCTCTTCCTCGGTCGGCGTTGTTTCCTGGGCTACCTTCGGATCCGCGATGCCGCCTTCGCGCTTTTCGACGAGCGGCAGAATGCGCTCGACCACTACCTTCTGCGAGATCACCGACTGGAACGAGTTATACGCAAGATACACCGCATCCACTTCGGCGGCCGCGTAGCGCGCCGCGATCTCCTCACCGAACAAGCGCACGTCTTCATACGCGAGCCGGTCGAGCGAGATTTTCTGCGAAAGCTCGGTCGCGACTGCTTCAACATCCCCTTGACGCGAGCGTCCGGGGCGCGCGCCTTCCGCCGCTTGCTCAAACTTGGCGGAAGGATACCGCCGCCGAAAGAAGTCGCGGCCCTTGCGTCCGACTGCCTCCACATCGAGCTTTCGTTCGCCGTCCTCGGCCTGCATGTCGCGCACAAACTGCGACCCGGCGCGGATGATGTTGGTTGAAAACGCGCCGGCAAAGCCCTTATCGCCCGACACGACTACCAGCAGGACGGTTTTTTCCGGCCGGAGCGCGAGCAGCGGGCTGCGCAGCTCGTTCGTCGCCGGATCGATCTCCGCGACGCGACGGCGCAGCGAGGCGAGCACGGAAGCCAGCATCACCGCGTACGGCCGCGCGTTGGTCATGCGCTCCTGCGCGCGGCGCAGCTTCGCCGCCGCCACCATCTTCATGGCCTTGGTGATCTGCCGCGTGTTTTTCACGCTGCGGATTCTTCGCCGCAGGTCGAGTACGTTTGCCATCTAGCGCGTCGCTTCCTGCGCCTGCCGGGCCTGGCCGGAGTCGGCCGCGCCCTGCGCCTGCTGTGCGCCCTTGCTGTTGGCCTGCTCTTGGCTTGCGCCGCCGCCCGCGGTTGTCGCCGCACCGGGCTGCGAGCCCGCAGGCGTTTTCTCGCCGGCTTTCCGCTGCTCGTCCTCGCTCAGGGCCACCACCGCGTCCTTGCCTTGCGCCTGCTCGTGCCCGGCCAGGAAGTCGCGCTTGTATTCTTCGATCGCGGACTTCAGCCGTCCCCGAAGGTCGTCGTCGAGCGCCTTTTTCTCCTCGATGTCTTTCAGCAGCGCCTGCTGCTGCGCGTCGAGGTACTTGTGGAAGCCCTGCTCGAACGGCCGCACGTCTTCCACCTTCACATCGTCGAGCAAGCCCTGCGTCCCGGCAAACAGGACCGCGACCATGTGCGCGGCGGTCAACGGCTGGAACTGGTCCTGCTTGAGCAGCTCGGTCAGCCGCTTGCCGCGGTTGAGCTGGTTCTGCGTCACTTTGTCCAGGTCCGAGCCGAACTGCGCGAAGGCGGCCAGCTCGCGGTACTGCGCCAGGTCGAGCTTGAGCGTCGAGCCGACCTGCTTGACCGCCTTGATCGCCGCCGAAAAGCCCACGCGCGACACCGACAAGCCGACATTGACCGCCGGCCGGATGCCGGAGTTGAACAGGTCGGTTTCGAGAAAGATCTGCCCGTCGGTGATCGAGATCACATTGGTCGGGATATACGCCGATACGTCGCCGGCTTGAGTTTCAATGATCGGCAGCGCCGTCAACGAACCGCCGCCGTTTTCCTTGCTCATCTTAGCCGAGCGCTCGAGCAGGCGCGAGTGGAGGTAGAACACGTCACCCGGGTAGGCCTCGCGCCCCGGCGGGCGGCGCAGCAATAGGCTGAGCTCGCGGTACGCGACGGCGTGCTTCGACAAGTCATCGTAGATCACGAGCGCGTGCTTGCCCGAGTCGCGGAAATACTCGCCCATCGCCGTCGCGGCGAACGGGGCCAGGTACAAGAGCGGCGCGGGCTCGGAGGCCGAGGCGGCCACGATGATCGTGTAGTCCATCGCGCCGTTTTCGGTCAGGGTTTGCACCACCTGCGCGATCGAGGAGCGCTTCTGCCCGATCGCGCAATAAATACAGATCAGGTTGTTCTTCGCGTTGTTGATGATCGTGTCGAGCACGACCGCGGTCTTGCCGGTTTGCCGGTCGCCGATGATCAGCTCGCGCTGTCCGCGCCCGATCGGGATCATGGCATCGATGGCCTTGATGCCGGTCGACATCGGCTCCTTGACCGGCTGGCGGCCGATCACGCCGGGGGCGAGCCGCTCCACGGGCAGGGTTTCCGTCGTATGGATGGGTCCGCGGTCGTCAATCGGACGGCCCAGCGCGTCCACCACGCGGCCCACCATGGCATCGCCCACCGGCACGCTCATGATGCGTCCGGTGCGCTTGACTTCGTCGCCTTCGCGGATCATGCCGGACTCGCCCATCAGCACGACGCCGACCTGGTCTTCTTCGAGCGCGAGCGCCAAGCCTTCCACCTCGTGGGGGAACTCGACGATCTCGCCGGCCATGACCTTGTCGAGCCCGTGGACCCGGGCGATGCCGTCGCCGACCGAGATGACCGTGCCGACCTCGTCGACCTGCATGCGGCTGTCGTAGTTTTGGATCTCCTCCCGTAGGAGGCTTGTGATTTCGTCTGCGTTGATCGTTGCCATTCTTGTCCTGTGTGCTTTCTAGCGGGCGGCCAGCTTTTCGCGCAGAGCGTCCAAACGCCCGCGCACGCTGCCGTCGTAAATCGTTGAGCCGATGCGGAGCCGCGCGCCGCCGAGCAGGGTCGGGTCCTCGTGGAACTCAGCCTGGAGCGCACGGCCGGTCAGCTCGCGGATGCGCGCCTCCACCGCCTGGCGTTCGTCTTCACCGAGCGCGCGGGCGCTGGTCCACTCCGCTTTCACCACCCCGCGCTCCCCGCGCAGCAACCGGCGAAACTCGCCCAGAATCGCTTCAAAACCGTCCATGCGCTCGTGGCGCAGGATGACCGCCACGAAGTTCCGCACGGGCCGGCTCATCTCCAGTTTTTCGTTCAGCCGGTCCAGGATCTCAATCTTTTTTGCCGCTTTGATGGAAGGGTCAAGAAACACGCTCCGCAGCGGAGCGCTTTCCTTCCAAGCCGCCTCGAACGACGCCAGTTCCCGGTCTGCCCCCTCGGCATCCTGCCCTTGGAGGGCGTCGAGCAGCGCGCGGGCGTACCGGCCCGCATATCCCTCGGCCGCCATCAAATGCGCCCTTCGCGGCCGATTTGCCCGGCCAGCTCGCGCAGGAACCCGTCCACCATAGCCTGGTCATCCTCGGGGCTGAGCCGCACCCGCTCCGCCGCGCGATCGACGGCGAGCTCCGCCACGAACCGGCGCAACCCACGCTCCGCCCCGGCCTGTACCGCGGCGGCTTCCGTATCCGCTTGGTGCGTGATGCGCCCCCGCTCCTCTTCGAGCGCCGCCTCAATCCGCACCCGCTCCGCTTCCGCGCCTTCGGCCGCCTGCCGCCGCAGCGCTGCCGTCTCACCGGCAAGGGCCGCGA